>JAFTEQ010000040.1 GCA_017453565.1 Bacteroidales bacterium
ACGGCGAAGTCGTCGTCGGATTCGAGGAGGTATTCTTTCATGATATCTCCGAGGAGGCGGGGCTGTTTCATCTCAGACCTCCTTTTCTTTCCATGGTGAAGTTGAGGGCGTCCACCTGAAGGTCGGTGTCCGTTTTATGCGCATTCTGCGAGAGCCAGGCGTCGATTTCGGACTTTTTGAATCTCAAGCGTTTTCCCGTTTTGCTGTAGGGTATGAGGTTGTCACATACCCAGCCGTAGACCGTGGATTTGGCGGGATGCTCGGGCAGGTAAGCGATCAGCTGGTCAAGGTCGAACCATTTGTCTTCAATTACCTGTTGGCTCTCTTCCTTGTGGGAGAGGATAAGTTCTTTCAGTTCATCGACTTTATCGATGAGGGCGGCGACTGCTCCTGGCAGTTCGTTGAATGTAAGTTCTTGCGACATAAATCTTGTTGTTTATGTCGTGTCGCTTCTTTCTTTTGGCGCCTTATATTACAAAGAAAGCTCACGACGGTTATCGTGAGCAAAGGTAAAAGTCGGCAAGCAGTCCGTTTTTGTAGTGAACGTTCAGTACAAAAACATTTTGCCGTTATTTGGAGATAATCTCTTTTTGCTTGGCCAGCATATCTTCAAAGACTTTGGTGAGGGCTTTCTGGTCTGATACAGAGGCTCCTTTGGTGGTGGAGAGGAGGTTCTGGTAGTCTTTGAAGTTTTCGTTGAGGAGTTTGCCAAGGGCCTGGAAGAACTCCGATTTCGTGGCCTTTCCGCCATCGGAATCGACGATGAATCCCATCTCGAGAAGGACGTTCATCACGCGGACAAAATCCGTTTTGCGGCCTTTTTTCTGCTGCAGGTGGAACTTGGAAGAGCCCGTGTCCGGGAGGGAGGATTCGTCGGGAAGGTGGCGGTCCAGTTCTTCCTCAATACGTCCGAGCCGCTTGTCATCCTGTGCTGTTCTGCTGATAATCTCGCAGATGAACCGGCCCGTCAGATCCTTTGCCGCTTGGCTTTCATAGCTGCTGTCCTCCAGGAATACCTTGACGGCGGCGATGGGGTTTGATTTGACCAGTCGCATTTCGTCGTAGATGCGGTATGCGTTGTTGAACCAATCCAGCAGTTTAGTTTCATCCGTGATACCGGCCTCTGTGAGGTCTTGGTACTGGGCGAAGTTGATGTCGTCGTCGAGGTACTCGGAGAGGTCGGCCTTCGGGTAATCATCGCGGGACATTTTCAGCGCATCGACGATTCCTTGTTCGTCTGGCACGCAGTCTATCGGGCTGGAGGGGCGCAGGCTGTTCCGGAGATTTCCCAGGAGGAAGTACAGATAGCCGAAGGTCTTGTCGTCCTTGATAACGTCGAATAATTCCTCGCGCACGGAGGCGGCGATGTCAACTGGGATTTCATCGGCGTTCATCTGAAACTGCGCGGGTTCGTCCGTTTGCATGGCGTTGTTTTTCTCGTATAGGTCTTTTGCGAGGAGGTAGCCCTGACGACGGATGTCTGCGATCAGTTTTCGGTTGTAGTAGTCCACCGTCAACTGTTTGCAGGCACGCAGGGGAAGCATTTCGTCAATGATCTGCCTGATTTCAGCGGGGTATTTCAGCGTAGCCTCGTTTGCTACAATGAATTCTTTTGCTCTCATTTTTTCTTATCAAGTTCTTCTTCCAACAGCCGGATGCGGTTTTTGAGTTCTTCAATGGAGGGAAGTTGGTCCTGGATCTCTTTCACCTGGATATTGTTGTAGGATGCGACTCCCATAGGTGTCTGAACGCCTTTGAACGCGTATTGAACTTCCGTTTCGTCCTTGTTGCTGCAAATCAGAAGGCCGATGGTCGGGTTCTGGGATGGGGTCTTGATGAGGTCATCGACAGCATTGACGTAAAAATTGAGTTTTCCGGCGAATTCCGGTTGGAAAGGAACCGCTTTGAGTTCAACAACGATGTAGCAGTTGAGTGGAATGTGAAAGAAAAGCATGTCCAACTTCCTCGTCTTTCCTGCCACGATGATCTGCTTCTGTCGGCCCAGGTAAGCGAATCCCGTTCCAAGTTCCAGAAGGAAATCAGTGAGATGTTTTTCCAGCTCTGTCTCAAGTTCTTCTTCCTCGTAGCCTTTTTTCAGGGATGCGAAACCGAAATCGTAGGTGTCTTTGGTAATGGCTTGAGCCAGTTCGCTTTGAGGAGAAGGGAGCTTATCACTGAAATTAGTGATTGCTCCGCCGGACGTATGGAAATAGTCTGCCTTGATGCAGTTCATCAGGGTATTGCGACTCCAGCCTTCCGAGGCGGAATTAACGACGTAGAACAGGGCTTCTTCGAGTGTTTTGCACTTGGCGATTATCTCGGCATGATGCCCCCAGGGGACGTAAGCAAATATTTCGGGGAATGCGACGCCATCCTGCTGGCTTATTATGCGGTCGTGAATTTCTCCCACAAGTTGTGGAAGTTTCTTACCGCTTTGAAAATCAGCTCTTTGTAATTCTCCCACAAGTTGTGGGAGTTTTTGCGATTCCTGAGCATAGAACATGTACCATTGCTTCATCCGCCACAAGTTCGTAGTGCTGAAGCCCTTGGATTCCGGGAATGCGGCTTGGAGGTCCAGACTGACCTGTTCGACAATGCCGGATCCCCATTTTTCCTCTGCCTTGCGCATCACAAGGTCGCGTCCCAGTTGCCAGTTGAACAGCAACTGTTCAGCGTTCACCTTGACGGCGGCCTTGATCTGGGCATTGCGATACCGGGCTTTGATTTCTCCAAGCCACTGCATGTACTCCTGGTCTATTTTCACGTCGTGGATTCTCACGACTTTCGGTGCATCATTTTTCATAGTGCGAATATACTGATTATTCGGGGGTTCTACAAGCTGGGAATGAGGTTGACGGCTTTGCGCTTGTTCTCATCCACGATCTTTGCATAGATCTGCGTGGTTCGCATATTGGCGTGGCCAAGAAGTTTTGAGACGGTGTAGAGGTCGGCTCCGTAAGTAAGGGTAAGCGTCGCAAATGTGTGTCGGGCAACGTGGAAGGAGACGTGCTTGTTGATACCGGCTTTCTTGGTGAGGGTGTGGAGGCGGGCATCGGCATTGCCTACCTGGTCAGGAAGTTTGAAGAAAATGCGGGCGTTGTCAGTGGCGTCGCCTCTCTCCGGAAGCCAGGCGATGGCGTTGTCGGAGAGTGGAATGAAGATGTCCTTGCCGGTTTTCTTCATCTTGGTGTCCAGGCGCATCGTCCCGTCCGGCCCTACGGTGAGTTCGCCCCAGGTGAGTTTGTAGATGTCGGAGTACCGGAGGCCGGTGAAGCAGGCGAACATGAATGCGGGCTTGATGTCATTTTGGGGCCGGTATTCGGTTTCCGATATTTTCTTGACTTCATCGAGTGTGAGGAAGGCGCGGGATTTCTCTTCGGCCCTGGGCTTGAGGCTTGCGTCAATGGATTTGCCTGGATTCTTGAGAATGATTCCTTCGCGCTCGGCTTTGTTGAGGGCGACCATCACGCGGGCGAAAAGGGCTTCTTTGTACACACCGCTCAGTTTCCGTGGCTTGTCGGCACGCTTCCTGCCTTTTTTGTCAAAGTCGTACTTCTCATTATTAAGGTAGTCGATGAAGCCGATCAGGTACTCTTTGGTGACTGCACTAAAGGGGATGACTTTGCCCTTGTAATCGACCAGCCGCCGTATGGCGCTGCGCATCAGCACGCCACAGGCCGTCTGACCGTTGGCTTCGTAGGTTTCAGCCATTTTCTCCAGATACTGGATGAAGTTCAGTTTCCGTGTACGTTTGAGATCTTTGAAACCGAACTCTCCGTTCTGGATGCTGATGATGCGCTCGGCCTTGACTGCATTGGCGAGGCGGAGCTGCTCTTTGTTCCACAATTTGTCTGCCCTGGTCTTCTCCGGCTTGAGGTAAATGTTCAGGAATTCGTACTCCCGGACTCCATTTACATAGATGTCCAGGTATATGGATTGGTTCCCGTTTTTGAGTTCCTTGAAGCGAATCTTTACAGGCTCCTTTACTTGGCTTTTGTCCTCGTTCTCCATGACAATCAATCATTTATATCTGAAAACAAATATAAAAAATATTCGGGACTTTTGCAATAGAGTAACAAAAGTCCCGAAATATCCATTAACGATTTGAAAGCAAATCGCAATTTTATGAACTTATTTGCCGGATTTTACATTTGTTTTCGGGTCACGAGCGAGTAACATTTTTTGCGAAAAAGTAACAAAATCCGGGGTTAGAATCGAAAAGCATCGATGGTGTGCCGTAGAACGAAATCGCCTTTACAGAGCATTGTGCGGCTGTTTTTCTTATGGATTCTGGCCGATGTTTTCTTTTGCAATTTCACGTAGTCTATGAAGTTCGACTCGGCCATATCCCTACAAATATAGGGATTATTGCTTACATTTCCCGGAAATCCTCCTCGCGGTCGTAATCTATTTCGCGCTCAGGCGCATCGTCCATGGCGGGTTCGAACTCCTGGAAGGGGCACAGGAGTTCGCTGGCGGTCATTTCCTCAACCGTTTCCTGCAGATACGACGGCAGGTTGGGATAGAGATTGTAACCGGTGAGGAACTCCACCCAGTTGACGCTGCAGCTGTAGGTATAGATGTCCTTTCCCGCTTCCGGACCGTCCTGAGGCAGCGCGAACGCGATCGATTTCCAACCGAGCGCCCCCTTGGCCCGGGTGCAGAGCGACACGAAACGGGCGCCCTGCACGGGCCCGGCCACCACGAACACCGGTCCGGCCGGTTTCTCCGTCGCCCAGGACCGGCAGACGGTCTGCACGGCCTCCGGCATCCCGGCGCCGGCCTCTCCCTGCGGGAACACCATCCACATGGTCCAGTGGGGTTTGGCCTTCAGCGAGTCAGCCCCGAACCAGCGCCCGTCGCGGGTGTAGACGATCTGGTCGTAGCCTCCGTCCGTCCGGATCGGCAGCCCCAGGGCGGGCAAAGCCTTCCCGCCGGCCCGGGCACGGATCCTGGCGGCCGGAAGCAAATCCTGCCCGCGCAGGGAAAGGGCGAGCAGCAAAAGCAGGAAACAGACAAAAAGGCGCAGCCTCATCAGCGACCGGAATGCTGCTTTTCCATGTCGTACATCGCCTGAATCTGCGAAGGTGACAGGATGGCTCGGAACTTCTGATAATAAGCTTTCCGCAGGGAAAGGAGCTGCGCACTCTTGTCAAAATCGGACAGGATCTTCGCCTCCGCATCGTTTTCGGCATCTCCCGTCACTGCCGGTTTTTCCGAAAGGACCGCCACGCTTTCCTTTTTAAAAGCCTGATAGAGCGCCACAAAGTCGGCGCGTTTTGCCTCGGGGACTCCGATGCCGTCGGCTATGCGGAGGGCCGCCATATGGATGGCCTTCATACGCTGCGTGGGCCCCTGACCCGGAGCATCCGGAAGGATGCCACACAGCAACACCAGTATAAGAAGTAACTTTTTCATATCGCGCTCAATTTATTTCCAAAAAGATATCGAGACCGGCCAGTTCCGCCTGCTGGGCGAGGTAAGCCTTCTCCTCGTGGGCGTAACGGACCCTCCCGACCGAGAATGCGAGGCCCGTCACCAGGACCAGGGCGCAGGCAAAGCCCAGGACGGTTGCCCTCCGTTTCCGGATGGCGGCCACGCCGGACATGGTCCGTGCAAAGCTGTCTTCAAAATACCCTTCCGGGGTTTTGAGTTCAATGTCATTCATTGTCTATCTGCTTTTCTATCTTTTTCTTCGCTTCGTGGTAACTGACCATCAGCGTGTTTTTTCCGGCGCCGGTGATCGCGGCGATTGCATCGTAATCGAGCTCTTCATAATACCGCAGGCAGAAAACCTCACGCTGAAGCGGACTCATCCGGAGCATCGCCGAAGAAATAACCCGGGAAGCGGTCTGGGAGACGTTTGCCCCCGGGCTCTCCGCATAGTGATTCAGGACGCTTTCCGGCAAGTCTTCGAGTGACGATAATTCGGTGCGCTTCCTGAAAAAACGGTTCATCTCATTCGTGGCAATGCGGAACAGCCAGGGCTTGAGCGTCTCCGGATTGCGCAGTTGCCAGAAATGCCTGTACGCCTTCAAAAAGGTTTCCTGCAGGACATCTTCCGCATCCTCATGCACAAGCACCACGCGGCGGATGTACCAGTACAGGGCTTGCTGATACATCCGCACAACATCTGCGAAAGACTTGTGCGCTCCGTTCATCAGCGCAAATATAACGAATTCTCATTTTTCCTTGAGCAGGGTCTTCCAATTCCGCGGCAATTCTATCTGAACCGAGGCGTAACCGCCTCCGGGCATGGTCTGCACCTTGTTGCGGGCACTGTCGCCGGTAATCAGGAACGCGGTCATCCCGGGCCGCATGGTGGGGATGGTTTTCTGTTCGCTCTCAGGAGAATCATACCAGGCGGGCGTAGCGGTCACCTGGGCCCCTTCCGCCTTGCCCAGATGGGCGGAGTACTGCCGCAGGGTGTGCTCGCCTCCGTCCTTGCGGCTGCCGGGATTGGCATAGTAGTTCGCGAAGGCGCGTTCCTTGAGCGGACGGCGGGAGGCGCCGATAAGCGCCTTCTCCAGAGCTTCAGGCGAGCGGTACTTGCCCGCCAGGATGGCGGCCACGGGCTCCGTCATCAGGATAGTCCTGAAGGTGTACTGCTTCCCGCTGCCCAGGGCGAACTGACAGCGCTCGGAGATATCCCAGGCCAGCAGTTCCATCACTTTCTGCGGATCGGTCGTGGACGGGGCCATATTGTTCCCCCACAGCAGGGTGGACCCCAGCGTGACTACGCTGTCGTTCTCCGAGAAGCCCTTCCGCACGTGGTAGGGCTGCCAGCCCACACGGCGGCAGGCCTCTTCATCCTCAACCAGGCACCAGGGCATCGGGTAACCGAAGGTACCCATCCGGTCCTGCTTCACATAATAACCGCACAGATTCATGAGCGCCAGGTTCATGAAGCGGCCTATGGCGACGTTCGCCTCCTCGTTGATCTGACCTTGGCCGCAGTCGATACCCAGTTCCTTCGCAATCGGCCCGTTGATCCAGCAATACGGTGCCCAGGCGTGCGTACTGGCCAGTGTGCGGCGGAAATTGCCGTCGCCGAGACCCTTGGTGAGAGCGATGAGGATGGGCATGTATTCGGGTTTGCAACCTGCCATGACGGCATTCACCGCCACATGCCATGCCTTGGTGTCGCGATGGGCGATGGGAAGCACCGCCACGGTTTCATTATATTTATAAGGCGTGAAGCGCATGAAGTCCGACACCTTTTCGAAGGTGGGCGGAACGATGGGAAGGCCGTCGGTCCAGTTCTGCTTGCGGAAATAGGCGTCGATTTCTTCCAGCGTGCCGTAGAACACATCGTCGCGGACATCGCCGCTCCCGCTCTTCTCCGCCTGCGCCCTTTCCTCGGCCGTAATGGGTTTGGTGAGCGCTTCCACGATCTGCGGCCACAGGATCTCCCGGGTGTTCCGGAGGAGGGTCTCCTCGGAATCGGCCGCGAACGCGCCGGGATACTGTGCCACACGCATCACGGGAACACCGTTGTTGCGGGCCGTATACCGCGCCTGGTCGGCGAAACCGGGCCCTGCGATGACCACCGACGGGATGCCGAGGTATTCGGCGGTGATGCACGAGCCCGTTTCCTTGGGCGTACAGAGGCCACAGCCTCCGTTGCCGGAAATGACGGCATCCACCTTCATATCCTGCAGCTTCTGCTTAAATTCCTCGTTCTGCTTCCGTTTCACGCCGGGGGCCGGGTACGGTCCTGCAAAGCCGATTTCGTCAAGCAGAAGAACCTTGGCTTTGGGATAATGCTCTTTGATGAGCCGTTTGATCTCGGGATGAGTGACGCCCGTCATAAAACTCACGCCCACAACGGCGATGGTCTTTCCTTCAAGCGTGCTCAACCGGGGAGCCTGGGTAATCATCTCCACGCTCGTACGCCCTACCGGGGACACCACGGCATAGCCGGGCACGGAGGGAGCCTGCACGGTCGGAGTTGCTTCCGGAGGCGTTTGCGGGGCGGCCGATGGGGCGGCCTTCACCGATGCCGGTTTCGAGGCGGCCTTGGGGGCCATCGCTTTGGGCGCCTCCGTCTTCACCGTGGTTTTCGGCGCCTCCGCCGCCTTGGCGGCAGCTTCCGTCTTCTGATACTCGGCGCGGCATGTCTCGTCGCAGACAATCCGCTGTCCCTGGGCTGAAGCCAGGATGCTCAGAACAATGGTCGTGAGCAGCAATGCAATCCTTTTCATACGCTTTTCGTTTATCATAAAGACACGGGAATTCATGCAATCTTAATACAATCCTTCATTTTTATGGTAAATGATTAAATTTGTATGCCAATAGTTAATCGATATGACATCGCTCCTTTCTCTCCTTGCGGCAGCGGCCATCCTGGCCGTTTCGACGCCTGAACGGATGTTTCCCTTCCAGCCCACCCACGCTGCGCCCGACAACCTCACCAACGTGCAGACCTGGACCGGTACGCGCCGGGACCCGGCCGGCAACGAGGGTTTCATTCGTGCGGAAGGAGACCATTTCGTGGACGAGACGGGCTCGGTACGCAGGTTCCTGGGCACCAATATCTGTTTTTCCGGCTGCTTCCCCAGCCACGAAGACGCAGACCGCGTGGCGGAAGAGCTCACCCGCTACGGCATCAATCTGGTCCGGCTCCATTACGTGCACCACAAGTTCCCCAAAGACAAGATCTATCCCGAACCGGACTCCTTCCTGGAACCCGAGCAGCTGGAGCGTTTCGACTACTTCTTCGCCCGACTCAAGGAAAAAGGCATCTACACCTATTTCCAGCTGAACATCGGCCGCAAGTTCGGCGAGCAGAACGGCCTGCCGAACGCAGATAAACTGCCCTGGTACAACAACGGCGTAGATATGGCCTGCAAGCGCATGGTCGAACTGCACCGCAAGTACGTTCGCGACATCCTCGGCCACGTGAACCCCTACACGGGCCTCGCCTACAAGGATGAACCGGCCATCGCCATGCTGGAGATCGCCAACGAGAACTCCATCGTGAGCACCTGGTTCAAATCGAAATACGACTTCCCGCACCTCACCGAGCCCTACGCCAGCGAGATCAAGGCCCAGTGGAACCGCTGGCTGCAACGCAAGTACGGCAGCGACGCCGCGCTCCGCAAGGCCTGGACCGAGGCCCTGAAGGGAAGCGGCGAGGAATATCTGCCCGACGGAACGATCGGTGCCGCGGCCACCCCCAACTGGGACCTGCAGAAACAGGCTTCGGCCGATGCCGGTCTGGAGCGCCTGCCCGCCACGCGGGAAGACGGCCTCAAGGGAAGCCACTACCTGCGCCTCAATGTACGCAATGCCGGCCCCTTCACCACCGCCCTTCAGCTGTACCGCACCGGACTGACCTTCCGCAAAGGAGAACCCCTGACCCTGCGTTTCAAGATCAGGAGCCGCGAAGGCGGCCGCGTGGAGGTCCGCTTCAGCCAGCACCACGACCCCTGGCACGTAATCGGCCTGAAAACGGAGATTGAATGCACCCCCCGGTGGAAGGAGCAAGTGCTCAGTTTCATCCCCGGAGCAGATGATGAAAACATGCGTCTGGTATTCTCACACTTCAGTTCCGGCAGCGTCATCGACCTGGCCGACCTCTCGCTCGTATCGGGCGCCGCATGGCAGTGGCCGAAGGGCGCCAGCCTGAAAAAGGGCAACATCGACTGGCCCTACCTGGAAGAATGGTCCCTGCCCGAACAGAGGGCCCTCGATTTCACGGAGTTCCTCGCGTCCATAGAGACCGACTACTTCAGCACCCTGCGTCGGGAGATCAAGGAAGTGGCGGGTGCACGGCAGTGCGTCACGGGCACGCAGGTCCACTACGGACTGCCCCTCATCCAGGGCAGGATGGACTATGTGGACGCGCACAGCTACTGGAACCACCCCATCTTCCCCGGCAAGTTCTGGAACAGCAAGAGCTGGCGCATCCGCACCACGCCCCTGGTGAACTCTGCTTCCACCCCCGTACCCGGCAGCAACCTGACCCGGCTTGCGCACGACAGGGTTCTGGGCAAGCCCTTCACCGTCAGCGAATACGACCACCCCAACAGCAATCCCTACGCAGCCGAGGGGAACCTCCTTGCCACGGCCTTCGGCGCCTTCCAGGACTGGTCGGCCTTCATCCATTTCGCCTGGACGCACAACACAGACTATTTCAGGAGAGTGGAGTCGCCGCTCTTCGACCTCTGTTCCTCCACCGAGAAACTGGTGCATTTCCCCGCCTGCTACGCCATGTTCGTCCGGGGCGACGTGCAGAAAGGCCCCGACGATACGATTTGCTCCCTGAGCACCTCGCAGGAGCAGGGCATCCGCGCCGTTGCGGCCAAACAGCAGTCCCAGCCCCTGCCTGTGGTTCCCTTTTCTTCCCCGCTCCGCAACCTGCCCCTCGCCTACGTTTCCGGCTGCCGGCTTGAGGAAGAGCCCGGCTTCTTCGCGCCCGGAAAGCGCACGCTCATAGAGAACGATTCCGCAGTACCCGCCCCGGTGCGGAAGGCTTTCGCCCAAAAGTCGGTGCGCAGCGCCGGCGGGCAACTGCTCTGGGACTGGTCCATTCCCGATGCCGGCTTCTTCCAGGCCGACACGCCCCGTACCAAGGTGTTCACGGGGTTCGTCCGGGGCCGCTCCTTCCGCTTCGAAGGCCTCGAGCTCACCCCCGGGAAGACCCTGAACGACTGGCTCACGCTTTCGCTTACCTGCACCAACCCGGACGCTCAGAAGAGCCCCTCGGGCCGGCTCCCGGTGGGGAAATACCTGCTTGCCGTCACGGGCGTATGCCACAACAGCGGAGCGGTGTATGTAAAAAAAGGAACGGAGTTCATCTCCTGCATGCCGCAGGACGGCGGTTCCGTAGGCCACGCGCCTGTCCTTTGCGAAGGGATTGAGGCGACGCTGCGTCTGCACGACCTCTGCGGCCACGTGCGCTGCTTCGCCCTCGACGGCAACGGCGACCGGACCCGGGAAGTGCCCGTAAGGGCCGACGCCGAGGGGAACGCCCTGCTGCAACTGGGTCCCGAATACCGCACCGTCTGGTACGAACTCGACATCCAATAATATGGAAGAGCTCGCCCGCTTTCTGGAGACCGAGGTTATTCCCCGCTATGCCGCCTTCGACAAGGCGCACCGTGAGGATCATGCCCGTACGGTGATTGCCCGCGCCCTCGATCTGGCAGCCCGCTATCCGGTCGATGCCGACATGGTCCGCACCGCCGCGGCCTGCCACGACCTGGGCCTTGCCTGCGGGCGGGAACGCCATCATCTGGAAAGCGGACGCATCATCCGGGAGATGAAGGAACTGCGCCGCTGGTTCTCCGAGGAGCAGATTGAGACCATCGCCCAGGCGGCCGAAGACCACCGGGCCTCGGCGGAGCAGGAACCCCGGAGCATCTACGGACGCATCGTGGCCGAAGCCGACCGGCTCATCGTGCCGGAGCAGATTGTACGCAGGACCATCCAATACGGGCTCGCCCACTATCCGGAACTGCCCCGGGAGGAGCAGTGGAACAGGACCCTGGAGCACCTGCACGAGAAATATGCCGAGGGCGGGTACCTGCGTCTCTGGATCCCCGAATCGCCCAACGCCGAAGCCCTTTCCCGGCTCCGCGCCCTCATCCGGGACGAAAAGACCCTCCGGCCCCTCTTTGAAGAGATCTACCGCACGGAGACCCTGCACCGGGTGGCCATCATAGGGGCGGGCGCCGCAGGGTGTTTCTGCGCCCTCCAGCTCGCCCGCCTGCGGCCCGACCTCTCCATCCACATCTACGAGGCGGGCGCGAAACCCCTTGCCAAAGTGGCCATCACGGGCGGCGGACGCTGCAACCTCAGCAATACTTTTGCCGGCGTGAACGACCTTTCCCGCGTCTATCCGCGCGGACACCGGCTTATGGGGCGTCTCTTCCACCTCTTCGGACCGCAGCAGACCGCACGCTGGTGGGAAGAGGAGGGCGTCCCCCTCACCGAAGAGGGAGAGGGTTGCCTGTTCCCCCGTTCGCAGGACGCATTGCAGATTGTGCGGACCCTGCTGCGTGGCTGCCGCGACGCCGGGGTGCAGATACACTGCAAGGCACGCGTCTCGGCCCTCACCCCCCTGCCGGAAGGAGGATTCCGACTCAGCCTCCCGGACGGGAGCGTCGATGCCGACGCCGTGGTGGTCACCACGGGCGGCAGCCCCAAAGCGCAGGGCCTGCAATGGCTGGAGGCCCTCGGGCTTCCCACCGTCCCGCCCGTTCCTTCCCTCTTCTCCTTCCGCCTGGAGGAAAAGGATTTGCGGAGACGGATGGGCATCGTGATCGACCGGGTGCGCGTAGAACTTGACGGCACGCCCTTCCGGGCGGAAGGGACACTGCTCATCACCGACTGGGGCGTGAGCGGACCCGCCGTCCTGCGCCTCTCCTCCTACGCCGCAAGGCATCTTGCCGAAGTCAAAGGAAAGGGAACGATACGCATTGCCTGGCTGCCCGACGCCGATGCCGCGGAAGCGGGAAGGATGTTGCGCGCCCTTTCCGATGCGAACGGACGAAAACAGGTGGGCAGCGTGCATCCGCCCCAGCTGCCCGCCCGGGTGTGGGAACTGCTGCTGGAACGGAGCGGGATCGACCCCCGTACGCGCTGGGCGGAACTATCCGCCCGCAGCCTTGCGGCGCTCTCGCAGACACTCACGGGCGACCCCTACACCCTGCTCGGCCCCTGCCCCTTCCGCGAAGAGTTCGTCACCTGCGGCGGAGTGGCGCTCGACGGGGTAAAGTCCGCCACGCTCGAAGCAAAAAAGATCCCCGGCCTTTATTTTGCCGGGGAAATCCTCGATATCGACGCCGTTACCGGCGGATTCAACCTGCAGGCCGCCTGGACCACGGGTTACACGGTGGCTCAGGCACTGGCCTGGGGCCGTTAAAGACGGTCTACGAGTTCGTTGATGCGCGCCCCCACCTCTTCGATCGTCCCTTCGGCCGGGACCTCATGGTACTTGCCCGTCTCCTTGTAATAGGCGATGAGGGGTTCAGTCTTTTCGTGATAGGTGCGGATGCGGTTCTCGATAACCTCGGGTTTGGCATCGTCAGCACGGCCCTCAATGGCGGCACGTCCCGCAATGCGCTCCTTCACCACCGAATCGGGAATGATGAGGGACACCACAGCCGTGAGGCTTTCGCCCCTGCGGGCCAGCAGGGCGTCGAGGTCACGGGCCTGGGAAACCGTACGGGGAAAACCGTCCAGGATGAAACCGGCAGCCTCTTTTTCGGCGTTAAACGCCGATTCGATCATGCCTTCCACCACCTCGTCGGGAACGAGGCATCCTTTCTCAATGAGCACGGCCGCTTCCTTTCCAAGCGCCGTACCCGCGGCGATTTCGGCCCGGAGCAGAGCCCCGGTGGAGATGTGACGCAGATTGTAGCGCTGCGCCATGGGTGCAGCCTGAGTGCCCTTACCGGCACCGGGAGGCCCGAACAGGATGTAGTATTTCATTTGTCAAGAACGTAGATGTCTTTGTAGTTGCGGCCCAGGTCATCGTAGTCGAGTCCGAAGCCCACGATGAAGGCGTTGGGAATCTCCATGCCCACATAGTCGAGTTTGACAGGCTTGTCGTACACCTCGGGTTTGAGCAGCAGGGTGCAGATGCGCACCTCGGTGGCCCCTTTCTGCTCCAGCATATGCTGCAGCGACACGATGGTGTTGCCCGTGTCCACGATGTCTTCGCACACGATCACACGGCGCCCTTCCACGTTGCCCGTGAGGCCCATCACCTCCAGGACCTGACCGGTGGTCTGCGTGCCCTGGTAGGAAGAAAGCTTCATGCTCATGAGTTCCAGGGGGAAGTCGAGCCGTTTCATGAGTTCGGCGGTGAAGAGGATGGATCCGTTGAGGACGCAGAGGAGGACCGGGATGTCGGAACAGCCCTTGAAATCTGCGTTCAGGCGGGCCGCCACCCCGTCGATGGCGCGTTCAATCTTCTCATTTTCGATGAAAGGACGGAAGGTCTTGTCGTGCAGTTGAATCTTGTCCATAATGCTTTTGAAAAGGTTTAGTAAAGATACGCACAATCCGTCAAAAAGAGAAATATTTTTTCGACACGCATTTATTTGTTGGATTTTTCCGTTTCCCCGTTCCATCTTGCGGGCATGCGCGCTGAAACCACGTTTGTCTTGCTGTGTATCTGGGGCCTGCTGTTCCTGCCGCCGGCGCGGGCACAGACCGGTGCCGGGGCATCCTGGGAAGAGGCGGCCTGCCGGCTGCTGGGCGCCGGGACGCCGGAAGAGCTGGACGAAAGCGCCCTGGAACAGTTCGAGGCGTTCACCCGGCATCCGCTCCCTTTGAACCGGGCGGGCGCGGGCCGGCTACGGGCAAGCGGCCTTCTGAGCTCCTACCAGCTCGCAGCCCTGCTCGACTACCGGGCGCGGAGCGGAGCCGTGCTCTCCTTTACGGAACTCGCGGCCATAGACGGATTCGGCCCTGCCACGGCGGAGGCGCTCCGGAATTTCACGGTCCTGGACGATGCGCCTCCGGCGAGAAGGCGCAGCCGGCAGGAACTCACGCTCACGGCGGGCCGGCGGCTCCGGCAGGATAAGCCGGGCGATCCGGTCACGGACACGCAGACCCAGGCCCTGAAATACCAGCTGGAGCAGGGTCCGCTGCACCTGCTTTGGTCAACCCGCAGGACGTACGGAGAGGAACGCTGCACGCCGGGGAGCTTCAGCGCGGCGCTGGAAACGGGCCGGGGGCGGATCGTGGCGGGCGACTACCAGATGCGGCTCGGGCAGGGGCTGCTGCTGTGGAGCGGATTCTCCATGAGCGGTTTCCCGGCCGCGGGGGCGTTCTGCAGGAACGCCACGGGCCTGTCGGAGACAGGCGCCTGGGCCCCGGGCCACCGGGGCCTCGCGGCCGAACGGCAGCACGGGTCCTGGACGGCCACGCTCGCCCTGTCGCTCCCAGGCCTGCGCGAGCGTATGGACGGCGCCTCAGGCAAACCTGTCGGCCTCCGGGGCATCGCCTCGCTCACCCGCCTTTCCCGCAACGCCCAGGCGGGCCTGAACCTGCTGCACGAAGAGGGCTGCACCGGCCTGTCCGCCGACATCCGGGCGGGCCTGGGCCCCTTCCGGCTGTTCGGAGAGGCCGCCTGCTGCCGCACCCCGCGCGCCGAATCGATCGCCGCCGTGGCCGGCCTCTCCTGGCAGCCCTCCTACGGCACGCAGTGCGTGCTGCTCGCCCGGGCCTATCCGGCCGCCTACCCGGGCACGGGCGCCGGCGCCGTACGTTCCTCAAGCCGTTGCAGTGACGAAAACGGGCTTGCGCTGGGCCTGCACCACCAATGGATGGACGCCACCTTCGACCGGGCGCGCCATCCGCAGAAACAATACACGCAAAGCCGGGGGCTCGTGGCCCTCAAACCCACTTGGGAACGCGCCGGCTGGAGCATAACGCCAGCCCTGCGGGCCACCCTCCGATACCGCGAAGACGACGGAAATGCCCCCACACACCGCGCCGACCTGCGCTTCGACCTGGGCCTCTCACGAGACGGCCTGTCCGCAGGCGGACGGGCTCATTTCTCCCACGCCCAAGCCTGGGGACGGCTATTCCTCGTGGAAAGCGGATGGACCGGGGAAACGGCCGGTCGCCTGCGTTGGAGCCTGTTCCTGCGCGGCAGCCTGCACCGGATCGCCCACTGGGACGAACGCATCTCCGTGTACGAACGGGATTTTCCGGGCAGTTTCAATCTGCCGGCCTATTGCGGCTCGGGCCACGCCCTGAGCGCGCTCGGGAGCCTCTCCCGGAAAAGCGGCAAAAGCGGAACGCATACGCTCCGGGCGCGCGTCGCCCTCACGCGTCACCCGGCTGCAGACCGGCCCACAACGGCCGAAATCCGCTTCCAGTATCAATGGAAATTCCCCTGATTAACGAGTACCCGTGCTGCCGAAGCCGCCACTCCCCCGCCCGGTTTCGGACAGGTCGGCCACCTCTTCCCACTCGATGGTCTCATGCCGGGCCAGCACCAGTTGGGCGATGCGTTCGCCCCGTTCCACCACGAAGGGCTGGTCGGAAAGGTTCACCAGAATGACACATACCTCACCCCGGTAATCGGCGTCGATGGTCCCGGGCGCATTGAGCACGGTGATGCCCTTTTTCGCCGCCAGACCGCTGCGGGGACGCACCTGCACCTCAAAACCCGCCGGAATCTCCAAATAAAGGCCGGTGGGCACCAGCGCCCGGCCGAGCGGGGCGAGCGTGATGGGTTCGGCGTTGTTGGCACGAACATCCATTCCGGCGGAAAGGCCGGTTGCATAGGCGGGAAGGGGGTTGCTTCCCTTGTTGACGACTTTTACGACCATATTACTTTTGGGCTTTGCTGTAGAGCACCGCCGTAATGACGGTAAACAGCAGGTTGGGAATCCAAAGGGCTATGAAGGGCGGCAGCATGCCCGTAAAGACGAACATCTGCGAAAAACGCAGGAACAGGATGTAGGAGAAGGCCAGGGCGATGCCCACGCCGATGTTCCAGCCCGTTCCGCCCCGTTTCTTGCGTGACGACAGGGCCACGCCCATCACCGTGAGAATGAGGGCCGAGAACGGCAGGGCCGTGCGGGTATGCTTCTCTATCTGGGCGAACATCACGTTCGCGTCGCCGCGCATCTTCTGGGTGGCGATGAGTTCGTTGAGCTGGTCGGCCCGGAGGGTCTCCACCGTCTTCTCGTTCCGGTAGAAGTCGCCCACCTTGAGCGCAATCACCGTGTCCTTCTTGGCGCCCGAACGTACCCGGTCCTGAAGGCCGTCGGAGTAATCGCGGATGAACCAGTTGCGCAGTTTCCATCCGTCCAGCGTGCTGTCCCAGACGGCCGAATCGGCGGTGAGTTTGCTCACCAGGCGGTGGTTACGCACGGTCTCGAGCGTAAACTTGTAGGCCGTGTTGTTCCAGGAACTGAACGACTCCACATAGACGAATTCCCCGGGCGCTATCTGGTAGTGGATGTCACGCCGCTTGAAGGTGTTGTGGTGCTTCACGTATTTGGCCTCGAACGCCACCCGGGTGGCGTTGGAACGGGGAATCACATAGAGATTGAGCCCGAGCGAAAGGAGGGCGATGATGACCGCGCCCGCCAGGTAGGGCACCATCATCCGGTGGTAGCTGATGCCGCCGGAAAGGATGGCGATGATCTCCGAATTGGCCGCCATCCGCGAAGTGAAAAAGATCACCGTGATGAACACGAACAGCGGACTGAACATGTTCACGAAATACGGGATGAAATTGAGGTAGTAGTCGAAAATGATGGCGCGCAGCGGAGCCTCGTTCTTCACGAAGTCGTCGATCTTCTCCGAGATGTCGAAGATGATGACGATGAAGATGATGAGCAGCAGCGCCACGAAGAACGTGCCGAGAAAACGCCTGAATATGTACCAGTCCAGCTTCTTCATAGACGCTTCGATAGGGCGGGCAGGACCGCGTCTTTCCAGGCGGCGAAATCGCCCGCTTCGATATGGGCGCGTGCCTGCCGGACGAGGTCGAGGTAAAAGGCGAGGTTGTGTTCGCTGGCCACCATGGCTGCAAACATCTCGCCGGAAATGAAGAGATGGCGCAGATAGGCCTTGGAATAGGCGTGGTCTACGAATGAGGTCCCCTGCGGGTCAAGCTCGGAGAAATCGTGCTCCCACTTGGCGTTGCGCAAGTTCATGACCCCGTTCCAGGTGAAGAGCATCCCGTTGCGGCCGTTGCGGGTAGGCATCACGCAATCGAACATGTCCACTCCGCGGGCGATCCCCTCCAGGATGTTGGACGGCGTGCCCACGCCCATCAGGTAACGCGGGCGGTCTTCGGGCAGCAGCGGGCACACGAGGTCGAGCATTTCGTACATCTTCTCCACGGGCTCTCCCACCGCCAGGCCTCCGATGGCATAGCCCTCGGCGCCAAGGCCCACGGCATGCGAGACGGCCTCCCGCCTCAGGTCTTCATAGACGCAGCCTTGGATGATGGGGAAAAAGGTCTGTTCATAGCCGTAGAGCGGCTGCGTCTCGTGGAAACGGGCGGCGAAACGCTCCAGCCAGCCCTTGGTGAGGTCGAGCGAACGACGGGCGTAGGCGTGGTCGGCGTCGCCCGGGCAGCATTCGTCGAGGGCCATCATGATGTCGGCCCCGATCACCTGCTGCGTATCCACGTTGTTCTCCGGGGTGAAACAGTGGCGTGAGCCGTCGATGTGGCTGCGGAAGGTGCAGCCCTCGGGGGTGAGTTTACGGATGGGACTGAGCGAGAAGACCTGGAAACCGCCGCTGTCGGTGAGGATGGGACGGTCCCAGTGTTCGAAGCGGTGCAGGCCGCCGGCCTCGCGCAGCACCTCCAGTCCGGGCCGCAGATAGAGATGATAGGTGTTGCCCAAAATAATCTCGGCACCGATGTCTTCCGCAAGGTCGCGATGGTACACGCCCTTCACGGAGCCAACCGTTCCCACCGGCATGAAAATGGGGGTACGGATGCTGCCGTGAGCCGTCTCGATGACGCCCGTGCGGGCGCCTGAATGCGGATCGGAAGCGGTCTTCGAGAATTTCATCGTTCAAAGATAGTCAAATTAGAAGAAAAGAACTAAATTTGTTTGCTCAACCACTATCGAAGCAACGATGAAAAATACCCAACTCAAACTCAGGCTCGTCTTTATGCTGGTCCTCCAGTACGCAGCGTGGGGCGCCTATCTCACTTCACTCGGCCGCTATCTCGGCAACTCCGGCCTCGGTCCGCAGATCAAATGGTTCTTCGCCATGCAGGGCATCGTGTCCATCTTCATGCCCACGCTCATGGGCATCGTGGCCGACCGCTACATCCAGGCCCAGAAGACCCTCTCGCTCTGCCACGCCTTCTCCGGGCTCTTTATGCTGGGCGCCGGACTGTATTGCATGAGCGCCGCCGGCAACATCCAGTTCGCCCCGCTCTTCACGCTCTACAGCCTGAGCGTGGCCTTCTATATGCCCACCATCGCCATCTCCAACTCGGTGGCCTACAATGCATTGGGCAAAGCGGGGATGGATCCCGTGAAGGAATTCCCGCCCCTGAGGGTATTCGGCACCGTGGGCTTCATCTGTAGCATGCTCGCCACCAATTTCGTAAAGATCGGCGGCGTGGCCATGCAGGATAGCTACACCCAGCTCCTCTCTTCCGGCATCCTCGCCCTCATCCTGAGCGGCTATGCGCTCACCATGCCGGCCTGCGAGGTGAACCGGGGCGAATCAAAGAGCCTCGCCGAGGCCTTCGGGCTCAAGGCGTTCAGCCTCTTCAAGGACGGGCAGTTTGCCGTATTCTTCATCTTCTCCATGCTGCTCGGCTCTTCGCTCCAGATCACCAACGGTTACGCCAACACCTTCCTGGGTTCCTTTGCCGCCGATCCGGCGCTGGCCGACACCTTCGCAGTGAAGAACTCCAACGCCCTCATCGCCATCAGCCAGGCATCGGAGACCCTCTGCATCCTGCTCATCCCCATCTGCATGAAGAAGTTCGGCATCAAGAAGGTGATGCTCATGGCCATGTTCGCCTGGGTGTTCCGCTTCGGCTTCTTCGGCCTCGGCAATCCCGCCTGGCCGGGCGTGCTGCTCTTCGTGCTGAGCTGCATCGTCTACGGCGTGGCTTTCGACTTCTTCAACATCTCCGGTTCGCTCTATGTGAACGAGAATACCACCCCCGACATCCGTTCCAGCGCCCAGGGCGTCTTCATGCTCATGACCAACGGGCTCGGCGCCACGGTGGGCACGCTCGCCGCCGGTAAAGTGGTGGAAGCCTGCGACGTGTTCAACACCCCGTCCAACTGGGCCACGGCCTGGTACATCTTCGCCGGCTACGCCTGCCTGGTGGGCATCCTCTTCATGATCTTCTTCAAAGACCCGCAGAAGAAGGCCAGGTAGCCCGGCCGCGCTGTATGCGCACGTTCTTCACCATCCGAAAACCCAGTCAAGACGGTCTTCGGAAAAGCTATTACGGCAGGTTGTCTCGTGGTCCCAGCCTTCGCCGATGTCAAAACGGTATGTTCCACCCGAAGCGGAAACCGAGTCAAGGAATGATTGCAGGTTCACCCGTTCAAGCGGAGCCCAAGTGTCCTCTGTCCCCATTACGGTATATACCTTCGTTTTGGCAACGGCGGAAGCATCACATCCGGCAGGATCCGCTGCGCACGGCATAGCTGCGGCAAAGAGTCCCGGATATTCGGACAACATCGTCCAGGTTCCCACTCCGCCGATGGAAGCGCCGAATATATAGGCCTTCATACGCTCCTCCGTCTTGTACCGGGAAATCAGTTGTCTGAGCACGCCGGTCAGCTGCACCCAGTTCATTTGCCTTCCGAAAGAATTCAGCCGGGGGCAGTGCGGCGCCAGGAGGATGGCGTTGATTCCTTTATCGACCAGATACTTGCTAATCTTTTGAGTAGCCACTTCCTCCAGTTGCATCTCGTTGTCACCGCCCTTCAGGGGACCGCCGTGCAGGACCAGCACGACAATGGGCGCCTCCCCTTCCCGGGAATTGATGTATGCATATCGATACGGAAGGGTTCTTCCGTCTGCCGTGCAAGAGGACGCCTCAAAGACAATCTCTTCGGGCTCGGACACGGCATTGGCCCTTGCCGGTTTTACACAGGACAGGGCCAATGCCAGAAATAGTATGGCAGACGTTACTCTCATCGCTCAATCTTTACGATGCGGAAACCGACGTTGGGGTAGGCGCTGTCGGGCGTGCGCCCTTCGCTGCGATACTCGGTCCGGCACGACATCCGGTGCGAATCCCAGCTGCCGCCCTTGATGGCGTTGCCGGTGGTTCCCGCGCAGGGTCCGTCCGTGATCGCCCTCACGGTCGATGTCCATTCCCAGCAATTGCCCCAGTAATCCACGCCCCCGCTGGCACCGCGCGTCTGGCTGTAGGCAGTCACGGGAGACAGGCCGTTCCGCTCGCCGCAGTTAAAATCGGCATCCTTCGGCATATGGCCCGCGCCCAGTTCCCACTCGTCTTCGGTGGGAAGCCGGTACGTGCCGCCCTTGCTGGAAGAAAGCCAGGAGCAATAGGCAAGCGCATCGTTATAGGAGACATTCACAACGGGATAGTCTTCCTGTCCGGCCGCATAGCTGAAGCCGGCTTTGAACGCCGCGTATTCCTTATTGGTAACGGGCGCATAGGCAATGTACACGCTTTCATCCGCCCCGATCAGCGGGAGGAATCCGTCGTCGGTATTCCGGGCTCCGGGCCGCATTCGGGAATCGGTAAACCGGGCCATAGTCTGGGCAATCCGGTGTTCCCTGTCCGCGACGACTTCCGCCACAATCTCTTCCATATTCTCTACGAGTTTCTTGTCACGGGCCGTCTCACGGAGTTCTTCCAGTTTCGCTTTCTTGCGGGCGACTACCGCATCGTAATTGGCTTCCACCTGCTGCCGGAGCGCCGCGTAATTCTCGGGAGACGGATCTCTCCGATAAGCCGAGATACACCGTTTTGTCGCCTCGTTCAGTTCGGGACGCTCTTTTTCGATGTTGGTGGAATACTTGAAGATTTTCGCTTCTGGATTTACCGGTCGGTTCTGGGCTCCCGCCGTCCAGGCTGCCAGGACAAGGAAAGAGCACGATAGGATAAAGGATAACTGTTTCATATATCTTGGTTTTACCCTTTAGATGCACCGCAGACCAAAAGGTTTATTCCCACAGCCCGAAGGCGGCTTCTACCACGTAGTTTTCAAGCCCGTAGGTATCGGCGGTGCCGCTGAGATTGCGCAGGTCGTACTGGCGCACCAGGCGGTAGTAGCCTTTTGACCCGTCGGCATACTGGGCCAGTTCCCCCGTGGTTTCGCGCCCGATTTCGAGCGTGGAGGTACGCACGCCGTCGGCATAGAAATCGAAGGCCAGGAAACGGCTCTCCCCGCCCAGGAGCGAATAACAGCGCTGCCCCGTGCCGGCCCCCGGTCCGGGATAATCGCCCTGCACCAGCACCGGCCGCCCTTCCAGACCCTCGGGAACGCGCACATAGGACTGCGTGCGCCCGTCGTCCCAGGATCGCACGGGAACCGATGCGGGGAAACTTTCCCAATATCCCGCATGGGCGCTGTCGGCATTCTCGCAGAAGGGCGAGAAACACACGGCGATGTAATCGTTCAGCGTCTTTGGGTCACGTACGAAACAGACCGATGCGCCCACACTCAGGTAGAGCACCACGTCGAGCGTGTAGAGCCCCGTCACCACACGTCCGCTGTGCGGATTGCGCCCCTCACCCGTGAGTACAAAAGACCCGCAGGAAGGGTATCTGCCCGTAGAGACGGGATCGAAACTGAGGCGGTCCGAGCCCACCGACAGCCCGGCCGAATACTCGTCGTACCGCGGACTGGCAATGGACGCGACAACGGGCAACGACGGATCGATGCGGGCATGCATCACGTCCCAGTCGATCTCTCCCGCCGAGGGAGCGTCGTAACGGCCGCCATCCGTAAAATCTATGGGTGTGTAGAGTCGCCGCAGCGCGCCCGGAGCTACCTGATAGTTTATGACCGTTCCCAGATAGCGCTGCGCCGGGAAGGCCGCCACGATGGTCATCGTCCCCTCCTCCATACAGAGGCTGTCGCTGCACACGCGCCAGGGCAGGCTCTTACGGTCGAGCCCTCCGGAACTGAGTCCGTACAGGTAGAAGATCCCCAGGGCATTGCCCGCCGTGCAGCAGCTGTAGTTGCAGGCATGGGCCGAAGTATAGGTAAAGCCGTACCAGGGAGCGCCCCCTTCTGTGCACCAGATGCCCCCCAAATCGGGACTCTGCACGTCCAGACCCTCACAGAAAGCCTCCAGCACGTCGGCATAACGGGCCGCCGCATCGTGTACCCAGCCCCGGGCGACGAGCCAGGCTTCCGGTATGGCAAAGCGCGCAAGGTCCAGGTCGTTCCCTTCCGCATCACAGAGCGAAAGCCGGAACGAGGCGTCATAGTAGCGGTCGGCATTCTCGTCGTAATAACGGTCTCCCGTTTCGAGCAACACGGGATCGGCCGGGGCGAAAGCGGGCACGCGAGGTACGGGGACCAGCACCTCCCGTTCCTGCTGTCCCCGGGAGAGAAGGATGCGCGCTGGGGCAAGGCCCGTCTGCTCGGGGCGCATATACACGCACTTCCCCGCCGGATGATAATAGAAGCGCACGCCGCTTGCCGCATCGTAGGCCGTTTGCGGCGTCGCATCGCTGCCCATCAGCCAATCGGCGCCTCCGCAACGGATACGTACCGGCCCGGCCTCGTCCACGTCAGGAAAGGAAATGGAGCCGAACTCCATCCAGTGCACCGGGGGGTCCCATCCGTAGGCGGTGAAGTCGCCGGGGACATAACGTACCGTCACGTCGAGCCGGTCCGAGAGGAATCCGTCCCAGGAGCGAAGCCAGAGTGTCGCTTCCGGCGTTCCCAGGCCCACATAACGACTGGAAAGGAAGAGCGTGTTCCCTTCCGTCCGCCAGCTGAGGCCCGCATCGGGAAGCCCGCCCTCCGCTTCCAGGCGCCAGATCTGGTCGGGTGGATCGCAGCTGAGCGGCAACGCCACTTCCGCAGCGCCCTGCCAGAGCGTGAGCGACGATTGCGGGAAACGCAGGGTCCGTCCTTCCGTCAGGCTGCCCCGTTCCACTTTCCAGTTGCAGGCAAGCGTCCCTTCGTCCGACAGGGTCAGCGTCAATTCATGGGAAGTACCCCCGCGCACGTTGAAGTCGCTGCAATTGTCGGCCCCCAGGAAGAGGCGCAGACAGAGCGGGGCCGACGCGCCCTTCGTGGTCCAAGTCCCGTTCACCTCCAGATAGGAACACAGGGCCGCCTCCTCATCGTCCAGTACGTCGGGAACCTTCTCCCAGGGATCGTCGTTGCCGGGCAGCAGCACGCCGCGGCAGTTTTCCGGCAGATAGAATACCGCTTTCTCCCCCGCAGTCAGCCGCGCGATATCGCTCCCGGCGGCACTGTCTCCCGCTGCCACCGCGGCAGCCCGGCTTTCGGGCGCGAAAGGATGAAGGTCGGCCGCCGCCTGGCAGATCCGCACCGAAAGCGGCGTAAAGTCGCATCGTTCCAGACGCTTGTCGAGCCGGAGCGACACCCGTGCGGCGAGGCGCTGCGGACTGAGGACCAGGGGGCCCGACGACGCGCCCGCCACGGCACGCAAAGGAACACGGGTACACAAGGGGATGCCCGTGGAAGCGAGCCCCGGATCTACCGGGAGGCTGAGGGAAGGGAGGTCGCGTTCATGAAGGGGCGCCGAAACCGCCCCGACATTCGCCAGGGCATAGAAATCGTAGCTTTTCCCCCGCACCAGGAGCAGTTCCACGCTTCCGCTTTCGGTATAGGCCGCCCGCTCCAGGACGCTGTCGCGGTAGGCAAAGACATTGAGGTTTCTCACAGCGTCGTCCGCAAAGGGCACACTGCTTTTCGATACGGTCACGACGCAGCACACCCTCACCTCTGCGTCCGCCAAAACCGGCTGCGGTTCCATCTGGCAGGAGACGGCAAGGCACAGCGCCGCCAAGCATAAAAACATACGCCACATCATATCACTTCTTCTTTTTCCCAGTCGAGAAGCCGCAGCGTAATGCCGGCTTCCGCATAATCTATATCCAAATACACGTCGTCCAAGTCGGCCGCCATCCAGTCGAAGCCGAGTTGTTCCAGCCGTTCTCCGAGCGGATAGACCGCACGGGGCGCCGCGGCCGGACCGTCACCGTGGCCGTAGAACACCAGATTGAGCACATCGCCCGGACGCTGACGGGGCAGCACCACCCGGTGGTAGGTCCCGATTACCGGAGTAAGCGAGACCCGAAATGCGCCCGGAACGGGCTGCAGCGAGGAAAGCGAAAACCCGGCCACGGCGCCTTGCACCTCAATCCGGAAGGGACTGGCGGAGGAATCGCTTCCCACAATCCCCATGTGCAGACGCACGAATTGCTTGTGCAGCGAGAGGGCGGTTTTGGCAAGGTCGGAGCGCGCATCGAGCGAAGAGGCGTCGGCATAGAGCTCATCCATCTCCCCACCCTCCGGAACCGACAGCGCTTCGCCGCTGCGCAGGCATCCGTGCACGCCGCTAAACGCGCTCACACGCAGCCGCCCCCGGGGGATTTCCAACTCTTCCCGGGCCTGTCCCTCCTGGAGCAGTGCCTCCGCGCTGCATACGAGAGACCCGGCCCAGACCGAGACCTCCACCGTCCTTTCCGCCCCGCCCCGAAGCTCCACTTCGAGCCAGCAAGGACAGGCGCTACGGTCTTCCTTCACCGAGCAGGCACACAAGATCAGACAGCCCACCACGATTATCCATATCTTCTTCATAATCGGTACTTATTTAAGAGTGTCGACACCTCCGGATCGAGGTTGCCCCGGTGTACGAAGGACGGTTCCTGCGCACAGGCTTCCCGGAACAGGCGCAGCGCCTCGGCTTCGTTTCCGCGACGGGCCTGCAGGATGGCCCCCAGATAGCAGGTCCGGGCATCGCGGGGCAGTTTTTCCAGCACGGACAGGGCCGAAGCGTTGTAGTCGAGGGCACAGTAGGCCAGGGCCGTATTGAGGTCTTCATAGGGCCTGAGCAGCCGTACGGCCTTGCGGTAATCGCGTGCCCGGAGGGCCTGCACGCCCGCACGGTAGACCGTGTCGGGCACCGTCGTATGGATGGTATCTTTCTGCATCCCACGCCGGTGCAGGCAGAACTGGAAACGCACCGTCCGCAAGTAGGGGTAGATCCGTTCCCGTACATAACGATAGCTCGGACGCACGGCAAACAGCCGTTCCCTTCGGTCGGGATCGGGCTCGGAGAAGAGGGCCAGCAGGGCGGCACGCTCCCCCGGAGCCAACAGGGTGTCGGCCCGCAGGAGCGATTCAAACAGCGCCCAGTTTTCCGGTTCTGAGCGCGGCAGGAAACGGACATCGGGGCACTCGTCGCGCAACAAGGCCGCATAGTGCCGGCTCACCGACTCGCTCCGGCGCTGGGAGAGCCTTCGGTTGAAGGCGTAATTCCCCTCCGGCGAGCAGGAAGCGGTGACCACGATGGAATCCATTTCCAGGCTTCCCTCGTCCGTGAGTTCCCGAAGGTTGGCGGCGATACGGGCCATTTCGCCCGGGTTGTCACCCAGCTGCGGGTCGAGTTCGGCGCTGCCCGCCGCGAAGGCGATCCAGCACACGGAATTCGCCTCCACACGGCGTTCCACCACCTGCATCAGGTAGCGTTCCCGGTCTTCCGCCAGGGTGGACAGCGAACTGATATAGAAAGTGAGCGTATCGGAAGGCGGCAGGCGGAAGCGTTCCTGCCCCTGTTCGAAAACGGCGCCCGACACCACCAGTTTCGCTTTTTTGAGTTTCGGCGGCACACGCATCGCATGCACGTACAGCAGGTCCATGCCCCCTGCGTCGCTGCGCACTACCGTGTCGAGCCGCAGGCCCTCCCGCACAAAGGGAGCCTGCACGTAACGGCGGTACATTTCGCCCCGCCGGGCCGAGCGTCGCAGGTGGCGCGCCTGACGGAAACGGTCGGTATAATGCTCCACCGCTTCCTGCTCCGTCACCCCGTACAGTGAAGCGAACTGCTCGTCCGACAGCTCCAGGCTGTCGGTCTTGAGGGCATAGACGGCGGGCAGGTTCCGCTGCAGGAACAATTCCAGTTCGGCCCGGTGCAGCACAGCGGACGAGTCGCGCAACACGCTCTCGAGGAAACGGGCGTAACGCTCGTAACCCCGCAGCTGACGGTCCCGGTAGCCGGCGCCCGTCACCAGAATGGAGTCGAGCGTCCGCAGCGAATCCCCCAGGAACAGGACGGGCCTCAGGCGCAGCTGCAGCTTGTTCCCGACCACCCGGTCCGGCACATGCACGCGGAAACGCAGTTCAACCCTACCCAGGCGTTCGGCCACATGTTTGAAAGTGGCGGTCACGGTCACGGGATCGATCCGGTCGGAAGCCACCATCTCCCCATTTTCGTCACGTACGGCATTCATCAGAAAAGCGGTCCTTCCCTGAGCGTCGCTGACACGCAAGGTATCCCGTTCCGGGCTTTCCGGCGAAGGCGTCTCTTTCAGCGGCGGACGGTCATCGGCCACGGAGAGGCCCGGCGCCGGGACACCGCCCCGGGGCGGTCGCACGCGGCTCCAGGGAGCGCAGGCCGCAAGGGCGCAGGCGACGAGGACGGCGCTCACCCGGACGGGATACGGTACGGTCATCGGCTCAGAATTCACATTGCATGGGTTCCACCTGCTCGATGAGTTGCAGGCGCGAAGCCTGGATGTCGCTGGCACTCCGTTCCACACCGTCGGAACCGGTGTACTTCTGGTTCTTGACGCGCCCCGTGACAGACACTTTGTCTCCCCGCGTGATCTTGTCGAGCGGGCAGATGTCGCGTCCCTCCCAGGCCGACACGTTGTGCCAGGTGGTCTCAATGACGGCGTTGCCGTTACGGTCTTTGTAGGCGAAATTGGTGGCCACCGTGAGCCGGGCCACCTTCCGGCCGGAGACGTCCTGGACCTTCACTGAGCCCACCAGTCCCCGCAATTCAATTCTGTTCAACTGTTCCATAAAGTTTTTCATATTAAGTGAACGGCATCCGGCCGCGCGGTCCGGAGCCGCCTGCAAAGGACGGGAAAGAATTGCGTAATTCAAAGGAACATAAAGAAATAAACGCAAGGTTTTTCTGTTTCCGTACCGTCGTATTTATTTTACGGCAACCCCCGTTTTTATTCGGCGCCGGGAAGAGAAAAAAGGCGAAGCGGACCCGCTGTTTTACCTCGCTTCACAGACAAAAAAGAACCATCTTTCGCAGCAAAAAACGCGAAAGATGGATTACAAAGCGGAGAAAGACCCGGGGGCGCGGTGCCTGCAGTGCGGAACGGAACTCTACGGCCGGCCCGACAAGAAGTTCTGCTCAGACCCCTGCAAGAACAAATGGCACAACAGCCGGGGCGGAGAAAAAAGAAGGAGCCAGGGTCGCGTTTTTACCGACCTGGCCGTCAACTATGACATTCTGGAAAAACTGCTCCTGAAAGGCGTCAGCAGCGTAGACCGCAGCGTACTGGAAAACATGGGATTCCGTTGCGCCCGTATAACAGGACATCGCCGCATCCGGGGCGGACACGACGAATACCAGTGTTTCGACATACATTATATACAGACCGAAACGCGGCTGTTTCGAATCCGCCGCGTCAGCGCTCCGCTTTTAGAAACGCCTAGTCGGCAGCCGTAGCGGCGACTTTGTTCGCGGCGGAGGCCGGTTCAGCTTTGCGGACGGGAAGGCCCGTGGTCACCACCTCGGCGATGTACTTGTCGTACTCGGCTTCGGTGATCATCTTGCAACTGCCGTTGATCTGGGCGCCCATCTCCACCTGAAGCTTGCGCACGTGGACGTTTCCTTCCACGGAAGCGGAACTCTTGAGCGAAAGGGTGTCCTTCACATAGACATCCCCTTTGAGCCTGCCCCAGAAATCCACATTGGTGCAAAGCAGGGATCCACCCACTTCGGCCTGTTCTCCCACCACGATCCTACCCTGGGAGTAAATCTTTCCGTCCACCTTGCCGTCCACGCGGATATCGGTCATCGAGGAGATCTCTCCTTTGATGACGGTACCGGCGGAAATACGGCTGACGTCATTGACGTCCACGAAGGGTTCAGCACTCTTATTCATATCATTGAGATTTAATAGATTCTTATACAATTCCTTTGCCATGGCAGTTCTTATATTTCTTGCCGCTGCCGCAAGGGCAGGGGTCGTTCCGGCCGATCTTCTTCTCCGCTTTCACGGGCGTGGCCGACTTCTGTTCTCCGTTGGTGCTCAGATCGCTGTGCTGGGTCTGCAGGCGCGACATGTCGGGCTTGCGGGCCACGGCCCTCTGGGGCGCCTCTGCGTCACGGAGCGGAATGAACGCCCGCATGAGGAAGGAGAGCACGTCCTGGTTGAGCGACTCAAGCATCTCGGCGAAGAGGTTATAACTCTCGAGTTTATAGACCACGATGGGGTCTTTCTGCTCATAGGTGGCGTTCTGCACGCTCTGCTTGAGGTCGTCCATCTCGCGCAGGTGCTCCTTCCAGTGCTCGTCGATCTGGTAGAGGACGATGTTCTTGGAGAGCGTCCGCCCCACTTCGCGTCCCTCGCTCTCGTAGGCTTTCTGCAAATTGACCGAAAGGGTCATGGTCTTGCGCCCGTCGGAAATGGGGATAGCGATGTTCTGATACATCGATCCCTGTTTCTCATAGACGTCCTTCACCACCGGGGCAAGACGCTCCACCAGCGCATCCATGCGGCGCCGGTAGCTGTCGAGCATGCTGTGGCAGACCGCCGACACCAGCTCGTCTTCCTTGGCTTTCTCATAGAAGGCCTCGTCGAAACCGCAGTCAATGGAGAAACGGGCCATGAGCGTATCGCGGAATTCCTCATAAGGCATGCCGGAACTCCGCTCCACCAGCACGGACGCGGTGTCGACCATCATGTTCCGGAGGTCGATCTCAATCTTGTCGCCCGAAATGGCGTTGCGCCGGCGGGCATAGATGGCTTCACGCTGGAAGTTCATCACGTCGTCGTATTCGAGCAGGCGCTTGCGGATACCGAAGTTGTTCTCTTCCACCTTCTTCTGCGCCTTCTCGATGGCATTCGAAAGCATCGGGCTCTCGAGGGCCTCGTCGTCCTTCATCCCCAGACGGTCTACCATGCCGGCGATTCGTTCCGAGCCGAAAAGACGCATCAGTTTGTCTTCGAGTGAGATATAGAAGGTCGAAGAGCCCGGGTCTCCCTGACGTCCGGCGCGGCCGCGCAGCTGGCGGTCGACACGGCGGCTGTCGTGTCGTTCCGTACCGATGATGGCCAGACCGCCCGCGGCCTTCACCTCCGGCGAAAGTTTGATGTCCGTACCACGGCCCGCCATGTTGGTGGCGATGGTGACGGTGCTGCTCTGGCCGGCCTGGGCTACGATTTCCGCCTCACGGGCATGCTCCTTGGCGTTCAGCACGTTGTGACGGATACCGCGCATCCGGAGCATGCGGCTCAAGAGTTCGGAAGTTTCCACGTCCGTGGTACCCACCAGCACCGGCCGGCCCGCAGAGGAAAGCTCCACGATCCGGTCGATCACCGCGGCGTATTTGGCTTTCTTGGTCTTGTAGATGAGGTCGTCCTGGTCGTCCCGGATGACGGGGCGGTTGGTGGGGATGACCATCACGTCGAGCTTGTAGATACTCCAGAACTCGCCCGCCTCCGTTTCGGCCGTACCGGTCATGCCGGCCAGCTTATGGTACATGCGGAAGTAGTTCTGCAGGGTGATGGTGGCGAAGGTCTGCGTGGCGGCTTCCACCTTCACGTTTTCCTTGGCTTCCACAGCCTGGTGGAGTCCGTCGCTCCAGCGGCGTCCCTCCATCACACGGCCCGTCTGCTCGTCCACGATCTTGATCTTGCCGTCCACGATGATATAGTCGATGTCCTTCTCGAACATCGTATAGGCCTTGAGCAACTGGCTCACGGTATGGACGCGTTCGCTCTTGAGGGAGAAATCCTCCATGAGGGCATCCTTGCGCTGCTGTTTCACGGCGGGGCTGTCACCGGAACGCTCGATCTCGGCGATGCCGCTGCCCACGTCGGGCAGCACGAAGAAGTCTTCATTGCCCACCGCGGAAGCCAGGACGTCGTGTCCCTTGTCAGTCATGTCCACGGAGTGCTGCTGCTCGTTGATCACGAAGTAGAGCGGGTCGGTCACCACCGGCATCTCACGTTCGTTGTCCTGCATGTAGTAGTTCTCTGCTTTCTGCAGGAGCACCTTCATGCCGGGTTCACTCAGGAACTTGATGAGCGGGGAATACTTGGGCAGACCCTTGTGCGCACGCAGCAGGAGCATGCCGCCGTTCTTCTCGTCTCCGTCGGCAATGGCCTTCTTGGCCTCGTTAAGCACCTGGTTCACCAGGCTGCGCTGCGCCGTGTACAGACGCTCCACGAAAGGACGGAACTCCATGAACTGGGCGTCGTCCTCGGCGCGGGCCACGGGACCCGAGATGATGAGCGGGGTACGGGCGTCGTCGATGAGCACGGAGTCCACCTCGTCCACGATGGCGTAGTGGTGCTTGCGCTGTACAAGGTCGTCTTCGGTGACGGCCATGTTGTCACGCAGGTAGTCGAAACCGAATTCGTTGTTGGTACCGAAAGTGATGTCGCAGTCGTAGGCCTTCTTGCGCGCGTCGCTATTGGGTTCGTGCTTGTCAATGCAGTCGACCGACAGGCCGTGGAACATGTAGAGCGGGCCCATCCACTCGGAGTCACGTTTCGACAGGTAATCGTTCACCGTCACCACGTGCACACCCTTTCCGGCCAGGGCGTTCAGGAACACCGGGAGGGTGGCCACGAGGGTCTTACCCTCACCCGTAGCCATCTCCGCGATCTTACCCTGATGCAGGGCGATACCGCCGATGAGCTGCACATCGTAGTGCACCATGTCCCAGGTAACCTCGTTTCCGCCCGCCATCCAGTGGTTGCGGTACACCGCCTTGTCGCCTTCGATGCGCACGAAATCGTGCGAGACCGAGAGGTCACGGTCGAACTGCGTCGCGCTCACCTCAAACGATTCGTTTTCCTTGAAACGGCGGGCCGTCGACTTCACAATGGCGAAGGCTTCGGGCAGGATCTCAGTGAGGCATTTCTCAATGGCCTCGTCCTCTTCCTTCACCAGTTTGTCCGACTCGGTCGCCAGTTTTTCCTTCTCATCCACGGGGATATCCCCCGCGAGCGCCGTACGGATTTCTCCGATACGGTTTTCAAACGGCGCCTCCACGTCACGCAGGCGCTGCCTCAGGGCGGCGCTGCGCGCACGCAGTCCGTCGTGCGAAAGCGCATCGATCTCCTCGTAGGCGGCCAGCACCTGTTGGAGCAAGGGTTTGACCGCTTTGTAGTCCCGGTCGGCCTTGGAGCCGAACAAAGCCTTTATTATGTCTGCTAAAGCCATAAGCTATCTCGTAAGTATCAGAATAAGCAGACAAAGGTACGATTTTTTTCCGATATCAAAATTTTTACCTATCTTTGCTGTCCACGTAAAAGCGGGATTAGCACATCGGTAGTGCATTGGCTTCCCAAGCCAAGGAGGAGGGTTCGACTCCCTTATCCCGCTCCGGGAAGCGGCGCAGGAGCACTGTGCCGCTCTTTTTATCCGATGGCCCAGATCGACACCCTCACCCTCGAAGACGCCCTCCGTTTTTCCGGTCCGGCATCCTTCAACCTGCTCATCAAGCCGGCGGGATCGCGCTGCAACCTGTTGTGCCGCTACTGCTACTATCTGGACAAACTCGAGCTGTACGGCGGACGCGAACCCGTGATGGACGAGGAAGACCTGGAACGCCTCATCCGGACCTACCTGCGCGACTGCGCCACCCCGGACGTCACCTTCAACTGGCACGGCGGCGAACCCCTGCTGCTCGGGCCCGGGTTCTTCCGGAAAGCCGTGGAACTCCAGCGCCGCTATGCCGACGGCAAACGCGTCCACAACACCCTTCAGACCAATGGCACGCTCCTCACCCCGGAATGGGCCGATTTCTTCGCCCGGGAAGGGTTCCTGCTGGGCGTCTCGGTGGACGGGCCTTCCTGCGTGCACGACCGCTACCGCAAGGACCGCAAGGGCGTTTCTACCCTGGAAAAAACCCTGAAGGGCCTGACGCTGCTGCACGAGGCCGGCGCGGAATACAACCTGCTCGCCACGGTGAACCGCGCTTCTGAAGGACGCGGCAAGGAAGTCTACCGGTTCCTGCGCAGTCTGGGCACGCCCTTCATCCAGTTTTCGCCTGTCGTGGAACTCATCCGCAAAGGCCCCGGCGGGGAACGCATCGCGGCACCGGGCTCCTCCGACGCCGTCCGCGCACCCTGGTCGGTGAGCGATACGGGTTTCGGCCGCTTTCTCTGCGACGTCTTCGACGACTGGGTTCTCAGCGATGTGGGAACGGTCTTCGTGAACTATTTCGACGCCACGCTCGCCTGCCTCTGCGGCGTCCGGCCCGGCATCTGCTCTTTCGCCGAGACCTGCGGCGGCAACGCGGCTGTGGAGCACAACGGCGACGTCTACAGCTGCGACCATTTCGTCTATCCCGAATTCCTCCTGGGGAACCTCTACCGTCAGCCGCTCGCCGACATGATGCAGAGCCCCGCCCAGATGGCATTCGGCCTCAAAAAGCGGGAAGGGCTCCCGAAAGCCTGCCGCAGCTGCGAATGGTTCGGCCGCTGCCACGGCGGCTGCCCCAAACACCGCCTGTACGGGGCTGGCAACGTGCTCTGCGAAGGCTACAGACTGTATTTCAGGCACACGGCCCCCTATATGGAAAAGATGAAAGAGCTGCTGGAAGCGGGACAGGCCCCCTCGGGCATCATGCCTTGGGCGCGCCTTCGAGTCCGCGATGCCAGAAACGGGCGGTGATATCCTCCCGCTCCGCTCCGCCGCCGCGTACCCGGTACAGACGCTGATTGGTAGCCGGATTGTTGAGCGGCCCGCATTCGGGCCGGTAAGGCCCCAGTTTCACATAGTCGAACGCCGCCCACAGGGCATCCTCAACCTGTTCCCTGCCGGAATAGAGGGCCAGGGCCACATCATAATGGCTCCGGATATGACGCGCCAGCGCGAGCAGGGCCTGCGGGTCCTTCCCCTCTCCCAGGAATAGGAAACAATCCACCCCGAAATTGGAAGCAAAGAGGGCGTCCACCGCTTCAGGCGTCAACTCCTCTCCCACATCTTCCCGCAGGAAGGGAGAATGGCAGCCTATGCAAGTACCCCGGCAGTTGCTGATCTCAACCGCCAGGGTAAGCCGGTCCGGAATCTCCTCCAGAACGACGGAAGTCATCCGGGGGACGTATTTGATCATTGCTGCTTGGGCGGAGCGGCGTAATACCGGTGGTTCGCCTCGTCCTGACGCATCTCGCTGAACGAGGAAATGCGTTTCAGGTAACCAATCACCCGCGTGAGGTAGTCGAGGTTCTTGCTGCCGCACTTGGGACAGACCGTAAGCGTGTCCTTGGAGATGTAGCCGCAGTCATTGCAGACCGTGTTGCGGCAGTTGAAGGTGAAGTAGTTGGTGCCGTAGTGGGCCGCCACGTTGAGCAATTGCCGGTACTGGTCCTGGCTGAGGTGCTCGGCCAGGTTCATGTGCAGCGCGCTGCCTCCGTCGAGGTACTTCACATACTCTTCCCCGTGGAGTTTGAACTTGTCGATGATGGACAGGTTCTCGTCTTCCGGGTTGTAGAAGTACGAACTGTACATGTTGTGCTTGGGCGAGACGAAATAGCCGTCCTTCTTGTCCCACTTGTAGTTCTTTCCGGAAAGGTTCTCACCCGGGACGAACTCCGTGTTGAACATGCAGTCTTTCGTACGGTCCTTGCGGTTGGAGATGTTGATGGTCTCCAGCAGGTTGTTCACGAACTCGCTGTAAGCCTCGTTGGGCGAGATCTCCAGACCCAGGAACTCGGCCGCGTCGGTCATGCCGTTCACGCCCAGCGTGAGGTACTGACGCTTCATGTCGATGAACCCGGCCTTGTAAACGTCGAGCATCTCGGCGTTCAGGAAGTCCTTGATAATCTCGTTGAACGCCGTCTGGTATTTGTGCACGCGCTCGCACATGGCGGTCACATCCTCGCGGATGTAGCCGTAGAGTTCCTCCTTGTCGTACGAGGCGGGATCGAGCGCCTTGCCGGCCTCCATCTCCACGCCCTTCTTCTCGCGGAAGTAGCGGCGGGCGGAATCCTGGATGAGCCGGTTGAGGTTGATGGTCATCACCGACTTGGAGCCCGTGGAGACCGATGCCGTACCCATGGAATACTGGTGCGTGGTGTGGTTGTGGCCGTCTTCAACGTCTTTGAGCGAATTGCGCAGGCGGCAGCAGCTCGAGAGGCTGTCGGGGCTGTTGGAGATGTAGCAGAAGAAACTGTGTCCCTTCGACCACATCCTGGCCGTGAAGTCGGCGTACTCCTTGTCCACATAATCGTCGCCGCCGTCGGTCAGCAGGGCCATGGTCTCCACCGGGAAGGTGAGGATGTAGTGGTTGCGCTCCTCGTTGAACCACTCCATGAAGTGTTTCTGCAGCCAGGAGAGCGTCTCCCACTTGGGCGCGGTCCCGTCGGGGAAACGGAAGTCGGAGAACACGCCCTCGAAATATGGCTTGTCGAAATAGCCGATGTTCCAGAACACGGTCTGGTAACCGCGGTTGCCGGCCGGCATGTTCATGGAGTGCACCACCTGCTGGAAGCAGTTGTCGATGACCTTCACAAGCGTGCGCTGCTTGCGATTCTTCTCCACGATCTCATCGAGGTGATCGAGATAGTCGTCGCCGTAGTCCTTGCGGATGAAGTAGTCGAGGTACATCAGGAATTCCGGAGTGGCCACGGCCCCCATGAACTGCGAGGAGATGGAGTAGACGAGGTTGATGAACTCGCCGCAGAACGACTTGAGGTCGGTGGGGGCGACGGACACGCCGCCCAGTTCGCGCAGGCCGCTCATCAGGAAGGGATACATGGTGATGGCCACGCAGTAGGGATAACCCGGCGTGCCGCTCTCGTCATGCTTGTAGAGCACGTGCGACTCCAGGTCCTTGATGTACTGCTCGGCAAGCTTGTAGTCATACAGGGCCTTGATCTTGTCCTGCATGATGTAGCGGTTCTGCTTGATGTTGTTCTCCTTGTAGAGTTCCTGTCCCAGCGTGACGATATTCTTGCGGGTCACGTTGGCGTTGGCGTCGAACTTCGAGCCCGTGGCGGCGTTGGAGGCCTTGATGTAGTCCTTGATGAAGTCGCGCTTCTTGCGCAGGTCGAGCCCGGCGTCGAAGGTCTCGATATACTCGCGGGCCACCTTCTTGTTGATGGACATGAGGGAATCGACCACCTGCCGGCGGATCTCCTGGCTGGACATCTTGTCATAGATATACAGGTTGTCCACCACAGAAACGACCACGTCTTCCGGGCAGGGCTGGCCCGTCGACACATAGGCCTGACGGATACCGCGCATCAATTTCTCCTTATCATACTCTTCAAACGTGCCGTTTGTTTTCCTAACGTCCATACTATAAGCGATTTAGGTTTAAATTAGTTCATCGTGCAAACCGGAACGGGGCAAAAAATTCCGGACTGTCCGGCGACAATCCGACTTCGTTCCAACTTTTCGTAGACAAAGGTAGAAAAACGGGATGCATTTTTTCCATGCACCCCGTCAAAAGTTATCAACAATGTTTGTAACAATCTGAAACAAATCCGTTCCTAACGCTCAGGGACGGCCTCCAGCACGGCTTTCAGGAAATCCCAGGCTTTCTGGACCGAAGGGATGTGCGCACGCTCGTCGGGCGAGTGGGGACTCAGGAGGGTGGGGCCGAACGAAATCATGTCGAGCCCGGGAAAGATACCGCCGATGATCCCGCATTCGAGCCCGGCATGGATGGCCATGACCGCCGGCTCCTTGCCGTAGAGTTTCTTGTAGGAAGCCTTCATCACACGAAGGATCTCGCTCCCCTCATCGGGCGCCCAGCCCGAATAGCCGCCCGTGAAGCGCACCTTGATCCCGGCGGGCTCCAGCGCGGAGGCGACCCGGCGCGAAAGGGCCTTCTTGGCACTGTCGATGAAACTGCGCATGAGGGTCACCACCGACACCTTTCCGTCGGCGATGCGCACGATGGCCAGGTTGTTCGAGGTCTCCACGGTTCCGGGCATAGTCTGCGACATCCGCTCCACACCGTCGGGACAGGCCAGGACGGCGCCCACCAGGCGGCGGGCCTCCTCGTCACGCACATAGGCGCGGCGTTCCTTGGCGGGCACGAACAGGATCTTCATACCGGGATCGGTCTGCCGGTACTCGTCGAAGATGGCGCGGCCTTCCTTGCGCACGATGCGTGCGACCTGTTCCGGATTCTTAACATAGAGGGTCAGGCGCGCGTCGCGCGGGATGGCGTTGCGCATATTCCCGCCTGCAAACGAGACGAGGTGCGCGTCGGCCTTCGCAAGGATGGCGTCCGCAAGGCGGGCGGCGATGCGGTTCGCGTTCGCCCGGCAGAGGATGATGTCCATGCCGGAATGTCCGCCCTGGCAGCCCTTCACCTCAAGGGCATAGGCGTGGTAGCCGCCGGGACGCGGCACCCGCGTATAGCGGCCGCTGCCCTCGGTGTCGAGTCCGCCGGCGCAACCCACATAGAGTTCACCCTCGGTCTCGGAATCGAGGTTGATGAGAATCTCGCCCTTGAGCGATCCGGGTTTCAGGGCGTTCGCCCCCGTCATGCCGGTCTCCTCATCGTAAGTCACAAGCACCTCCAGGGGGCCGTGGGGAATGTCTTTCGACTCGGCCACGGCCATGGCCATGGCCACGCCGAGGCCGTTGTCGGCCCCCAGGGTCGTACCCTTCGCGCGCAGCCACTCGCCATCGACCCAGGTCTCGATGGGATCGGTCTCGAAGTTGTGCGCCGAATCGGGATTCTTCTGCGGCACCATGTCCATGTGCCCCTGAAGAATCACGCCTTTGCGCTTCTCGTAACCGGGCGTCGCCGGGATGCGCATAATCACGTTGCCCGTGGCGTCGGTACGGGTGTCCACGCCGTGGGTCTTTCCCCACTCAAGCAGGAAAGCGCGCACCCGCTCCTCGTGCTTGGACGGACGGGGCTGGCGGGTGAGCTGATAGAAATTATTCCAGACAATCGCCGGAGTCAGATCTTTGATACTTGCCATAAGTTATTGCTATTAGTGTCTATTTCGTTACGGGCCAGGAGGCCTGGATGCCCAGCTGGTACACCGGTACGCGAGTCTGCAGCAGAGTCGCCACGCCATCGGTCAGGCGGGCCTTGCAGATGGCCGGGATGCGGTACTGGATGCTCTGCGCGGCCTTTGCCGCCTTGGGGTCCGCTTCGGGCTCGGCCACGGTCTCGGGCTTGAGTTCCAGATAATACGGACGGCCCGACATATTGTCGGCCGGCACGAGGCCTTCGGAATCAGACAGACGGAACGCCACATAGAGCTGGTTCTTGGTCTGCGGGGCCGGAATCACCTCGAAGACGGCGGACTGGCTGCCTTTTTCGGAGTAGCCGGTGAAGAGGGTGAGGTAATCGGCTTCCAGTTTATCGAGGGCGTCGATGGTGGCCTTCATGGCTTCGCCGCTGTAGGTGGCGTCGGTGTCACCCACCAGGATCTTGTACTTGTTTTCCCGGATCCGGAAGATCATTTCGGCCACTTCCTGGGCCTTCTTCTCGAGCGACTTTTCCACCACCACGCTCTGCTGCACGGTCTCCTGTCCCTTGTTATACAGGGTGTTCGACGCGCGCGTCAGATTGGCGGGAATACCCCGGGAAGCGAAATCGGCTTCAGACTTGAGCGGATACTTCCAGCCCGACTCTTCCGAATAGGCTCCGGATGTGCCGGAAACGAGCCCCTGCGTGGTGAGCTGCAGCATGGCTTCGGGGACACCCGCCTTGCCGGGCACGAAGGTAAAACGCTGCGCGGCATCGGCTTCCACATAGGGGCGGAGCGAGATGGAACTGATGTCGAAACGGGTGTAATCCTGCTCGGGAGCATCCACACCGAGGTATTTCTGCGCATAGCGCGCATAAGGACCCGCGAAGAAAACTTCCTGTTCCACGTCTACGCGGAATACCAGGACGGTCTGGGGCAGGGCGTAGGAGACGCTCCCCTGCGCCCGCAGGGAACCCGCTCCGAAAAGGCTGGCCAGCAGGGCCGCCAAAACGATTCTTTTGTACATAACGATCAAAGTCATTTCCATCGCCGGTGCGTCCAGAGATAATTCTCGGGCATGGCTTCGAGGTCCTTCTCCAGCAGGCGGTAGTAGGTTGTCATAATCTCTTCGGCGCTCATCTGCGACGCATCGCGGCAGATGGCCGTGTATTCAAATACGTAATGCCCGCGCGAAACGGGTTTCATGTTCAGGTAGGCCACGGCGAAACCGAACTTGCGGGCCAGGGTAGCCGCCCCCAGCATGGTCCGGCAACGCTGATGCATGAAGGTCACCTCCATCTCGTTCATGGCAAAGCCGTAGGGACGCTGGTCGGTGTTGATGTTGTAGATCTTCTTTTCGGCCTTGTGCGTGATGGCGTAGCGCAGCAGCGCACGCGACTCCAGGTAGCCGGTAAAGGTCCCCTCCCGCAGCGGCCGGCAACGGTTTTCGGCCATCAGCTCATCCCACAGGCGGCTCGAGAGCTGCTTGTAGACCGCGCAGAAATTGTCCTCCCGCAGGCCGGTGGTGCCGTCGTAATGGGGCAGACCTCCGAAGAGTTCCCAGTTGCCCGTGTGCGAATACATGACCACCACGCTCGGCGCCGCGTCGAAGAGTTCACGCAGCACATCCGGATTGGCGATGGTGCAGATTCCCTGACGCTGCAGACGCTTCACGCTGCTGGCCCCGAACCAGACCGTCTCCACAAGCAGGTCGGCGAAATGACGGTAGAAGGCGTGTTTGATCTCACGGATCCTGCCGTATTTGTAGTCGGGGAAGGCGCGGGCGAGGTTCACCGCCACGTCGTCGGTCCGGTAGCAGATCACCCGTTCCGCCAGGAAGGCGAGGAAGGGGGAGAAAACCGCATAATGGACACGCAGCGGCAGATGGCCCAGCAGCCGCATCAGGCCTTTCAAAAGATATTTGCCGATCTTTCTCATCCCGACAAAGATAGAAAAAATCCACCACTTCTTTGGGAAAATCCTTATATTTGTACGCTTCGGACAAACAATAAAACACCAGTATATGTTCAAAGGACAGCCTAAAGGCCTTTTCGCCCTCGCGCTTGCCAACACCGGCGAACGCTTCGGCTACTACACCATGCTCGCCATCTTCCTGCTTTTCCTGCAGGCCAAGTTTGGCTTCTCCGCCGCCGCGGCGGGCCAGTTCTACGCCATTTTCCTGGCAGCCGTCTACTTCATGCCGGTGATCGGCGGATGGCTGGCCGACCGCATCGGATTCGGCAAATGTGTGGTTACGGGCGTCTGCGTCATGTTCGCCGGCTACCTGTGCCTCGCCATCCCCACCGACGCCTTCGCCTCGCGCGGCTTCGCCCTCACGCTCATGATCGGGGCGCTGCTCCTCATCGCCGTGGGTACGGGCCTGTTCAAGGGCAACCTGCAGGTCCTGGTGGGCAATCTGTACGACGATCCCAAGTATTCCGCCCGGCGCGACAGTGCGTTCAGCCTCTTCTACATGGCCATCAACATCGGCGCCATGTTCGCACCCACCGCTGCCACGGCCCTCACCAACAGCCACCTCGCCAAGGCCGGTCTCATCTACAAGGCCGACATCCCCGCCCTCGCACATCAGTTCCTGGATGGAACCCTGGCCGACCCCGCCGCGCTCGAGACCCTCAAGGCGGGCATGCCCGGCGCGGATATCGCCGGCATGGACCTCGCCGGTTTCAGCCACTACTACATCGAACAGCTCTCCACAGCCTACAACCTCGGTTTCGCCGTGGCCTGCATCTCGCTCATCTTCTCCATCGCCATCTATCTGGGCTGCCGCAGCTGGTTCAAGCATGCTGACGTGAAAGCCGGACAGGCCCCCGCCGGGGATGCCGCACCGGTGCAGGAACTCAGCCCCAAGCAGACCAAAGACCGGATCGTGGCCCTCTGCTGGGTATTCGCGGTGGTCATCTTCTTCTGGATGGCCTTCCACCAGAACGGTTCCTCGCTCACCTATTTCGCCCGCGACTACACGCAGAGCAGCGTGAGCGGCCCGCTCAAGATCGGCTTCAGCATCTGGCCCCTGGCGCTCATCGCCATCTCGGTCTACACCCTGCTGGGCATCTTCCAGTCCGAAACCTCCAGTGGCAAGACCGGCTGCGCCCTCGCCACCGCCGCTCTCTGGGCCGGCGCCATCGCCCTCTACAAAGGTATGGCTCCCGAGCTGCACATCCTTCCGCAGCAGTTCCAGCAGTTCAATCCCTTCTTCGTGGTAGCGCTCACTCCGCTTTCCATGGCCCTCTTCTCGGCGCTCGCCGCCAAGGGCAAGGAGCCGTCGGCTCCCAAGAAGATCGGCCTGGGCATGTTCGTAGCCGCCGTGGGCTACCTCATCATGCTGGCGGCCTCCAAGGGCCAGCCCGCTCCTTCCGAACTCATCGCCGCAGGCGGCATCTCCCCCGATCCGGTGGTGCCCACCTATCTCATCTCCACCTACCTGGTCCTCACCTTCGCCGAGCTGCTGCTCAGTCCCATGGGCATCTCCTTTGTCTCCAAGGTGGCTCCGCCCCGATACAAGGGGCTGATGATGGGTCTGTGGTTCGCCGCCACCGCCATCGGCAACTACCTCTCCTCCATCCCCTCCATGCTTTGGAACAACGTGCCGCTCTGGGTCAACTGGACCATCCTCATGGCGCTCTGCGTCATCTCGGGCACCGTCATGTTCTCCCTGCTCAAGAAGCTTGAGGCGGCTACGGCCTGATGCCGAGACTCTACATACTTTCCGGATGTAACGGGGCGGGCAAAACGACCGCCTCGTATACGCTGTTGCCGGAACTGCTGGAGTGCAGCGAGTTCGTCAATTCCGACGAATTCGCCAAGAGCCTCTCGCCCTTCAACCCATCCCAGGCCTCGGTTTCGGCCAGCCGTTACATGCTCATGAAGATCCGCTATCTGCTCGACAAGCGGTCCGACTTCAGCATCGAGACCACCCTGGCCACGCGCTCGCTGGTGGGCATCATCCAGGACGCACGCGAATTGGGGTATTCCGTGACCCTGCTCTATTTCTGGCTCAACTCGCCGGAACTGGCCATCGCCCGTGTCCGCGACCGGGTGGCCGCCGGCGGGCACCACATTCCGGAAGACGTGGTGCGGCGGCGCTACCGCATGGGGCTCGGCTACTTTTTCGAGACCTACATCCCCCTGTGCGACCGCTGGGTCCTGGCCGACAACTCACAGACCCCCTTCACCGTGGTGGCCGAAGGAAACCGTCTGGGAACCTATGTGAAGAATCAGGAGAAATACCTGCTCATCCGTTCCATCGTCTATCCCGATGAGCTGGATGATTGATCCCGATCCCAAACTGCTCGAGCGCCTGGTCCGCGAAGGCCTGCGCGGCGGCGGAAACTGGTGCGACCTCTATTTCGAAGATACGGTCTGCACCGACCTGCTGCTGCGCGACGGAGCCGTGGGTTCGGGCGGCGTCAACGTGGACTGCGGCTGCGGCATCCGGGTGCTCGACGGCGATAGGACGGGCTATGCCTATTCCGAATCGCTGGAAGAGGGAGCCCTGCTTTCCGCCGCCCGGGCCGCCGCCTCGATCGGGGACGGCAGCGTCTGCGCCGTTTCCTCCGCCTTCAGCGCCGCCGGTCCCGCACCCGCCCGCAACTTCTATCCCATGCGGGAAGACTGGCGCAGCACCGACGCGGCCCGTTTCGTGCCGGCCCTGCAACGGCTCGACAGCCTCATCCGCACCCGCGACAGCCGGGTACACAAGGTCCACGCCATGCTTTCCAGCCAGGTAAGCGAAGTGCTGATGTACAATTCCCTGGGCGAGTGTGTGCGCGACACCCGTCCCATGGGCAGCCTGAGTATCTCGGTGGTTTTCCTGCAGGACGGCCGGAGCGAGACGCGCACGGTCTCCCGGAGTTTCCGGGCGGGAGCGGAGATGGTGGACGAAACGCTCCTTCAGGAGCTGGCCCACAAGGCAACGGACGGGCTGGACGCCCAGTTCGAAGCCAGCCGCCCGAAAGGCGGAACCATGAGCGTGGTGATGGCCGCAGGCGCTTCCGGAATCCTGTTGCACGAGGCCATGGGGCACGCCTTCGAGGCCGATTTCAACCGCAAGGGCCAGTCGGTCTTCGCCGGCAGGATGGGCGAACGCGTGGCCCGGAAGGGCATCTGGATCTACGACGACGGCACGCTACCCGGCAACCGGGGCGCCTGCAACTACGACGACGAGGGCATCCCCGGCCAGAAAACCTGCATGGTGGAAGACGGCATCCTGCGGAGCTACCTGCACGACCGCATCAGCGCCCGCCACTACGGCGTTACACCCACCGGCAACGGCCGCCGGGAATCGTTCCGCTACAACCCCATCCCCCGCATGCGCGCCACCTATATGGGGCCCGGTCCGGACGGAACCGCCGCCGACCTCATCGCCGATGTAAAGAAAGGGGTGTACGTGGAAGAGTTCGCGAACGGTGAAGTGAAGATCGGCGAGGGCGATTTCACCTTCTATGTAAAAAGCGGATCCCTCATCGAAAACGGACGGCTCACCCGTCCCGTGAAGGACATCAATATAATAGGTAACGGACCGAGGGCCCTGCGCGACATCGTGGCGGTGGGTGGCGACCTGCTCATCGATGACGGAGCCTGGACCTGCGGCAAGGAACAGAGCGTACCGGTGAGCTGCGGCATCCCCTCGGTACTGGTACGCGAACTGACGGTGGGAGGAGCTTAGATGAACGGAAAGAACGAAGACCGCGCCCGGGCACGCCGCTGCCTGCAGATGGCCCTGGAAGCCGGGGCCCAGAAAGCCCGCGTGAGCCTGAATTGCAACGTGATGGACCTGGTCGCCACCCTCGACGGGGCGGTAGACCGCATCACCCACTGCTTCGACCGGTCTCTGAGCCTGGCCCTTTTCGCAGACGGGCGCTACGGCGTCTTTTCCACCAACAAGATAGACGACGAAACGCAGCTGCGCGCTTTCGTGCAGCAGAGCCTTGCGCTGGTACGGATGCTGGAAGCCGAACCCCTGCGCGACCTGCCCGATCCGGCACGCACTGCAAAGGATGCCCGGGAGGGCGACGAGGCCGGCCTGTTCGATCCCGCCTACGGGACGGTGGGGCCCGAACAGCGCAAAGGTTTCGCCCTTTTCGCCTCGCCCTGGGGAGCGGCGGCGCCCGACGGCAGCTGGCGGCTCATCTCGGAAGAGGGTGAGTACTCCGATTCCCTGTACGAACAGTACATCGTGGACAGCCAGGGGCTGGAGTGCCTGCACCGGGAAACCGCCTTCGAATATGGGATAGAGGTCACCATCCAGGACAGTCGGGGCGACCGCTACAGCGGCTACTGGTGGGATTCCGCCGCCGCGCTGCGCGATTTCGACCCCTCCTACTGCGGCCGGAAGGCCGTGCAGGAGGCCGCGGCGGCCATCGGCCCCCGGCGCCTCAAAAGCGGACGATACTGCGCCGTGATCGACCGCGAGGCCGCCTCGCGCCTGGTCTCCCCCATCCTGAAGGCCCTGGGTGGCTACGCCATCCAACAGGACAATTCCTTCCTGCGGGACGCCCTGGACAAGCAGGTCTTCCCCGCCGGAATGACCCTGCGCGACTGTCCGCGCAGCATAGGACAGACCGGAGCCCGTTTCTTCGATTCGGAAGGCGTGGCCACCCGGGATCGCGACATCGTGCGCGAGGGTACGGTCCGGACCTTCTTCCTCAACAGTTTCATGGCCGCGAAAACCGGTCTTGCACCCACTACGGAAGAGCCTGTCAGGCCGGTCCTCGAGCCGTTCTGGTCAGCAGCATCTCCGCAGCCGAAGCACATCGGACGGGACGAACTGATGCGCCTCTGCGGCGACGGGATCCTGGTAACCGGCTTCAACGGAGGCAATTCCAACAGCGCAACGGGCGACTTCTCCTACGGCGTGGAAGGCTTCCGTTTCAAAGACGGAAAGATTCTTCACCCCGTGAACGAAATGGTTATGACGGGCAATTTCCTCCCGCTCTGGGCGGGCCTTCTGGGCGCCGGCACCGACGCCCGCGCCTGCCAGCAGAAAAGCATCGGGTCCCTCGCTTTCGAGGGGGTCGATTTCAGTGGAACATAAACGCATAAAGATATGAAAGTAGACAAGCACAAAGTGGTAGCCCTCAGCTACGAACTCAAGGTAGAAGGCCGTACGGCCGACAAGGCCGACGCCGACCGGCCGCTCGAATACATTCACGGAACCGGTATGCTGCTTCCCAAATTCGAAGCGGAACTCGCCGGCAAAACGGCGGGCGAAGAGTTTGCCTTCACCCTCACCCCCGAGGAAGGCTATGGCGCGCACAAGCCGGAGTACCGCTTCGACATCCCCAAGAAGTCGTTCGAGGTAGACGGCGTCCTGCGCGAGGACCTTCTGGTCGTGGGCAATCTCATCCCCATGCTCAACGGCAGCGGACAGGTGGTCCAGGGTCGGATCGAGGCCGTGGGGGCCGATACGGTGACCATGGACTTCAACCACCCCATGGCCGGCAAGACCCTGAACTTCACCGGGAAGGTCCTGTCGGTGCGCGACGCTTCCGAGAAGGAACTGACCGAAGGCCTGCACGGCGAGTATCTCCCGCCCGAGGAGCACGAATGCTGCCACGGTAAGGGCGATGGCTGCTGCCACAAGGGAGAAGGCCATCACCATAAGGACGGCGAAGGCTGCTGCCACAAGGGCGACGGGAAGTGCTGCAAGGACGAGTAGGGCGCCCCTAACGGACGGCAATCTGGCAGCTGCGCATCGTTTCGAGCGCAGCTGCATGCTTTTCGGGGGTCACCCCGGCGCAACAGGCCGCATCGACGCAGAAGTCGGCCCGGTCGTACAGGGCGGCCTTGAGAAGCAAAGCGTTGGACACCACGCAGATATCGGTACAGAAGCCGCAGATTTCCACATCCAGTTCACCCGGAATGGCCTGTAACTGAGCCACCAGGTCGAGCGAACCGAAAGTAGGCTTGTCGACCACTTTCAGTTGCACCCCAGGGCGGAGCCTGTCCAGAGCCGCCTGGACCCGGCTGTCCAGGGCATGGCCCGGCGTTCCGGCAATACAGTGCGCCACAGGCAGTTGCAGCCCCTCTCGCGTGGAAAGGTAGTCCGGGCCATGGGTGTCGCGCGTGGCGAGCACAAGGTCGCCGTCAAAGGCTTCGACCTTCCGCACGATCGCAGGCACGGCAGCCTGCGCGTCGGGATTGGAGAGGGCTCCGTCAATGAAGTCTTTCTGCACGTCGATGAGGACGAGGATGCGGGTTTTCTTCTTTTCCATATCTGCTTCGTTTCCGCAAATATAGCATTAATTCGGCTATTTGAGGCGGTATTCACTGATTGTCTGCAGACCGGGGATTCCGTAGTAGGCCTCGACCAGGTCGCCTTTCAGGAAGACCTGGCGCCCCAGCAGTTCGGGATGGTCCACCAGGTTGAGCGCGTCGCGGATGTCGCCCTTCGCCAACTGGACCGACAGGCAGGCTTCCTTGTCGCGGCAAGAGGACTTGGCCGCGAGTACCAGGTTGGTGCGGGCCTTGAAGGGACCCTCGAAGGCACAGTTCGACGAAGAAAGGTCACCTCCAACGATATAGCCGTAGACCCAGACGTCCTGAGCCCCGGCGCGCTCGCGGGCCTGCGTCACGCTCAGGGCAGCCTCTTCGGATCCGCCGCCCTCGGATCCTCCGATGGTGAAGTCTTCATAGAGCCAGAAGCGGTTGGTATCCAGTTGGATGGAGACGCGTCCGGAAGCCTGTCCCCCACTCTCTTCTTCTGCCGCGCTCACGCGCAGCGTAAGGATTTCCTGGGCGGCGAGCCGACGCGTCAGGAGCGACTTCTCCTGTCCGCCGTCGCTAAGCAGCAGCGACACGGCGCCGGGCTTGAAGTAGGCGATGCGCCGCTCTGAATAAGCATAGAGGAGCCGGCCCGCATCGGATGCGAGGTACAGTACCCCTCCCGGGAAAGCCGTTAAGAAAGAGGGGTCGATGCGCAGACGCACGCCCGCATTCATCTGGGCACAGGTCAGGGCCACCGTCACCGTCTTGCCCTCCGTCACCACAACGGCTTGGCTGTCACCGTATTGTGGCCTGTCGAAAAGCGGCTCTTCGAAATTGCAGGAACGCACGTCGATCTGATAGGTGCCGGGCGCCGTCACGATGGTCTGCGGCGCTGCACCGTAGGTCCCCGAGTAGACCGTCCGGCCGGAAGCGTCCCGAACGCTCAGCAGGAAGGCGTTCGTGTCGGGAAGGGCCGCCCCGGCGCGGGTCGGGGCCGCGTCGAAGCCTGGCACGAAACGGAAACAGATGCCGCCGGTACGGGCTTCGCCCTTCCCGGCATCGGAAAAGATTCGTTCGCAGGAAAGGGCCGTGCCAAGCAGGAGGAATAGAAGAAGGCGCACACAGGCGCATACACGGAAGGTAGTTTTCATAGCAAGTCTCGTTTTGGTTCTGCGGCAAAGCTAGGGATTTCCTTCATCCCTGTCCAACAAAAACAGAAAAAACGACATTTAAAAAAATTCACCGGGCAGATACATCGCTGCAGCCGCCCGGTTACTTAACCTAAACTTAAACTATGAAAAACTTCGGTGCTAATATAAGTATATTTTTATAATTTTATACCTATAAATTTTTTTATAAGAATAATACTTTATATGTCCCTACTGAGGAAGCATGTCCTGCCCGTCCCGCAAAGCCCAGGGGCGGATGTTTCGGGAGAACAGGTTCTTCAGGATCCCGGCTCGGAACTCCCGCTCCGGATAGGGAATGATCAGGAAACATCCGACCTCGGCATAGGCTGCCCGGCCATTGAACGTGCAACTTAGGCTGTCCGTAACTTCGGTCTCAAGCACCTTCATCCCCTGGAAGGGATAGGGTTGGGCGTCAAGGGGATAATCCCATCTCCACACGCCCGGCTCTCCCGTCTTTCCCATTATATCTTTATAGTAGTCTGCAAAACTGTTGACCTGGCCACCGCAGGTGTAGGCAGGAGCTGTGCCAAAACGGATGTCAAGTGTCTTCACCCTGGGATTGTCGGGATCGACCGGGTGCCTCAGGAGTGAGAACACCGCATATCTGCCCGCAGGGATGCAGTCGAAACTGAACCCCGCCTGCTCACCCTTCCTGCTGAAACGTGCGTCCGCCCGCACCAGCCTTCCTCCCGGACAGACCATCACGGTCAAGGTCTTGCGGACATCCCCATCTTCCACCGTCACCCAGCCGAATCGCGCAGACTTGTCTTTTGATGAGATACTGACAACTCCTTTCTTGAACGTGCCCGACAGGCCCGTCGAGCAAATTAGACGCGCCTCGGAAGAGAGCCCTTCCACCCCTACCTGAACGGGACCCTTGGAAGGATCGAGCAGGACAAGATGCTGTTCCATCCCGCGGATGGAGCCGAACGGTACGGCACCAGAAAAGCAGATATTCCGGCCGCGGGTCCTGTACTGATAATGGACTTTTGCCGGGCCACCGGAAACGGCTTTGAGCGTGATCTCGTTTCTCCCGGCCTCCAACCGACCATTTATCACCCGGGAATTGACCTGAACCTCGGTGGCCGCGCAGAAACGGCTCACGGCTGAGATGGGCGCCTTTACACGGATGAGATAAGCCGTGCGGGCCCTGACAATGTAGGTAGCGGGAGAACGGAACGGCCGGAAAGTCGTGCCGCCGTCGGTGGAAATCTCCAGCGGAAACGCTTTCCCCTTGTCGTCCAGGGCGCTGTATGCCGCCGCCACGACAGGATAACATGTACGCACGTTATAACAGAAGGATCCAGCCTCAATCCGCGTAAATGCCGGATTGCTTTCTAAAGGCTTTCCGTCAAACGACAGGAAACCATTCCCGTATTCGGGATAAAAACGATCCACCCGGAATATGCTTTCCATCGGGCCGTCACCAGACGCATGACACTCGGCATTGTAATTCAGCCAATTATCCTCATGAAGCTTTTTCCGTATCGTGGTCCGGACGTGCATGCAGAGATCATTGACCATGCCGTCGTTCATACTCCACATCCTGAACTTCTCGCCCGGATTGAGGGAAATGGCGAATTTCTCCGGATAGACAACCATGTTGTTGTAGAAGGAGCGCTTTCCCATACGGGTAAAATGGTCCCCACTTCCACCCTGGCGGCGTATCACACCCTCCTGGACGTCAGCTTCACGCAGTCCGGCGGCTGTCTCATTATCCATCGCGGGGAAGAACTTCTGCGCAGAAAGGTCGTAAATGTGGTTCTGCCCATCATAAAAGACCTCCTCAAATGAGTGAGCATATCCCTGCGTGCCATTGGCAGCACAGCGGGCGGAAGTTGCGAAAATGGTGGCAGCGGCATTGTTCAGCGGGCCGCAGTCAAAACCGCAATACGCATTAAGGATGTCAAGCGGATAGGATTGCACCAAATGCGGCTTGTCCGATCCGGGTTCGAATTTCGCAGAATAGCTGACGAAATAATCGGATGCCTTCAGGAGGTAGTTGAAGAAGCGGTTCACCCTTTCCCGGTCACTGGCTTCCTGTTCAAAAAGTGACTCCCTGATATCCCCGTAACTCCGGGCATCGATATCCCCTTTCTTCAAGACGACCGGGTATCTGAGGACCTCAGTTCCGGTATTCTCTATTTCCACATAGTCCGTAAAAACATCTTCGTCCGGGAGCGTGATGACCGTATGCTCCCCGGGTAAAAGCGACACCGAAAGCCGGGACACCTTTTCGGAAGCCGCGAAATCCTGTGCGGAAGGTATTTCCTCCACGCGGGCGAACATCTGCCGGGCCGGGTCATTCGTTTCGACAGGCTCTGATGGATAATACCGAAAACCTTCAAGAAAATGGCTGACCCTGTCCGTCGGGCCGGAGACGGAGCCGGAGATCCAGCCGATCCCGCCGCCGCTGTCTCCGTCGAAAGAACGGTCGTAATGGAACAGGGCCCGCGTCCCGGCATCGAGCCCAGGGCGCAAGGATGGCGCAAAATCCGAGGAATAGCGAACGCCCGACGAAATGCGCAACGCATCCACCTCGCCTTTAAGATACGAGATCCGTCTCGCACGCCGCTGGATTTCGGTGATGGAACGCGCTTCCCGGTATGTACCTCCCACGAAGAAATCCACCACATAGCCATCGTCCGGATTGGCCGATTCCTTTAGTTTGTAGGCGCGGAAATCCGGCACATTCATCTTAAAAACGGACTTTCCGTTCACATACACACAGGCCTCTCGCTCCGGCTCGACCGTCACTGCATAGTGGGTCCATTCCCCTTGCGGCAAAGCAATGCTGAATGTCCCGGAATAACTGTTCCGGTATGCATCCTGAACCTGAAGCATAGCCTTCTCCTTTGTGGGACAATAACTCAGACTGAGCAGGTCACCGAGGGAAGAATAGACAATTTTCGGCCTGTCGCAGCCGGTATTGTGGTTGGCTGCCTGGAAAATGCAGAACGTCCGGTTCTTAGCCGCGCCGGACCAGTCCGGTTTCAACCACATCTCCACGGTCGCCGCCCCACATGGATAAAAAATATTGTTTTCCTCCGTCTCTTCGTATCCCTGCGCCCAGACAGCCTGGGAATGGGTGGCATACCAAAACGCGCGCTCCCCGTCAAGGACCAGGGAGCAGTCCCCCTCCCGGCCTGAAACTCCCTTCCCGAACCAGGAATCGTCGTATTTTGGAAACGGCATCTGCGCTGCCGGGCGCACGGCCAGTCGGGAGACAAGGAGTTTCGGGCGGGCTGCCTCCGGATCACTCAACGGAAGACCATAGTCGTCAAATTCCGGAACGGACGAGAGGAACGAGAAGACGACTTCAAGCCTGGCCGCCCGGGGATGGATCCTCCCCTGTTCCCGAAACGGTGTGAGGACGCCGGGCGGCCTGAGATGGGAGGTCCAACGAGGATCCGACACATATTCTGGAAGCAATTCCCCATCGGAATCAAATTGTTCGATAAAAAGTTTGAGAGGCCAGACCATGCCGGAAAGGCTCTCGCAGTCAATTTCAATGCTGACCGGGACACCGGCACAGCGTTCCGGAATTTCGGCGCGGCACCGGACTTCAGCAGGTTTCCACCGGGTTGATTCAATGAGAACCGAAGTTCCAGAAGGGTCCGCCGCCAGTTTTGCAGCGGTATTTGCAGACCAGCGTCCCCGGGCAAACAGGTTGTCCACCTCCGAGGAGGATACCCTTTTGGTATTTCCGGGACCCATCTTCAGGCTCCGGGTCCCGACGGGAACGGAGAACCTGTACACATCGTTCAGTTGATGGGGGTCTTCAAGACGGAAAGTTTCAAGGGGCACGCCGTCTGCAAAAACCTGCAGGGCTTCTTCCGTAATTTTGGAATGATCAATTCCAACCTCATACGGCACATCGGTCCTCCAGTTAACGTTCCAATCGAGATGGAACGGGGCGGAAACGAGAAAGGCAAACAGGGAGAGGGCAAGAGTGTTCATATTCAACATCGCAATTATGCAAAATTATATAAATATATTATTATTTTTGCGCCTATAAACATTTTCATACCATGAAAAGAATCCTTTACACACTTTTCCTTTCCGCCGCGGTCCTGTGCACCGCATCCTGCGGAAAGTATGAAAAAGTCCCCGGAGATGCGCTCAAGACACGCATCTACACGCTTGACAACGGCCTGAAAGTCTTCATGTCGGTGAACAAGGAAACCCCGCGCATCCAGACCTACATCGCCGTGAAGGTGGGTGCCAAGAACGACCCCTCCGAAACCACGGGCCTCGCCCACTATTTCGAGCACCTCATGTTCAAGGGCACCGAGCACTTCGGTACCAGCGACTACGCCGCCGAGAAACCCCTGCTCGACGAGATCGAGCAGCTCTTTGAAGTGTATCGCAAGACCACCGACGAAGCGCAGCGCAAGGCCCTCTACCACCGGATCGACTCCATCAGCTACGAGGCGTCCAAAATCTCGATTCCCAACGAGTACGACAAGCTGATGGCCACTATCGGCGCCCGCGGCACCAACGCCTGGACCTCCTATGACGAAACGGTCTACACCGAGGACATCCCCTCCAACCAGATCGACAACTGGGCGCGTATCCAGGCCGACCGCTTCCGTTACACCGTGATCCGCGGTTTCCACACCGAACTGGAGACCATCTATGAGGAGAAGAATATGTCGCTCACGAAAGATATGCGCAAGGTATGGGAGCAGCTCAACGCGGCCCTCTATCCGCATCATCCCTATGGCACCCAGACCGTACTGGGCACGCAGGAGAGCCTCAAGAACCCCTCCATCACCAATGTGAAGCACTACCACGACACCTATTACGTGCCCAACAACATCGCCATCTGCGTGGCGGGTGACTTCGACCCCGACGAGATGGTGAAGACCATCGAGAAGTACTTCGGCGACTGGGAACCCAATCCGCAGATTCCCCCGTTCGAGTTTGAGAAGGAGGCCCCCATCACCGAGCCCGTAGTGCGTGAGGTCAACGGCCTCGAAACCGAAATGCTGGCCCTCGGATGGGCTCTTCCCGGAGCTTCCGACCTCAAGGGCACCGCAGTGGCCGAAATCGCCTCTTCCCTGCTCAGCAACGGTCAGGCCGGTATCATCGACCTGGAAGTGAACCAGTTGCAGAAAGCCCTCATGATGCAGGCGGGCGTGGAGACCCAGCCCGACTACAACACCTTCCTCCTGCTGGGTATGCCCAAACAGGGACAGACGCTCGACGAACTCCGCGCCCTCGCGCTGGAGCAGATTGCCAAGCTCCGTGAAGGCAACTTCGACGCCTCGCTCATCGAGAGCACCGTCAACAACATCAAACTCGAAAAGATGGGCGCCCTGGAGAGCAACCAGGCCCGCGCCCACAATTATGTGGAGGCCTTCATCAACGGCATCGACTGGAAAGACGCTTCCCGCGACATCGAGCGCTACGCTTCCGTTACCAAGGAAGATGTGGTGGCCTGGGCGAACCAGTACCTCGGCGCCGACAACTACGCCGTCATCTACAAGCGCCAGGCGCCCGACACCAGCGTAAAGAAGATCGAAGCGCCCACCATCACCCCCATCGTGATGAACCGCAACAACAGCAGCGCCTTCCTCCAGGAGATCCAGGCCAGCACGGTGAAACCCATCGAACCGGTCTACACCGATTTCCGCAAGGACATGTCGCGTTTCACCCTGGTGCCCGGTGTGGACGTGCTCTACAAGCAGAACAAACTCAACGACATCTTCCGTCTCGAGTTCATCTACAACCGCACCACGTCCGACGACCCGGCCCTGGAGACCGCCTTCACCTATGTCCCCTATCTGGGCACGCCCGAGATGAGCGCTCCGCAGATTGCCGCCCGCATGTACGCCCTGGCCTGCGACTTCAAGCTCAACGCCAATCCCCAGAACAGCACCATCTCCCTCAGCGGCCTGAGTGAGAACATGCCCGAGGCCGTCCAGATCGTGGAAGGGCTGATCGCCGGCGCCGAGGGCGACGAGGCCATCCTCGCCAACCTCAAGAGCGACATCCTGCGCGCCCGCATGGTAGGCAAGAGCAACCAGCAGGCCTGCTTCGGCGCCCTGCAGAAATACCTTTTCTACGGCCCCGAATTCGTGCGCAAGACCACCCTCACCAACGAAGCCGTCTTCGGCCTTACCTCCGATGAACTCCTGGGCAAGGTGCGAGACCTCGCTGCCAAGGGCCACGAGATCCTCTACTACGGCCCGCTCAGCGAGAAGGAACTCAAGAAGGCCCTCCTGTCCTGCCACAAGGTGAGCGAGAACCCCGAAGTACTCGAGGAGACCTTCCCGCAGACTGTCCCCACCCCGCAAAGCGAAGTGGTGATCGCCCAGTACGACGCCAAGCAGCTCTACTACCTGCAGTACTCCGACCGCGGCGAGAAATTCGATCCCGAACAGGCAGCCGCCCTCGACCTGTACAACGAGTACTTCGGCGGCGGGATGAGCAGCATCGTCTTCCAGGAGATGCGTGAGGCCCGCGGCCTTGCCTACTCCGCCCAGGCCCGCCTGGTCGACCCCAGCGCCCTCCCCAACGACTACATCTTCTTCGCCTTCATCGCCACGCAGAACGACAAGATGCGTCAGGCCATAGAGTCGTTCGACGAGATCATCAACGAGATGCCCGAATCGGATGCCGCCTTCACGGTGGCCAAGGAAGGCCTCATCTCGCAGCTGCGTACCAAGCGCTCCACGGGCATGAACGTGCTCCGTTCTTACCGTGCCTGCCGCCGGCTCGGCCTCGAGGAACCGCTCGACCGCAAGGTCTTCGAGCAGACCCAGGCCCTCACCCTCCCCGACATCAAGGCCGTTCAGGAGAAGTGGGTCAAGGGACGCACTTACGTGTACGGCATCCTCGGTGACGCCGCCGACCTCGACCAGGATTATCTCAAGACCCTCGGTCCGGTGCGCGTCATCTCGCAGGAAGAACTGTTTGGTTATTAATCTGACATATGGATAGAAGACACTTTCTCGGAAAGGCAGCTGCCGTAGCCGCAGGGCTTGCGGCAGCGCCTTCCGTCCTGGCCGAGGAAGTCAAGGCCGGGGTCATCCTTCCGGGGGCCGTGCCCACCGACGGAAAAGCCGGCGAAGTATCGACCGGCGTGGAAGACCACCTGAAGGTCTCCGGTTACGTGAAGGAAAAGGCGCACCGCATCCCCGTGGTGGCCGAAGTCGACGTGGTGGTAGCGGGCGGCGGCAGCGCCGGCGTTTCCGCCGCAGTCTGTGCAGCCCGTCAGGGGGCCTCGGTCATCCTCATCGAGAAGGCCAACTTCCTGGGCGGCCTGTGGACGGGCGGCCTCGTGCTGCCGGTGCTCGCCACCCATGGAAAAGGCCAGACACAGGCCTGGGACAAGGCGACGCACGGCTTCTGTGAGGAAGTGTGCGACATCCTGCTTCAGAACGGCTGGGCCATCGATCCCCTCAACCCGAGGGTGGAACCCGAGGCCGCCAAATACCTGCTCGACAAGAAGCTGGTCGATGCGGGCGTGGTCACCCTCTACAACTCAACCGTATGCGGCGTGACCATGCACGGCGACAAGATTGAGAGCGTGCTCGTCGACTGCAACACCGGCCGCATCGCCATCAAATGCGCCATGGCCGTCGACGCCACCGGAGACGGGCTGCTCTTCTCCTATGCCGGCGATCCCTACGAGGCCCGCCGCTACCACATGAATACCTCCTACCGCATTGCCGGCATCAGCGCCGAGACACGTTTCGGCCGTCCGACGCCGATTCCCGGCATGAGGGTCACGGGCCACGGCGGCCGCGAGGCCATGGACGGGCTCGATGTCTTCAAGGTATCGGCCAAGCAGCAGCGGGACCGCCTCGAGATCTGGGATAAGATGGAGCAAAAGAAGAAGGAGCCCGGTTTCGAGAACATGTACCTGGTGGAACTGGGGCCCGTCACGGGCGTGCGCGTCACCCGCGTGCTGGACAGCCTGCACAACGTGACGCTGGAGGAATCGATGGAGTGGACCCGCTTCGACGACGTGATCGGCATGTCGGGCGTATGCGATCCCTTTACCTATAAAGGACGGCGCATCACCAAGAAAGACCGGCCCGTCTGGCAGATCCCCTACCGCTCGCTCATTCCGCGCGAGACCCGCAACCTGCTGGTCGCAGGCCGCTGTTTTGGCTACGACCAGGGCATCACCTGGGACGCCCGGGAAATCTCCACCTGCATGGTCACCGGTGAGGCGGCCGGCACCGCCGCGGCACTCTCCGTCAAGGCCGGCTGCGCCGCCAAAGATCTCGACGTGCAGCGCCTCCAGCACACCCTCCGCCAGAACAAGGTCCGCCTTGATTTCTAGCCCGCAAGCGCTTATTGGTACAGAAAAGAGGTCGACGAACTGTCGACCTCTTTTCTGTACCCCCGAGGCGAATCGAACGCCTATCGTCGGAACCGGAATCCGAAATTCTATCCATTAAACTACAGGGGCTTTGCGGGACTGCAAAGATAAAGAAAAGAATCGTATATTTGTTACCTATGAAAACCGCATACGTATTCCCCGGTCAGGGGTCCCAGTTCCCGGGAATGGGAAAAGATCTCTACGACAGCAATCCGGAAGCCCGGAGCCTGATGGACAAGGCCGACGGCATCCTTGGTTTCTCCCTCACGGACATCATGTTCAACGGTTCCGACGACGATCTTCGCCGCACCGACGTAACCCAGCCGGCCATCTTCCTCCACTCGGTGGTCCTGGCCCTGTGCAGCGGCCTGGACGAGCCGCTCGACCGGGAGATCTTCGAAAAGACCCAGGCGCTCACGCTCGAGGACGTGAAAGCCGTCCAGGAACAATGGTCAAGGGCCGCACCTACCGCTACGGCATCCTCGGAGACATCAAGGACCTCGACACGGACTATCTGAAGACACTCGGGCCCGTCCGCCAGGTCTCCCTGGAGGAGATTCTCGGATATTGATCCGGAAGACAAAAAAAGGAGGATGACCCCGCGGGAGGGCACTGAAAAAGTCCCTATAGAGGTCGCCTAGAAATTTCGAGGAAATGTTCAATTTATTTGGATATTTCCTCGATTTTTTGTAACTTAACCTTTGGAAATCAAAGAGTTATGTTACCTATCCAAGGCGAAATACA
>JAFTEQ010000041.1 GCA_017453565.1 Bacteroidales bacterium
CTGCTGTCCAATAATCTTGGCGGCCCGCTCCAGCAGACGGGAGTGGAGGTAGAAGACGTCGCCCGGATAGGCCTCGCGGCCCGAGGGACGGCGCAGGATGAGCGAAACCTCGCGGTAGGCCACCGCCTGTTTGCTGAGGTCGTCGTAGACCACCAGGGCGTGGCGGCCCGTGTCGCGGAAATACTCCCCTATGGCCGCGCCAGCGAAGGGGGCGTAATACTGCAGGGCGGCGGGATCGGCGGCCGTGGCGGCCACCACGATGGTATAGTCCATGGCACCCCGCGCACGCAGCGTCTCCACGATGGAAGCCACGGTGGAGCCTTTCTGTCCCACGGCCACGTAGATGCAGTAGACCGGGTCGCCCGAGAGGAATCCCGCGCGCTGGTTGATGATGGTATCGATGGCAATGGCGGTCTTGCCCGTCTGGCGGTCGCCGATAATGAGCTCGCGCTGCCCGCGTCCGATGGGGATCATGGCGTCGATGGCCTTCAGACCCGTCTGGAGCGGCTGCGTCACCGGTTCGCGGAAGATGACTCCGGGGGCTTTGCGGTCGAGGGGCATATCGAACAGTTCGCCCTCAACCCGTCCCAGGCCGTCGAGCGGCTCGCCCAGCGGATTCACCACGCGGCCCAGCAGCTGCTCGCCCACGGGAATGGAGGCGATGCGGCCGAGCCGGCGCACCGGCATCTCTTCCTTCACCTGGTCGGTGGGGCCCAGCAGCACGGCGCCCACATTATCCTCCTCGAGGTTCATCACCACGCCCTTCACGCCCGATTCAAATTCGAGCAACTCCCCCGCCTCGGCGTTCACGAGGCCATAGATGCGGGCCACGCCGTCGCTCACCTGGAGGACCCTGCCCACTTCCTCGTAGTGCAGGGAGTTATCGATACCGCGCAGCTGTCCGAGCAGGATCTCGGACACCTCGCCGGGTTTGATGTTGTTGTTTGTCATACGATTCGCTTGTTCTTTTCGATGAACTGCCGTCTGATGCGTTCAATCTGGCTTTTCACGCTGGCGTTGAGCATATAGCCGTCCACTTCATAGACGAAGCCGCCCAGCAGGGACGGGTCTACCTTGCTTTCCACCACCACGCGGTCGCCCGTGCGTTGCGCGACGAGTTCCGCCACGCTCCGCTCGAGTTCGGGCGAAGGGATGCAGGAACTCAGGCGCACCAGGCGGATGTGCTCGGATCGGCACCAGAGGTCGAGGAAGGCGTGCAGCACAAAACGGAGATAATCGAGCCGGCGGTTTCGGCGCAGCAGCAGCACCAGACGTTCCAGTTCGGGCTCCAGCTTGCCCGGGTCGGCCCCGGGATCGCGCAGGAGCGAGCGCACCTGGTCGAACATGCGCGCGCCGTTCCCCGTCTCCCGCACAAGCAGGAGCAGGGCTTTCGCATAGCGTGTCGAAATGGCGCCGGTGTTCATGCTCAGTTGTCTTTTGCGTGCGTGGCTTCATCGACCATCCGCTCCAGCAGCGAAAGCTGCTCGGGTGTCTGTTCGAGGTCTTTGCGGAGCACCTTTTCGGCCACCTCCACCGAAAGCAGGGCTACCTGGCGCCTGATGTCGCGCAGGGCCGTTTCGCGCTCGGCCTGAATCTGCACGCGGGCGTGCTCCACCATACGCTGCGTCTCTTCCTGAGCGTCGCTGCGGGCGCGCGCGAGCATCTCGTCGCGGGTATGGGCCGCTTCCTTGAGGATGCGTCCCTGTTCCTGCCGGGCCTGCTCGATCAGGCGTGCCTGCTCCTCACCCAGCCGGGCAAGCTTCTCCTCCGCCTCGGCCGCGTGGCGCAGCGAGGTGCGGATGTAGTCGCCGCGGCGCTCGACCATCCCCGTAATGACGGGAAAGCCAAACTTCCAGAGCAGGAAAAAGACAATCCCGAAAATGAGGATCATCCAGAACAGCAGGCCGCTGTCGGGAGTTACGAGGTTCATGGCAGGGCGGGCTTAAAGCACCATGGTGAGCACGCAGACAATGATGGCGAAGAGGGCGGCGCCCTCGATCATACTGGCCGCAATGATCATGGAGGTACGCAGGTTGCCGGCCGATTCGGGCTGGCGCGCGATCGATTCCATGGTGGACTGGCCGATCTTGCCGATACCCAGGGCCGCGGCAATGGCGGCAACGGCGGCTCCGATGGCCGCGCCCACTTTTCCGAGTGCGGCTCCGGCCGCAGCCTGAAGGAGAATGAAAGCTAACATAAGTATGGTTGTTTTAATGGTTTATTCTTTTGCTCTGGCAAGTCCTATATAGATAGAGGAAAGCATCGTGAACACATAGGCCTGGATGAAGGCCACCAGGCACTCCAGGGCGTCGAGGAAGATGCCGAAGAGCACCGAGATGACGGTCATGGAACCCGACAGGAGCGGTCCGTACTTGGCCATGATGAAGATGATGCAGACCACGCTCAGGATGAGGATGTGGCCGGCCAGCATGTTGGCGAAAAGACGGATGGTGAGCGAGACGGGTTTGGACAGGGCGCTGAACACTTCAATCACCGGCATGATGGGCTTGAGGAAACCGGGCACGTCGGGCAGGAAGATCTCACGGTAGTAATGCCTGGTACCGAACAGGTTGACCGTGAAGAAGGTGCAGAGGGCCAGCACCAGGGTTATGGCAATGTTCCCGGTGAGGTTGGCGCCGCCCGGGAAGAAGGGCACGATGCCCAGGAAGTTATTGAACAGGATGAAGAGGAAGGCCATGCACAGGAAGGGCGAGAAGCGGCGGTAGTCCTCCTCGCCAATGTTCTCGCGGGCCATATCGTGCACCATCATAATGAGGGGCTCCATAAGGGCCGCGAGGCCTGTGGGCGTATCCTTTTCGGGGTCGTGCCGGCGGTACCAGCGGGCGGTGAGCAGCACCACGAGCAGCAGCAGGACCGAGCTCATGAGCAGCGACAGCACGTCTTTGGTGATGCTCAGGTCGAGGGGCCGGCGGAGCGTGCCGTCGGGGCGGGGCTCCACCAGTTTGCCTTCGTGGGGCTCGCCTGCGCAGGCCACGCGGAAGCCTTCATACGAGGCGCCGTGCTCCAGCCGTTTGGAGGAGAAGCAGTGCCAGGAGCCGTCCCCGGCGCGGGCGATGACCGGGAGGGGGATGGCCACGGGGCGGCCTTTCCATTCGGTGAGGTGCCATTCGTAGGCATCCAGCACATGGTCGAAAATGATGCCCGCCACGTCTACCTTGTCTTCAGACGCGGAGGGTGCTTCCTCTGCGGAAGCTTGCCCTTCAGCAGCCGTGGCGGCCAGGGGGGTCGTTAACCCGGGGGCGGAGAGCCCTGCGAGCAGCAGGCAAAGCAGTATGCGGGCGGGGCGGGTCATTCGGCGCAGATGGTCATTTCGTTGTTGGAGAGGCGTACCACCCCGCCGCGGATGGGCAGGGCCTTTTCCTCGTCGCCCGAACGCCAGCGGATCTCGCCCGCCAGCAGCGTGGAGATGAGCGGGGCGTGGTCGCGCAGGACCTCGAACGCCCCCGCCTCGCCCGGCAGGAACACCGCATCGGCCGTAAACTCAGAGCAGCCGGAAGGGGTATAGAGCCATATCCGAATCATTTCACACCCGCCTGCGAGAGGATCTTTTCACCTTTTTCGATGGCCTGCTCGATGGTTCCCACATTCAGGAAGGCCTGCTCGGGCAGGTGGTCACATTCGCCGTCGAGGATCATATTGAAGCCCTTGATGGTGTCTTCGATGTCGACCATCACGCCCGGCACGCCGGTGAACTGGCTGGCCACATGGAAGGGCTGCGAAAGGAAGCGCTGCACGCGGCGGGCCCGGTTCACGGTGAGTTTGTCCTCGTCGGACAGTTCGTCCATGCCCAGGATGGCGATGATGTCCTGCAGTTCCTTGTTGCGCTGCAGGATCTGCTTCACGCGCTGGGCCGTGTCGTAATGGGCCTGTCCCACAATGTTGGGATCGAGGATGCGGGAGGTCGACTCGAGCGGGTCCACGGCCGGATAGATGCCCAGGGCCGTGATCTTGCGGCTCAGCACCGTGGTGGCATCGAGGTGCGAGAAAGTGGTGGCCGGCGCCGGGTCCGTGAGGTCGTCGGCGGGCACGTAGACCGCCTGCACCGAAGTGATGGAGCCGTTCTTGGTGGAGGTGATGCGTTCCTGCATCTGCCCCATTTCGGTGGCCAGGGTGGGCTGGTAACCCACGGCGGAAGGCATCCGCCCCAGCAGGGCCGACACCTCGGAACCCGCCTGGGTAAAACGGAAGATGTTGTCGATGAAGAAGAGGATGTCGCGGGGGCCGTCGCCCGAAGCGCTGTCGCGGAACGACTCGGCCAGGGTCAGGCCGCTCAGGGCCACGCTGCTGCGGGCGCCCGGGGGTTCGTTCATCTGCCCGAACACCATCGACACCTGCGACTTCTTGAGTTCTTCGGGATCGACCTTGGAGAGGTCCCAGTGGCCTTCTTCCATGAGTCGGGCGAACTCGTCGCCGTAGCGGATGACCCCCGATTCGATCATCTCGCGCAGGAGGTCGTTGCCCTCGCGGGTGCGCTCCCCCACGCCGGCGAACACGGAAAAGCCGTTGTGCCGCTTGGCAATGTTGTTGATAAGTTCCTTGATGAGCACGGTCTTGCCCACGCCGGCGCCGCCGAAGAGGCCGATCTTTCCGCCCTTGAGGTAGGGTTCCAGCAGGTCGATGACCTTGATGCCGGTGAACAGCACCTCCTGCGAGGTGGTGAGGTCTTCGAATTTCGGGGGTTCGCGGTGGATGGGCAGGGTTTCGCTGCGGTCCAGGTCACCCATGCCGTCCACGGCTTCGCCCGTAACGTTGAGCACGCGGCCGCGGATCTGGGCCCCCACCGGCATGGCGATGGGGCCGCCGGCCGCCGTGGCCTTCATCCCGCGACGCAGGCCGTCGGTGGAATCCATCGCAACGCAGCGCACCGTATCTTCGCCGATGTGCTGCTGCACCTCGATCACGAGCGTGCGTCCGTCGGGCCGTTCCACATGGAGGGCGTCGTGAATGGGCGGAAGGTCGGTGGCGGTGTTGGACGAATCGGTCTCGAAATGCACGTCCACCACCGGTCCGATAATCTGCGATATGTGTCCTGTAATCGTTGCCATCCTGTTTTTCTGTTTGAACTCTCAAAGTTACAAAAAAGGAAATTATTTCGTATTTTTGTACCGCTTTTTAGGCAATATTGTTCAAAAACCATAAAGATTATGAGAATTATCCAAGTTACAGGCCGTGAAATCCTCGATTCCCGCGGAAATCCGACCGTAGAAGTGGAGGTGGTCCTCGAATCCGGCGTGACCGGTGTGGCCGCCGTTCCGTCCGGTGCCTCCACCGGTGAAAACGAAGCCCTCGAACTGCGCGACGGCGACAAGAAGCGTTACGGCGGCAAGGGCGTGCTGAAAGCCGTTGCCAACGTGAACGACAAGATCGCCCCCGCCATCGTGGGTATGTCGGCCCTGGAGCAGCGCGCCATCGACAAGACCATGATCGAACTCGACGGCACGCCCACCAAGAGCAACCTGGGCGCCAACGCCATCCTGGGTGTGAGCCTCGCCGTGGCGCACGCCGCCGCCAACTATCTGGGCATTCCGCTCTACCGCTACATCGGCGGCACCAACACCTACGTGCTCCCCGTGCCCATGATGAACATCATCAACGGTGGTGCGCACTCCGACGCGCCCATCGCCTTCCAGGAGTTCATGATCCGTCCGGTGGGTGCCAAGAGCATCGCCGAGGGCGTGCGCATGGGCGCCGAGGTCTTCCATGCCCTGCAGAAAGTGCTCAAGGGCCGTGGATGCTCCACCGCCGTGGGTGACGAAGGCGGCTTCGCTCCCGCCCTCAAGGGCATCGACGACGCGCTCGACTGCATCATCGAGGCCATCAAGGCCGCCGGGTATGAGCCGGGCAAGGACATCACCATCGCCATGGACTGCGCCGCTTCCGAGTTCTGCTTCAAGGGCGAGGACGGCAAGTTCTACTACGACTACAAGCAGCTCAAGGACGGCAAGAAGAAAGACCCCAGGGGCAAGCGTCTAAGCAGCGAGCAGCAGATCAAGTACCTCGAAAAGCTCATCACCAAGTACCCCATCGATTCCATCGAGGACGGCCTCAGCGAGGAAGACTAGGAAGGCTGGGTGAAGCTCACCAAAGCCATCGGTGGCCGCTGCCAGCTCGTGGGCGACGACCTCTTTGTGACCAACGTGAAGTATCTGCAGAAGGGTATCGAGATGGGGGCCGGCAACAGCATCCTCATCAAGGTGAACCAGATCGGCTCGCTCACCGAAAC
>JAFTEQ010000042.1 GCA_017453565.1 Bacteroidales bacterium
AGGCCGCCGAGGCCCGCGCCTTCGAGAGCCAGGAGATCCAGAACATCTACACCGCCCTGGGCGTGCGTGTGGCCACCGAAGACGAGACGGGCGAAAAGCACATGGACCTGAGCCGTCTGCGCTACCACAAGGTGGTGATCATGACCGATGCCGACGTGGACGGCAGCCACATCGCCTGCCTCATCCTCACCTTCTTCTTCCGCTATATGTTCGACCTCATCAAGAACGGCTACGTCTATCTGGCCACGCCGCCTCTCTACAAGGTCTCCAAGGGCAAGGAGGAAATCTACTGCTGGACCGAGGAACAACGCGAGGAAGCCGCCTTCAAGCTGGGCAAGGGGAACGACAAGGGCTACACCATCCAGCGCTACAAGGGTCTGGGTGAAATGAGCGAGGAGCAGCTGTGGGATACCACCATGGATCCCTCCAAGCGGCGCCTGCGCCAGATTACCATTGAGAACGCGGCCCAGGCCGAGCGGACCTTCTCCATGCTCATGGGCGACGACGTCCCGCCACGCCGACAGTTCATCGAAGAGAACGCACACTACGCCAACATTGATGCCTGATACACACAGTTATGCTTGACATTTTCGACAGAATCGCCCGCGACAGCGGCGGCCCCATCGGCCAGTATTTCGAACAGGGTTTCGGTTATTACATGTATCCCCGCCTGGAAGGGGAACTGGGTCCGCACATGACCTTCAACGGAGTGCCCGTGCTCAACTGGAGCCTGAACAACTATCTGGGCCTGGCCAACCACCCCGAGGTGCGCAAGGCCGACGCCCAGGGTGCCGCTGACTGGGGGCTTGCCTATCCCATGGGCGCCCGCATGATGTCGGGCCACACCCGGCTGCACGAGAAACTCGAGCGCGTGTTCGCCGACTTTGAGAAGAAGGAAGACGCCTTCCTCTACAACTTCGGCTACCAGGGCATCGTGTCCACCATCGATGCGCTCACCGCCCGTCACGACGTGATCGTCTACGACGCCGAATGCCACGCCTGCCTGCTCGACGGCATCCGCCTGCACATCGGCAGCAAGTACAAATACCGCCACAACAACATCGCCGACTGCGAAAAGGTGCTCGCCCGTGCCTGTGCCGAGGCTGACGAGAACGGCGGTGGCGTGCTGCTCATCACCGAGGGGGTCTACGGCATGACCGGGGCCCTGGGTAAACTCGACGAGATCGCAGCCCTCAAGAAGAAGTACAAGTTCCGCATCCTCATCGACGACGCCCACGGTTTCGGCCTGCTGGGTCCGCACGGACGCGGCACTTCCGAGCATTTCGGGGTGATGGACGAGATCGACCTCTACATCGGCGCGTTCGCCAAGAGCATGGCCTCCATCGGCGGTTTCGTGGCCGGCCCGCACTATATCATCAACTATCTGCGTGCCAACATGCGCTCGCAGATGTACGCCAAATCGCTGCCCATGCCGCTGGTGGTGGGCAACCTCAAGCGTATGGAAATCATCGATTCGCCTGAGGGCGACGAGCTCCGCAAGAAATGCTGGACCATTACCCACGCCATCCAGGAAGGCTTCAAGAAGGAGGGCTTCGACATCGGCGAGGCCGAGGCCTGCGTGACTCCGGTGCACATTTTCGGCGGCGTGGCCCAGGCCACCAAGATGGCCAAGGATCTGCGCGAGAACTACAGGATCTTCTGTTCCATGGTCATCTATCCCGTCATTCCCAAGGGGATGATTATCTTCCGCATCGTGTCTACGGCCGCCCATACCCTGGAAGACGTGGCCTATACCCTCAATGCGTTCAAGGAGATCAAGGCCAAGCTCGACGCCGGCCTGTACGACGGCGACGATATCGCCGAAATGACCATCCAATGAGTCCGGAAGCCTTTTTTCGTGACAAAGTCGTCATCGTGACGGGAGCCAGTTCGGGTATCGGACTGGCTTCGGCGCGTCTTTTCGGCTCGCTCGGCGCCCGGGTGGTGATGGCCGCCCGCAGGCTCGACGTCTTGAATGCGCTCGCCCCCTCCGTCGCTCCGGAAGAACGCGTACTTTGCGTGCAGACTGACGTGACCCGTGACGAAGACTGCAAGGCGCTGGTCGACGCCGCCGTAGAGCGTTTTGGCGGCATAGACATCCTGGTGAACAATGCCGGCATCTCTATGCGGGCTATGTTCCGCGATCTCGACCTTTCCGTGATCCGGCGCCTTATGGACGTGAATTTCTGGGGTACGGTGCAGTGCACCAAGCACGCCCTGCCGTATCTTCTGGAGCGCAGGGGAGCCGTTGTCGGGGTCATCAGCATTGCCGGTTATTCGGCCCTGCCGGCCCGGACGGGCTATTCCGCCTCCAAGTATGCCATCCGAGGCTTCCTGGACACGCTGCGCATCGAGCACCTCAAGGACGGGCTCAACGTGCTCGTGTTCGCCCCCGGTTACACCGCGTCGAACGTGCGCAATGCGGCCCTCACGGCCGACGGCAGCGCACAGGGGGAGACCCCGCTCGACGAGGGGAGTCTTATGAGTGCGGAAGACTGCGCCCGCCACCTCGCGCGCGCCCTCGCCCGCCGGCGCTCCCAGGTGACGCTGACCCTGCTCGGAAAGGCCACCATCCTCATGCACAGGCTCTTCCCGCGATTCACGGATCGCCTGACCTATTCCTACATTGCCCGCGAAAAAGACAGTCCTTTCAAGTAGCCTGCTATGAAATCGAAGTCCCTGCTGCATTTCGTACCGCTTGCCGCCCTGTTCGCCGTGCTCCTGCTGGCGATGCCCAGGGGAGGCAGGTTCAGCTATGAATACAGGAAGGGTACGCCGTGGAAATACGAGACACTGGTGGCGCCATTCGATTTCCCCGTCTACAAGAGCGAGGCGCAGCTTTCCGAAGAACGGAACGCCGCTTCCGGTCAGGTGCTACCCTATTTCCGTTTCGATGAAGAGACGGCCGTTCGGAGCCTCTCCGGTCTGGAATCGCTGGATATGGGCGGCTTCGAGGCCTTGCGTGCGACCATCTCCTCTTCGCTGCGCACGCTTCTGCTGCGGGGTGTCGCCGACGACGGTGCCTTGTCGCCTTCGGCTTCCCAGGCCGGTCTGATCTACATCCAGCGTGACAAACGCGCGGCCAAATACCCGGTTTCCGAGGTGTACCGTCTTTCGGAAGCCCGCGCCCGGCTGCTGGCCGACCTGCATGCGGCCAACCCGGCCTGCAACGCCGATTCCCTGCTGCGTGCGAGCGGCGCCTATGCGCTGCTGGTGCCCGACCTGCTCTACGACGCGCAGGCGACCGAGTACATGCATTCCACGGAACTGCGCAGCGTCTCTCCCACCTCCGGTTATGTGAGGACCGGCGAAACCATCGTGGAAAAGGGAGAGCTTGTGACGGCCGAACTGGCGCAGGTCCTCGATTCCTATAAGAAAGAGTACGAGCAGAGTTTGGGCTCGAACGGTCCCGTGCTGCGCTATCTGCTGGGGAACGGAATCCTTGCCCTCGTGCTGGTGCTCATGCTCTATTTCGCCATCCGCTTCTCCAATCCCGAAATCCTGGAGGACAAGGGGCGTTATCTCTACCTGATCCTCATCACGGGCATCTTCCTGCTGCTGTCTACGCTGGTGCCCCGCATCCATGGCACGCTGGTCTATGTGATTCCCTTTACCCTCTGTGCCCTGTTCCTGGAGGCCTTTTTCGACAACCGGCTCATCATCACGGTCTACAGCATCTGCCTGCTGCCGCTCCTTTTCTATGCCGACAGCGGCGTGGTCCTTTTCGTGATGTTCCTGACGGGCGGCGTGGTGTCCATTTTCTGCTTCAAGTACCTGTTTAAGGGCTGGAGGCAGTTCCTGAACGCCTTTATCACCTTCCTGGTGCTGTTCGTGGTCTATCTGGGCTTCCATCTCACCGAGGTGGCGAACGGGAACCTGCTGCGGGTGGGCGCGGCCCTTCTGGCCGGTTCGATGCTCTCCGTAGCCGGCTATCCGCTGACCTATCTGTTCGAGCGCATCTTCAACCTGGTGTCGGTCTACCGTCTGTCCGAACTTTGCGACACTTCGGGCAAGCTCCTGCAGATCCTGGAGAAAACGGCCCCCGGAACCTTCCAGCATTCGCTCCAGGTCATGAACATGGCCGATGCCGCTGCCCGTGCCATCGGGGCCGATACGCAGCTGATCCGCGCCGGCGCCCTCTATCACGACATCGGCAAGATCCAGAATCCGCTCTGTTTCGTGGAGAACGAATCGATGCTCACGGGGGAGAAGCAGCGTTACCATTCCGAACTGAGCCCCCTGCAGAGTGCACAGGATATCGTCCGGCACGTTTCGGACGGCCTGGAACTGGCGCACCGGCACTATCTGCCGTCGGTGGTGTCCGATTTTATCCGCACCCACCACGGAACGTCCACGGTGTCCTATTTCTACGACAAGTACCTGACCGAGGGCGGTGACCCCGCTGAGCGCGATTCCTTCCGTTATCCGGGCCCGCTGCCCGTGAGCCGGGAGCAGATCATCCTCATGCTCTGCGACAGCATCGAAGCCGCTTCCCGTACGCTCAAGGACTATTCCCGCGAGGCTTTCTCCGATTTCGTGGAGCAGATCGTGGCGGGGAAGATGCAGGAAGGCCAGTTCGACGAGGCCGGTATCACCGTACGGGAACTCGGCATCGTGAAAGAGGTGCTCAAGTCTTATCTTGGGCAGATGTATCACGAGCGAATCGCTTATCCTAAAAGGAAAAACAAATAATTATCTATAGCATTTATGAAAGTAGAGAACAAACAAATCGACGCCCGTCTGAGCGAGCTGACCCTGCATGTGGAAGCGGGCGATTATGCGGAGATTGAACGTAAGAAGATTGCTGAACGCAGGCGTACCGCCGACTTTAAGGGTTTCCGTCGCGGAAACGTTCCGGAGTCGCTCATCCGCCGCGTCTACGGGGAGCAGATCCTGGTCGATTCGGTCAATGAGGTCATCTCGGCCGAATTGCAGAAATACATCAGCGACAACAAACTCAACCTCCTGGGCGAGCCCCTTTCGAGCGAGCACCAGAAGGAGGTCGAGTGGAAGGACGGGGCCGATTTCGAATTCGTCTTCGACCTGGCCACCTATCCCGACGTGCAGGTGAAGGCCGGCAAGGACGACGTGGTCACCGCCTATAAGATCAGCGTATCGGCCAAGGAAAAGGAGGAGATGAAGAAGAACCTGAAGAAATTCTACGAGGAGCGGAAGGAGGAGAAGAGCGAGGAAGATCTCGAAAAAGAGGTTTCTGAGCGCCTGGAAGGCCAGTATGCCCAGGAAAGCGACTGGCGCCTGACCCGCGACATCCGCAATCATTTCGTGGAGAAGGCCGGTGTGGACCTGCCCGAAGACTTCCTCAAGCGCTGGCTGTTCGTGGCCAATGGCGGCAAGGTGAGCAAGGAAGACATCGAGAAGGACTTCGACGGCTTCCTCGCCGACTTCCGCTGGCAGCTGGTGCGGGGTGCCTTCATGAAAGCCTATGGCTTCGAGATCGACAAGAAAGACATCGAGGAGGCTGCGAAGGCCTATGTGACCTACCAGTATGCGATGTACGGCATGGGTAACGTGCCCGAAGAGATCCTGGCCGACTCCGTGAAGAACCTGCTCGCCGACAGCAAGCAGGTGGACCGTCTTGCCGAGCAGGTGGAAGACCGCAAGGTCATGGAACGCCTGCGCAGCGAAATCACCCTCAAGGACAAGAAGATCACGTCCGAGAAGTATCGCGAACTCAAATAATTGAAGCGTATGGCACGTTCCGGATTCGAAAAATTCGCCGCCGACCGCTGCGGAGTCTCCGAAATGACCCTGCACCGTTACGGAAAGGCCCTCGACGCCTACATCAACCCGACCGTCATCGAGGAGCGGCGGCTCAACGCCACCGCCATCGACGTGTTCAGCCGCCTGTTGATGGACCGTATTGTGTTCCTGGGCGTCCCCGTCGATGACGACGTGTCCAACATCGTGCAGGCGCAGCTCCTGTTCCTGGCGTCCTCCGACCCGTCGGCCGATATCTCGCTCTACCTCAATACGCCCGGCGGACAGGTTTCGTCGGGGCTGGCCATCTACGATACCATGCAGATCATTGAGCCCGACGTGGCCACCATCTGCACCGGCATGGCCGCATCCATGGGGGCGGTGCTCCTCTGTGCGGGTGCGAAAGGCAAGCGTTCCGTGCTGCCGCACGCCCGGGTGCTGATTCATCAGCCGCTGGGGGGCGCGCAGGGGCAGGCGAGCGATATCCTCATCGCAGCCAAGGAGATTGAGAAGACTCGTACCGAGCTCTTCCGCATCATTGCGGAACACAGCGGCCAGCCCTATGAGAAGGTGGCTGCCGACGGAGACCGCGATTTCTGGATGAGCGCCGAAGAGGCGGTGGCTTACGGCGTGGCAGACCAGGTGGTGAAAAAGAAAGCGCGCTGATGGAGGAGAAAAAGCAGCATAAAGGGCAGAGATGCCTGCTCTGCGGGCGCAGCGCCGGGGAAGTGTCCCTGATGCTGCAGGGGCTCGACGGCTGCATCTGCAGCGACTGCGTACAGACGGCGCACGAATATGTGCGCAGCCAGGCGGAACTGTCTGCCAAACAGTCGGTTCCGACTCTTTCCGATGCCCCGAAACCCAAGGAGATCAAAGCCTGGCTCGACCAGTATGTGATTGGTCAGGACCGGGCCAAGACGGTGCTTTCCGTGGCCGTATACAATCATTATAAACGCCTGCAGCACAACCTGGCAGGCGGCTCCGACGACGGGGTGGAACTCGAGAAGTCGAACATCCTGCTCGTGGGGCCTACCGGAACGGGAAAGACCCTCATTGCGCGCAGCATCGCCCGGATGCTCGACGTGCCCTTCACCATCGTGGACGCCACAGTCCTGACCGAGGCCGGCTATGTGGGCGAAGATGTTGAGAGCATCCTCACGCGCCTGCTTCAGGAGGCCGATTACGACCTGCAGAAGGCGGAACGCGGCATTGTGTTCATCGATGAGATCGACAAGATCGCCCGCAAGAGCGACAACCCCTCCATTACGCGTGATGTATCTGGAGAAGGGGTTCAGCAGGCAATGCTCAAACTGCTGGAAGGCAATATAGTAAATGTTCCGCCAAAAGGTGGCCGCAAGCACCCGGAACAGGATTTCGTGCACGTAAACACACAGAACATCCTCTTCATCTGCGGCGGCGCCTTTGAGGGCATCGAGCGGCACATCGCCCAGCGGCTCAATACCCAGGTCATCGGCTTCGGCGTGTCGGGACGCAGGAAAGTGGACCGTGACAACCTCATCCAGTATGTGGAAGCGCAGGACCTGCGCCGCTACGGCCTCATTCCCGAGATCATCGGGCGCCTGCCGGTGGTGACCTGGCTCGATCCGCTCGACCGGGACGCCCTGAAGCGCATCCTCGTGGAGCCGAAGAACGCCATCCTGCGCCAGTATGAGAAGATGTTCGAGATGGACGGCATCCGTCTTCAGATCGATCCTGAGGTGAATGACCTCATCGTAGATACCGCTCTGGCGGGTAAACTGGGCGCCCGCGGTCTTCGCTCCATCTGTGAGCGTATTATGACCGACGCCATGTTCGAGGCCCCTTCCGCGCGCAGGAAGACCTTCCACCTTACCCTTGATTACGCCCGTAAACGCTTAGAAACCAATAACGACCAATGAACGACGCCGCAGGAGCCACCTTGAGACTGGCAAACGGAATGGAGTTCAGGGGCCGGTCTTTCGGTTATGTCGGTCCCTGCGACGGTGAGGTTGTCTTCTCCACCGCCATGGTGGGCTATCCCGAAAGTCTCACCGATCCTTCCTATGCCGGGCAGATCCTCTGTGTCTGCTATCCGCTGGTGGGCAACTACGGCGTGCCGGCCGACCGCATGGGCGCCGACGGCCTTTCGGTCGATTTCGAATCGGAGCACATCTGGCCGCGCGGTCTCGTGGTGAGCGACTGTTCTCCCTCCTACAGCCATTGGAATGCGGCCCGCAGCCTTGACGAATGGCTGCGCGAACATCGTGTGCCTGGCATTTCCGGGGTGGACACCCGTGCGCTTACGCAGGTCCTGCGGGATCAGGGGGCCATGACGGGAATGATCGTGCCCGACGGGGTGGAGAAGTCTTTCCCCGTGCCCGATCCTTCCGAAGAGAATCTCATCGCCCGGGTGAGCTGCAGCGGGCCCATCCACTATCCGGGTCCCGGGAAACGGGTGGTGCTGGTCGACTTCGGGGTGAAGCACGGTATTATCCGCTGTCTGCTGCGGCGTGGCGCCGACGTGCTGCGCGTGCCCTGGGACTACGATTTTACGGGCCTCGACTACGATGGCCTGCTCCTCTCGAACGGGCCGGGCAACCCGGAACACGCGGAAACGGCCGTGCAGCACATCCGTACGGCCCTGCGCGAAGAACGTCCCATCCTGGGCATCTGCATGGGGCATCAGCTCCTTGCCCGGGCCGCCGGGGCAAAGACCTATAAACTGCTTTTCGGGCACCGCGGACACAACCAGCCGGTGCGTCTGGAGGGCTCCACGCGTTGTTTCGTGACCTCGCAGAACCACGGCTTCGCCGTAGACGCCGCCTCGCTTCCGGAAGGCTGGGAGCCCTGGTTCACCAATATGAACGACGGCTCCAACGAGGGCATACGCCACGCCCGCCTGCCGTTCCGTTCGGTCCAGTTCCACCCCGAGGCCGCCAGCGGTCCTGTGGATACTGAGTTCCTGTTTGACGAATTCCTCTCCGAACTATGAAGCAGAAAGCCATCAACAAGGTCCTGCTCCTGGGTTCGGGAGCGCTCAAGATCGGCCAGGCGGGCGAGTTCGACTACTCGGGCGCCCAGGCCCTCAAGGCCCTGCGTGAAGAGGGGATAGAGACCGTTCTGGTCAATCCCAACATCGCCACGGTCCAGACTTCGGAGGGGGTGGCCGACCACGTCTATTTCCTGCCGGTGACGCCCGAATTCGTGACGCGCGTGATCGAGCAGGAGCGTCCCCAGGGGATCCTCCTCTCGTTCGGCGGTCAGACGGCGCTGAACTGCGGGGTGGCCCTTGCACGCAGCGGTGTGCTGGAGCGTTATGGCGTTCAGGTTCTGGGCACGCCGGTATCGGCCATTGAAGATACGGAAGACCGCGAGCGTTTCGTGCAGCGGCTCAGTGAAATAGAGGTCCGCACCATTGCTTCGCGCCCGGCTTCTTCGCCCCAGGAGGCCCTGGATGCTGCCGCGGAACTGGGTTATCCCCTCATCGTCCGGGCGGCCTACGCCCTGGGCGGCCTGGGGTCCGACTTCGTGAACGACGACGCGTCCCTGCGCGCCTGTCTGGAAAAGGCCTTTTCCTTCTCGGACCAGGTCCTCGTGGAGAAGTCGCTTCAGGGCTGGAAGGAAATCGAGTATGAGGTGGTGCGCGACTGCCACGACAATTGCATCGCGGTCTGCAATATGGAGAATTTCGATCCCCTGGGCGTCCACACGGGTGAAAGCATCGTGGTGGCCCCCTCGCAGACCCTGAGCAACCACGACTATCATTTCCTGCGGGCGACGGCCCTGAAGATCGTACGGCACCTGGGGATCGTGGGGGAGTGCAACGTGCAGTATGCCTTCGACCCCGACTCCATGGAGTACCGTGTGATTGAGGTGAACGCCCGCCTGAGCCGCTCTTCGGCCCTGGCGTCCAAGGCGACGGGTTACCCGCTTGCCTACGTGGCGGCGAAACTCTCGCTGGGCTACGGTCTTTTCGAGATTCAGAACAGCGTAACCCGTTCCACACCGGCCTTTTTCGAGCCTGCGCTCGATTATGTGGTGGTAAAGATCCCGCGCTGGGATCTGGGCAAGTTCCACGGCGTTTCCCGGCGGATCGGCTCCAGCATGAAGTCGGTGGGCGAGGTTATGGCCATCGGCCGCTGTTTCGAGGAGGCCCTGCAGAAGGGCCTGCGGATGATCGGCCAGGGAGCCGTGGGTTTCGTATGCAACAAGCCCTATAAGGTGGACGACCTCGACGACGCGCTCTCCCATCCCACCGACACGCGCATCTTCGCCATAGCGGCGGCGTTTGAGTCGGGCTACGATGCGGCCCGCATCCATGCGCTCACCCGCATCGACCGCTGGTTCCTGGACCGCCTGGCCGACATTGAACGGAATTACCGCGCCCTGGAGGCCTGCCCCGGGCTCGATGCGGTAGACAGCGCCCTGCTGCGCGAATGCAAGCGTACGGGCTTCTCCGACCTGCAGTTCGCAAGGGTGTTCGGCATCGGCGAGGCGCAGGTCCGTGCATGGCGCCTGGAAAGGGGCGTGCGGCCGGTCGTGAAGCAGATCGATACGCTCGCGGCCGAGTTCCCCGCGCAGACGAACTACCTTTATCTGACCTATGGCGGCACGCAGAGCGACCTTCCGGCGGAAAGCGGGAGCGTGGTGGTGCTGGGGTCCGGAGCGTACCGGATCGGGAGCAGCGTGGAGTTCGACTCCTGCTCGGTCGCGTGCCTTCGGGAACTCCGCCGGCAGGGCCGTACGGCCGTGATGGTGAACTTCAATCCCGAGACCGTCTCGACCGACTACGACGAGTGCGACCGACTCTATTTCGACGAACTGAGCCTGGAGCGGGTGCTCGATATCATAGATTTGGAACAGCCTTCCGGCGTTGTGGTGTCGGTGGGCGGACAGATCCCCAATAACCTCGCCCTGCCCCTGGAACAGGCCGGCGTGCCCATCCTGGGCACCTCGGCGCAGGATATCGACCGGGCTGAAGACCGGCACCGCTTCTCGTCCGTAGTGGACGCGCTGGGCGTTGCACAGCCACGCTGGGCTGAACTCAGCGGCCGGGAAGACCTCGACCGCTTCATTGCGGAAGTGGGTTTCCCGGTGCTCGTGCGTCCTTCCTACGTGCTGTCCGGCGCCGCCATGAACGTGTGCTACGACCGGGAAGAACTGGAAAAATACCTGGCGCTTGCTGCGGACGTCTCGCCCGAGCATCCCGTGGTGGTGAGCGAATTCCTCTCGCGCTGCCGTGAGATCGAATTCGACGCCGTTGCGGACGGCGGGCGCATCCTCTGCAGCGCCGTGTCGGAGCATGTGGAGTACGCCGGCGTGCATTCGGGCGACGCCACCCTGGTTTTCCCGCCCCAGAAGCTCTATGCCGGTACCCTGCGCGCGGTGCGCGCCGATGCCGAAAAGATCGCCGCCGCGCTGCATATTTCCGGTCCCTTCAACATCCAGTTCCTGGCCCGGGAGGGACAGGTCCGCGTAATCGAGTGCAACCTGCGCGCCTCGCGTTCCTTCCCCTTCGTTTCCAAGGTAATGCGGCGCGACCTCATCGGCCTGGCTACCCGTGTCATGCTGGGACAGCATCCCGAGCCCTGCGAGACCGACGCTTTCGCGCTCCCGTACGTGGCCGTGAAAGCTTCCCAGTTCTCTTTTGCGCGCCTGCAGGAGGCTGATCCGAGGCTCGGGGTGGATATGGCGTCCACGGGGGAGGCGGCCTGTCTGGGCCACAGTTTCGAGGAAGCCCTGCTGGGGGCCCTGCTGTCGGTGGGGCAGCGCATTCCGGCGCGCAGCATCCTCATTTCCTCGGGCGATCCGCTCCAGAAAGCCGACCTGCTGCCGGCCTGCCGCCTGCTCGCAGAGCGGGGATATGAACTCTACACCACCGAAGGAACCTGGCGCTACCTCTATGAGAACGGCATCCGCACGACGCGGGCACTCTGGCCTTCAGACCGTGGCAATCCTGTGCTCAGCGCCACTTTCCCGCAGGTTCTGGACCTGATAGCGGAACATAAAGTAGAGATGGTGATCAACATACCAAAAAACCGTACGGACAAGGAGTTGGATAATGGCTATAAGATTCGGCGAGCAGCCATCGACGCCAATATCCCGCTCTTTACCGACGCCCGTCTTGCCACGGCTTTCATCGGGGCTTTCTGCCATTGCGGCGAAGATTCTATCGAAGTGAAAGAGTGGTGGGGCTGAGGCTTTGCGTCGGCCTCTGTGCCCTGCAGTTCCCCGGGGGAGTTCGCTTCGCTCACCCCACCGTCTTTGACGGTCCCCCCGCTTCCGTGCCGCGGGTGGCACGTCCCCCGGGGAACTCAGGCACAGAGGCCCGCCTCCCAATTCCGTTTCTTGCGTCCCTGTTGCCGCCCGGTCTTCTGCCCGTGCGGACTCCATTCTCGCAGCTTCGTCCCCGCTGCGCAGGAACTCGCTGCTGCGGGTGATGTCCGCCCTTGGCAGAAGGTCCGGGCGCCTAGATTGCCGCTTCTCCGCGGAGCAGGATTCGTTGCTGCGGGTGAGGTCGCCTCAGGCGAAAGGCTCTCCGTCGCCGGCAAAGCATCGAGATTCCGTGGAGGCTAAATCCTTATGATTCAATGAATAACCCCACTATCGGACCCCCTCAAAAGGGGTGCCCTATAGTGCTTCATTATCTTGATGTTCAGTGCTTTAGCCTCCACGGGTTTTTTGGACCAGCCGGGCGCACGCTGTGTGCCTGTCTGTCTACGGGTGCTGCTGCGGATGGGCTGCCCGGGGTTCTATCGGGCGGGGCGCTCGGGACCGGGCAACACCAGCTCCATCGAAGTATACTGGGGCTGGAGTCCAAGGGATTCATAGAAGGCCCTGGCTACTGGATTGCAGTCCCAGACGTGCAGGGTGATGTTGTAGAAGCCGTTTTGGCTGGCATAGCTTTGGACGTACCTGAACAAGGCTTTGCCTATGCCCCGGCCACGGGCTGCGGCATCTACGCAGAGATCGTCCAGATAGAGGGTGCGGAGCGGCTTCAGGCTGCCGCTGTTTTGGCTTCGGGCCGCGCAGAAGGCATAACCCAGGACCGTTGCATCCTCCTCATAGACGAAAACGGGGGTTTCCGGATTGGCAAAGAGGGAGAGCAGTTCCTCGTCGCTGTATTTCTTTCCCTCTGCCCGGAACAGGTCGGGGCGTCCGTTGTGGTGGATGGCGAGCACCTGTTCCAGCAGCCGGTTTATGGCCGGAAGGTCCCGTGGTTCCGCTTTTCGAATCATCTGCATCTTGCTTTCCGTTTGTCTGGACCCGCTCTTCCTTCGCCGGGCAAAATGCCGGGAAGACGGAAGCGTGGCGCCGTCAAATATAACGACATTATTTATTATATTTGTAGGATTAAAGAAAAGAAAGATGGAGACGAAAGCCAAGTACAATCCTGCGGAAGTGGAAGACAAGTGGTATGCCTATTGGGTCAAGAACCGTTGCTTCCATTCGGAACCCGATAACCGTCAACCGTATACGGTGGTCATCCCGCCGCCCAATGTGACGGGTATCCTGCACATGGGTCACGTGCTCAACAACACGCTCAACGACGTGCTGGTGCGCAAGGCGCGGATGGACGGGAAGAACGCCTGCTGGGTCCCCGGCACCGACCACGCCTCCATTGCCACCGAGAGCAAGGTGGTCGCGCGCCTGAAGGAGCGCGGCATCTCCAAGGAGGATATCTCGCGTGAGGAGTTCCTCCGCTATGCCTGGGAATGGAAGGAGGAGCACGGCGGGATTATCCTGCAGCAGCTCCGCAAACTCGGCGCTTCCTGCGACTGGGACCGCACCCGCTTCACGATGGATCCCGACCTGAGCCGGGCGGTGATCAACACCTTCGTGCATTTCTACAAGAAAGGCTGGATTTACCGGGGCGTGCGGATGGTCAACTGGGACCCCGTGGGCAAGACGGCGGTGAGCGACGAGGAAGTGATCCACAAAGACACCAAGAGCCATTTCTATCATCTGAAATACTATGTTTCCGACGGGGCGGGGCATCCCACCGACAAATTCCTGGTGATCGCTACCACGCGTCCGGAGACCATCATGGCCGACTCGGCTATCTGCGTGAACCCCGCCGACGAACGCCACCACTGGCTGCGCGGCAAGAAGGTTCTCATCCCGCTCATCGGCCGGGAGATTCCCGTGATCGAGGACGATTACGTGGAGATGGATTTCGGTACGGGCTGCCTCAAGGTGACGCCCGCCCACGACGTGCACGACTATGAGATCGGCCTGCGGCACAACCTGCCCGTGATCGACATCATCGACGATGACGGCCGCCTGAACGAAAAGGCGCAGATCCTGGTGGGTGAGGACCGTTTCGTGGCCCGCAAGAAGATTGAAAAGATGCTCGAAGAGGCCGGCAACCTGGTGAAGGTGGAGGAGTATACCTCTCCCGTGGGTTATTCGGAACGCACCGACGCCGTCATCGAACCCAAACTCAGCGCCCAATGGTTCCTGAAGATGGGTGAGATGGCCGCTCAGGCCCTTGATGCGGTGGAATCGGGCCGGGTGAAACTCATCCCCGACAAATACCGCAACACCTATCGGCACTGGATGGAGAATGTGCGCGACTGGTGCATTTCCCGTCAGCTCTGGTGGGGCCAGCAGATTCCCGCCTGGTATCTGCCCGACGGCAGCATCGTGGTGGAGGAAACGGCCGAGGATGCCCTCCGGGCGGCTCAGGCCAAGGATCCCTCGCTCACGGCGGCCGACCTGCGTCAGGATCCCGACGTGCTCGATACCTGGTTCTCCAGCTGGCTCTGGCCCATTTCGGTCTTCGACCCCCAGCGGCCCGGTCATCCGGAGCATGCGCCCAACCGCGACCTTTCCTATTACTATCCCACCAACGACCTGGTGACCGGCCCGGACATCCTCTTCTTCTGGGTGGCCCGCATGATCATGGCCGGCGAGACCTTCATGGGCGACGTGCCTTTCCGAAACGTGTACCTGACGGGTATCGTGCGGGACAAGCTGGGCCGCAAGATGAGCAAGACCCTGGGCAATTCGCCCGATCCGCTCGACCTGATTGCCAAGTACGTCTCCGACGCCGTCCGTATCGGGATGCTCCTTTGTTCCTCTGCGGGCAACGACATCTTCTACGATGAGAGCCAGGTGGAACAGGGACGCAACTTCTGTGGCAAGATCTGGAACTCCTGGCGCCTGATCGACGGCTGGAGCGTGGACGAGGGCGCGGCCCAGGGCGAAGCCGCCCGCGTGGCCGTGAAATGGTTCGACAACCTGCTTTCGCGCAGCATCGAGACTGTTGAAGACTGCTATGCCAAATTCCGTATCTCGGAGGCACTGATGACCATCTATAAACTCTTCTGGGACGACTTCTGCAGCGTCTATCTGGAGTTGGTGAAACCCGCCTTCGGACGGGCTGTGGACGGACATACCTATGAAGCCACCGTCCTTTTCTTCGAAAAACTGCTCAAACTCATCCACCCCGTGATGCCTTTCATTACGGAGGAACTTTGGCAGGCCATGGCGCCGCGCCGCGAGGGCGAAACCATCATGTACCAGCGCACTCCGAAGGCCGGCCCCTACGACGCGGCCTTCCTCGATGCCTTCGACCTGGTGCGTGAGATCGTGGCTGGCGTGCGCGGCGTGCGGGCCCAGAAGGGGATTGCCCCCAAGCAGAGCCTTCCGCTCCATATCGAAGGGCAACTGCCAGGGGAACTGCTGCCTGTGCTGGAGAAGTCGGCACTGGTGGAAGTCAAGTCCGGACCGGTGGAGGGTGTCTGCGCCTCCTTCCTCGTGGGTACCGTCAAGTGCAGCGTGCCCATGGAGGGGTTCGTGAACGTGGATGAGGAACGGGCCAAACTGCAGGCCGACCTTGCCTATCAGCAGAAGTTCCTCGCTACGGCCCGCGCCAAACTGGCCAATCAGGCCTTCGTGGCCCATGCTCCCGAAGCGGTGGTGGCCGCTGAACGCAAGAAAGAGGCCGATGCCCTGAGCCGCATCGCGGCGCTTGAAACGGCGCTCTCCGCCCTTAATTAGGATCATTATGGTGTACTACGAAACCGTCCTGCCTGTCCGTTACTATGAGTGCGATCCCATGGGGATCGTGCATCACAGCAATTACATCCGCTTCTTCGAATGTGCGCGCAGCGCCATGATGGAGGCCTATGGCTATAGCGTCCAGGCCTGTGCCGACGACAAACTGGTCTTTCCCATCGCGGGCATCCAGCTGCGCTACCATCATCCGCTCCGGATGGGCGACAGCGTCCGCGTCACGGCGGCGATCCGGAAGATGCCGCTTGCCAAGCTGGAAGTGGAACAGCAGGTGTTCAACCAGGACGGCGTGCTCTGCTGCGAGGGGACCGTGGTGCTGGGCTTTATGGATGCCGATACGGGCCGGGTGCTCCGCTGTCCGGAGAAGTTCTCCCAAATGCTCCAGGCCCATCTTTCAGACAAGGACGAGCCATGATTTCGGTAGGGGACCTGACCGTACGTTTCGGCGGCTTCACGCTGCTGGATCACATCAGTTTCCACATCAGCGAAAACGAGAAGATCGCCTTGGTGGGGAAGAACGGTGCGGGCAAGTCTACCCTCATGAAGATTATCTGCGGCCTCCAGTCGCCGACTTCCGGCAGCATCGACAAGCCGGAGGGCGTGCGTGTGGGCTATTTGCCTCAGATCATGGAGCATCACCGGGGCCGCACCGTGCTGGAAGAGACGCTCACCGCCTTCGACGAGGTGAATGCCGTGGAGCAGGAGCTCGCCCGCGTGACCCGGGAGATGGAGACGCGGACCGACTACGAATCACCCGGCTATCTTCGGCTCATCGAGGAGATGGGCGAACTCAGCGACCGTCTTTCGGCCTTCCATTCCGAGCCGCCGCGCGTGCAGGCTGAAAGGACCCTCAAGGGCCTGGGATTCCTGCCCGACGAACTGGACCGCCGCACCGAGACCTTCAGCCAGGGCTGGAATATGCGCATAGAACTCGCAAAGATCCTGCTGCGCCAACCCGACCTGTTGCTGCTCGACGAGCCCACCAACCATCTTGACATCGAATCCATCGAATGGCTGGAGGGTTATCTGAAGAACTGCGGGAGCGCCCTGCTGCTGGTCTCGCACGACCGTAAGTTCCTCGACACGGTGACCACGCGCACCGTGGAACTGGTACTGGGGCGCATCCATGACTATAAAGTACCTTATACCCAATATCTTGCGCTCCGTGCGGAACGCCTTGAGCAACAGACGGCGGCCTACGAGAACCAGCAGCGCATGATCGAGAAGACGGAAGATTTCATCCGCGCCTTCCGTTACAAGCCCACTAAGTCGAACCAGGTACAGTCGCGCATCAAGGCGCTCGAAAAACTGGAGCGCGTGCAGATTGACGAAACCGACAACGCCACCCTCACGGTGAAGTTCCCGCCGGCGCCGCGTTCCGGCGATGTGGTGTTCAAGGCTGAGGGCCTGAAGGCCGGCTATCCGGGCGCGAACGGGCCCAAAGTGGTGTTCTCCGACGCGGCCGTGGAACTGCGCCGGGGCGAGAAAGTGGCCCTGGTGGGGCGTAACGGTGAAGGCAAGACCACGCTCATGCGTGTCTTGACGGGAGAACTGGCCCCTCTGGACGGCGAGGTCTTCCGCGGACACAATGTAAAGATGGGATATTTCGCCCAGAATCAGGAAGACGTGCTCGATCCGCGCGAAACCGTGTTCAGCACCCTCGACCGGATTGCGGTGGGTGATATCCGCAGCAAACTGCGCGACATACTTGCGCAGTTCCTTTTCCGGGGCGAGGACATCGATAAACGGGTGTCGGTACTCAGCGGCGGGGAGCGCGCCCGCCTGGGCATGGCCAAACTCATGCTCCAGAGCCATAACCTGCTGCTCCTCGACGAACCCACCAACCACATGGACATCAAGTCCAAGGACATCCTTAAGCAGGCCCTGCAGGCCTACGACGGCACCCTTGTGGTGGTTTCGCACGACCGTGATTTCCTGGACGGCCTGGTAGACAAGATCTATGAATTCCGCGGCGGCCGGGTGCGGGAGTATCTGGGCGGCGTGCAGGTCTTCCTGGAACGGCGAAAACTCGAATCGCTCCAGGAGCTGGAACGCTCGTCCTCCGCGCCTGCGGCGGCCGATGAGGCCAAGACGCAGCGCCGGGAGGAGTTCCGGCAGAACCGCGCCCAGGGCCGTGAAGACCGGAAAAAGAAAAACCGGATCTCCTGGCTCGAGACCGAGATTGCCCGGCTGGAAGCGCGGCAGAAAGAGATTGAGGCGAAGCTTTCGGCCCCCGGCGAGAACGATGATGTGCTGGAGCTTACCCGGGCTTATCTTGAATACAAACGCGAGCTTGATGCCCGCACAGACGAATGGGGGAGCCTGATATGATGCTGTTCGACGCCCATTGCGACGCGCCCTCCCAGATGCTGCGCCTGCGGGATTTCGGCCGCGACAATGCCTTTGCCCAGGTGGACTTTCCCAAGATGCGCCGGGGCGGGGTTGAGGCTTCTTTCTTCGCCCTGTATGTGCCGGCGCGTCTTTCGGCGGAAGAAGGGCTGGCCTATTTAGAGCGTTTGCTGGGCAGCCTGCAGGGACAGCTTGCTGCCCATGCTGACCAGGCGGCGCCCGCTATGGACGAAGAAAGCTTGCGGAAAAACCGCCGCCGGGGCCTGCTGTCACTGTTCCTGGGGATTGAGAATGGCCATCCGCTTACGGCGGGAGGCGATTTTGGCGGTCTGCTCAGGCGGTTTTACTCGGCCGGGGTGCGCTATGTGACCCTGGTGCACAGCGCTGACAACGCCCTCGCCGATTCCTGTACCGGGAAGGGACGCTGGGGCGGCTTGAGCCCGCTGGGACGGGAAGCCGTGGCGGAGATGAATGCCTGCGGCATGCTCATAGACCTGGCGCACGCTGCGGCGAAGACCATCGACGATGTGCTGGCCTGCAGTACGCGTCCGGTGGCGTTTACCCACGGCTGCTGCGCCGCGCTGTACCCGCATCCGCGTAACCTGGGCGACGCGCAGTTGACGGCCATCGCAGACCGGGGCGGATTCGTGGGCATCAGCGTGTATCCGGCGTTTTTGTCGAGGCAGTATCAGGAGGCACTGCAGTCGTCCGGCCTTGGGGCGGAACTGGAGGCGGAAGACGCCTTCATCGCGCATCCGGAAGATCCGGCACGCCGGACCGCCTGGGAGGCGGTGCAGCGCAGGCTGCTGGCGCTTCCGCGCTCCGGCGTGGCGGATGTGGCCGTGCACATTGATCATGCCGTACGGGTAGCGGGGATTGAACATGTGGGGATCGGCACCGACTTCGACGGCATTGAGGTGGCCGCCGCGGGGCTCGACGACATCTCCCGCCTGGGGCTCGTCCTCGATGCGCTCCGAAAACGGGGTTACGGCGAAGACGCCCTTGAAAAGATTGCCTCGGGTAACCTGCTGCGCGTGCTGCGAGACATACAGAATTAATTAAGATAAGACACTGAAACTATATGAAAAAGAGTCTATTCCTGCTTTTTGCTCTGAGTCTTGTTTTTGCGCTGAGCCCAGTCCGTGCCCTGTCGGCCCCGCCCAGGGAACTGCATTATACGGACGCCGCGGCTTTTCCGGTGCACGGCCAGGTACTGCCCGAGACTTCGGGCCGCTACACCCGTCTTCCCGAGTCGATGCACGGAGCGGTTCCGGAAAAGCTTTGGAACCTGGGCCTGAACAGCGCGGGTCTCTACTTTCGTTTCCGCAGCAATTCGCGCACCATTGCCGTGCGTTGGGAGAATCCGTCATCCAGCCAATACCCCAAACTTACGGCCGGTGCGACGCGCGGCCTCGACCTCTACGGCCGCATCGACGGCAGCTGGTGGCATTTCGGGGTGGCCCTGCCCAAGAAGGGATCGTGCGTGAGCGAACACGTGTTCGCCAAATCGCTCGACGGTCAGATGCGGGAATACATCCTCTATCTGCCTCTGTACGGTTCCGTCAACAAGATTGAAATCGGCGTGGAAGAGGGGGCCGTGCTGGAAAACTCCGACGACCCGCATCCCGATCGGCGCAAACCCATTGTGATCTACGGGACCAGCATCCTGCAGGGCGCCTGCGCTTCGCGTCCGGGGGCGACGGCCACCAACATCCTCTCGCGTCGGCTCGACCGGGAAGTCATCAACCTCGGCTTTGCCGGCAGCGCCCTGCTGGAGCCCGAAATGGCCCGGTGGATGGCCGCGTGCCCCCATCCGTCCGTGTTCGTGCTCGACAACCTGCCCAACGGCACCCCAAAACTGATTGAAGAGCAGGAGGAGAACTTCTTCCGGATCCTGCGCAAGGCGCACCCCAAGGTGCCTGTTGTGTTCGTGGAAGTGCCCTACTATCCCGGCGTGCGTTTCGATCCGGGCCGGAAAAAGACTTGTGAAAGCAAGAACCAGGCTTTGAAGAAGATGTTTGACGGCCTGGTGGCCAAAGGCGAGACACGCATCTATTACGTCGCGTCCGACACGATGATCGGCGACGACGGCGAGGCCACCTACGACGGCATACACTTCACCGACGTGGGCATGGTGCGTTACTGCGACCTCCTGTATCCCGTACTGAAGGAAATAATTGAAAAATAAACGATTGAGATATGAAAAAAGTACGCTTCACTCTCCTGATCCTGGCTATGTCCCTGATTTGCAGCGCCGCTGCACCGGCCAGGGAGCTGCGTTACATCGACGCGTCGACCCTTCCGGTCCACGGCAAGGTGCGGCCCGAAACCTCCGCTCCTTTCACGCGCCTGCCCGCTTCCATGGAGGCCACGGCCCGTGAGGCCATATGGAGACTCGGTACCAACAGCGCTGGACTCTACCTTCGTTTCCGTACCGATTCCCGTACCATCAAGCTGCGCTGGACCTCGGGCGTGCTCCGGGAAATGAGGAATATGGCCGCACCCGGCGCCCGCGGACTCGACCTTTACGGCAAGCTGGACGGTCAGTGGCGCTATGTGGCCACTGCCGTGCCCAACGTGAAAGCCGTGGAATCGGAGGATGAAGTGGGCAAGACCCTAAATGGTGAGATGAGGGAGTACATGCTCTATCTGTCGCTCTACAATCGTGTGGACAAGCTGGAGATCGGCATCGACCCCGATGCGCGTTTCGAGGCCTCCGATGATCCGCATCCCGGCCGCAAGGGCCGTGTCATCATGTATGGCACCAGCATTCTGCAGGGCGGCTGCTGCACGCGTCCGGGCATGGCTTTCACCAACATTCTCTCGCGCCGGCTCGACCGCGAGGTGGTGAACCTCGGTTTCAGCGGAAACGCCCTGCTCGACTACGACGTGGCCGAGTGGATGGCTTCCTGCCCCGATCCGGCCGTGTACGTGCTCGACAACGTGGCCAACGGGAACGCGAAGAATACGCTTGAAAAAGAGGAGAACTTCTTCCGGATCCTGCGCAACGCCCATCCGGATGTGCCCGTGGTGTTCGTGGAAGTGGCGCATTATCCGGGCATGCTCTTCAGTGCGAGCAAAGCCCGTTCGGTTCATGCGCGCAACGAGGCCCTGCGCCAGGTCTATGACGCCCTGGTGGCGAAAGGGGAGACCAATATCTATTATGTCAGCGGCGACAAGCTTCTCGGTGACGACGGGGAGGCCACGGTAGACGGCACGCACTTCACCGACATCGGCATGGTCCGCTACAGCGACGTGCTTTATCCCATCCTGCAAAAACTGCTCTGAAGCCTATGAAACGCCTGTTCCTTTTCCTTGCTTGCTGCAGCCTGAGCCTGGGCGCCGGGGCGGTTCCCGACTGGGAGAATCCGGCGGTAAACCAGCGTTCGCGCCTTCCCATGCGTGCATCACTGCACAGCTCCGCCCCCGCCGTCTCGCTCGACGGTGTCTGGCGGTTCCGGGGCTATGAGCGTCCCGAAGGGCGGGATACCCTTTTTTACAGGCCCGGTCTGGACGACAGCGCCTGGGGCACGATGCCGGTTCCCGGAGCGTGGGAACTGAACGGCTTCGGCGACCCGGTCTATGTGAGCAGCGGGTACCCGTGGAAGTGGTACTACAAGAACAATCCGCCCTTCCCGCCCCGGGAACACAACCGTGTGGGGCAGTACAGGCATCATTTTGCGGTAGATAAGGCCTGGCTCGACGGCCGCCGCGTCGTCCTGGAAGTGGGGGCGGCCTCTTCCTGCCTGCGCGTCTGGCTGAACGGCCGGGAAGTGGGCTACAGCGAGGATTCTAAACTCGCGGCGAGCTTCGACGTGACGCCCCTGTTACAGGAAGGCGACAACCTGCTCGCCATGGAGGTGCTCCGCTGGAGCGACGGCCTCTACCTCGAAGACCAGGATTACTGGCGCATGAGCGGCATTACGCGCAGCGTCCTGCTGCGCAGCCGGCCCCAGGCCCGGCTGGAAGACCTGCACGTGCTGGCCGATGCCGACGGTCGGATTGAGGTTTCCGCCTTTACGACGGAAGACGTAGAACGCATTGATTTCTCGCTGCTTGCGCCTAACGGGCGGAAGGTGAAAAACTGGAGTGTCCGGCCGTCCGGCGAGCCCGTCGAAGGGGGATTGCGTCAGAGCGTGAGCCGCCGGCGCATCCGCCGCGCACGGCTCTGGAGCGCGGAAACCCCCAATCTGTATACGCTCTGCGCGCGGGTGCACGGCCCGCAGGGCGTGAGCGAAAGCGATACCGTGCATGTGGGCTTCCGCACGGTGGAAATCCGCGGTCTGCAGCTTTTGGTGAACGGCCGGCCCATCCTCATCAAGGGCGTGAACCGGCACGAGATGTCCACCACGGGCGGGTATGTGATGTCACACGCCGAGATGGAAGAGGATATCAGACTACTCAAGCAGCTCAATATCAATTCCGTGCGCACCTCGCACTATCCCGACGACCCATATTGGTACGAGCTCTGCGACCGCTATGGCATCTACCTCATGGACGAGGCCAACATCGAGTCGCACGGAATGGGATACAAGCCGGAGAACACCCTTGCCGCCCGGCCCGACTATGCCCAGGCCCACCTGGAGCGTTTCAGCCGCATGGTGCAGCGCGACTTCAACCATCCTTCCGTAATTCTCTGGAGTATGGGCAACGAGGCGGGGCAGGGACCCAACTTCGCAGCCTGCTACCGCTGGGGCAAGGATTACGATCCTTCGCGCCCCATCGTGTATACCAAACTGGAGCGGAAGCGTCCGGAACTGCCCTATACCGATCTGGAACTCTACCACTACTGTGAACCCGACTGGTGCGAGCGCTATCTTACCGACGGCAATCAGGTCAAGCCATTCGCGCTGCAGGAGTATGCCCACGCCATGGGGAATTCCATGGGTAATTTCGGGGAATACTGGGATCTGGTGCGCAAATATCCCGGCTTCCTGGGCGGCTATATCTGGGATTTCGCCGATCAGGCGCTCAGGCGTCCGCTCGACGCTTCGGTCTACGGAAGCGACCACTATTTCGCTTTTGGGGGCGACTACAACAACTACGATCCCTGGACGGGGACCTTCCATTGCAACGGCTTGCTCACGCCCGACCGTCAGTATCACCCGCACGCCTACGAGGCGGCGTACATGATGCGGAACATCCTTTCCTTCGCTACGCCCGAGGAGTTGAGGAAAGGCCGGGTGCACGTCTACAACGAGCACAGTTTCATTGATTTGAGCCGTTACGAACTGCAGTGGAGCCTGCTGCGCGACGGGGAAGTCCTGCGCGGGGGTACGGTGAATCGTCTCCGGGTGGCGCCGGGCGACACGGTCCTGCTGCGTCTGCCTTTGGGCGGGAAGGAGCTGGAGACGCTGCGCTCCGAGGCCGGCCACGACCTCTGCCTGAATCTCTCGTACCGCCTCAAGAAGGCCGACGGCCTGCTGCCCGCGGGATTTGAAGTGGCTTCCGACCAGTTGGTGCTGCAGGAAGCGGAACACTTCGCCGGTAAACCGGAACGGAAGGGCCCCAAGGCCTGGGAGTTGCGCTTCTCGGCCCGTACGGGGGTGCTCAGCAGCTGGACGGCAGACGGCAAGCCCCTGCTTTCCGAGCCGCTCTGGCCCTGCTTCGGCCGCGCTTTCACGGAAAACGATAAGGGCGCCGGGCTCGACACCCTCATGAAGATGTGGTTTTATCCGGAATTCAAGGCCGAGCGCGTGGATGCTTCCGGTGAAATCGGCCGGGAAGGGGAGAGCCTCGTATGCCGCGGCGCCGCGCAGCTGCACGTTGCGTATCTGCTGCGGGAAGGTGTACGCGTTTGCCTCGACTATGACATCGACGCCCAGGGCCGCGTGGCCGTGACAGAGCGTCTCGAAGACGCCGGGGGACTGGCTTCCTGCCCCGACCTGTTCCGCTTCGGGGTGGAATTCGCCATGCCCGGGCGCTACTATGGTCTCGATTTCTACGGCCGGGGGCCGCATGAGAACTACATCGACCGCTGCCGTTCGGCCAAACTGGGCCGTTACCGCCAACTGCTGGCCGATCAGTACCATTTCGGATACATTCGTCCGCAGGAATCGGGAACCCACACGGGACTGCGCTATCTGCAGTTGCTTGACGGAGAAGGGAAGGGCCTGTGCATCAGTGTGCCGGAGGGACGATTCTCCGCCTCGGCCCTGCCGCTGGGCCGCCGCGAGATCGACCTGGGCATCCACGATCCCTGGCCCATCCACCGCAATCCGCCCATGGTCTGGCACAAGCACACCCATTCGCTCGAACTCGTGAAGCAGGCGCATCTCCTCGACCGGGAGAACGGAAAGACCTGGGTGAATGTGGACTTGGTGCAGATGGGGGTAGGCGGTATCAATACCTGGGGCGGCATGCCCCTCGAAAAGTACCGGATCCCGGCCCGTCCCATGGTCTTCCGCTTCATGCTGGAAGCCGTCATATTATAAATGAAATCGCCTTATGCCTGTCAACGAAACCACCAGGATCGACCTTGACGATATTGTCCGCAGCCGTTTCGGCGCCGGAAAGGTGCCGCAGTTCCTGCTGAACGCCCTGAAGCGCTTCATCCATCAGGACCACCTGAACGGCTATCTGGAAAAGGGCTATCTCGGCGTTGAATTTGCCGAGAAACTGCTCGACTACTACGACGTGCATCTCACGGTGGAAGGACTGGAGAACCTGCCCGAAACGGGCCGCTACACCTTTGCGGGCAACCATCCTCTGGGTGGGATCGACGCCATGAGCGTCATCGGCACGGTGGGGCGCAGGTACGACGGAAACATCGTGGTTCCGGCCAACGATTTCCTCATGGCCATCAAACCCATTGCGGAGTATACGATCCCGGTGAACAAGATGGGGGGACAGAGCGCGGCGCTTTCGGGCCTCATCAACGAGGCTTTCCAGTCCGACAGGCAGGTGATCATCTTCCCTGCGGGCCTGTGTTCGCGCAAGATCGACGGTGTGGTGCAGGACCTTCCCTGGAAGAAAACCTTCATCACCAAGAGCCGCCTTTCGCAGCGTGACGTGATTCCCGTGTGGTTCAGCGGCTGCAATTCCAAACGCTTCTATCGTCTGGACCGGCTGCGCAATTTGTTGAAACTCAAATTGAACATTGCCATGCTGACCCTCCCGGACGAACTCTATAAATGCCAGCACAAGTCGTACAAGCTGGTTTTCGGAAAACCCATTCCCTGGCAGACCTTTACCACCGACAAGCGCGACGTGGAGTGGGCAGCCTGGGTGCGGGACAAGGTTTATGAACTGAAAAAGGACGATTGACTGTGATACAGGAAGAAATCATCGCCCCGGTAGACAAGGAACTGCTGAAGGCGGAACTCACGGAAGCGCATTTCCTACGTGATACCAATCATGCAGGTAACAAGCTCTACATTGTTGATAACCAGTGCGCTCCGAATGTGCTACTGGAAATTGGACGTTTGCGGGAAATCTCTTTCCGCGCCGGTGGCGGAGGGACGGGGAAGGCCGCCGATCTGGACGCCTTCGATCTGGACGCCGCATTCAAGTACAAACAGTTGGTGCTGTGGGATCCGGAAGCCGAGTGCATCATTGGCGGTTACCGCTATGTTCTTTGCGACGAGGTGATGTACGACCGTTTCGGCCAGCCCATCATGCCTTCCGCGCACCTGTTCCGCTTCACGCAGCGTTACCTGAAGGGCGATTTCCTGAAGACCATCGAGTTGAGCCGTTCCTTCATCAGGCCGGAATACCAGATCGCCGAGCACGGGATGAAGAGTCTCTATTCGCTTGACAATCTGTTCGATGGGCTCGGTGGTCTCATCTTATTGTATAAGGGAAGGATGGAGTTTTTCTTCGGTAAGATGACTATCTATCCATCTTTTCCGAAGGAGGCCCTGCAGATGCTGCTCTACTTCATTAAAAAGCATTTCGGCATCAAGAAAACCGAGGAACTGCGCAGCCGTCTGGACAAGATGGTGGTGCCCAAGAACCCTGTCAAGCTGGAATTGCCGCAACGGTACGGACAGATATTCACGGAATCCGATTTCCGGGAAGACTACAAGATCCTCAAGCGCGAGATCCAGAAGCAGGGGGTTAACATCCCGCCGCTCGTCAATACCTACATGAACATGTCGCCCACCATGAAGTCTTTCGGTGCCGGCATCAATGATGAATTCGGCGATGTGATCGAAGCGGGCATCCTCATCAAGTTCGACGAAATGCATCCGGAAAAGACCCGTCGCCATCTCTCCATTCCCAACTTCGAAGAGCTTCGAAGCCGCCTGATGCATCTGATCCGGACGCACTGATACTCCGGGTGTAAATGCCTGTATCTGCGCCGCGAGATTTATCGTAAAACGATATTAACAAAAATGTTCGTATTCGGAACATTCTTGTTTTATCGCTTGTTTTACAGAGTTTTTAAAGTTCAATGATGTAACGTCGCAAAAAATCAAGCGCCGAGGCCGAAAAACGCTCGATATTGCGTTTACGATCGTTCTTGTAATTGAATTTCCGGCAGCGTGTACCCTGCGGTCCGGCTACGCCGACCCAGACCGTGCCGCCCGGTTCGTGCCCGTCTCCCTCGCCTTCGGCCCAGCCCGTGGTGGCAAGCGATACACCGCTGCCCGTAAGGCGCCGGACTCCCTCCGCCATGGCGGCGGCAACTTCGGCGCTCACGATTCCGAATCGGTCGATGGTGTCGGCCGGAACACCCAGTACCTTTTCTTTGACGGCCACGGCGTACGAGGTGACGGAACCCAGGAAATAGTCGGACGAGCCGCTTACCGTAGTGATGAGGTGGGCGATCTCTCCGCCCGTGCAGGATTCGGCGACACTCAGGCTGAGTTCCTTTTCGCGCAGCAGGCGCCCGATAACGGCCTCCAGCGTGTCGTCCTGCTCTGAATAGAGGTCTTGCCCCAGAATCGGCTTAAGGGCCTGAATTTGGCCCGAAATGCGCCTTTCCGCGTCTTCCTGCGTTCCACCGTAGACCGACAGGCGCAGGCGCACGCCGGTCAGGGGATTGGGCAGGTAGGCGAGGTGCATATCGGCGGGCAGGGTGTCCTCCCAGGCTGCAATGCGCTGCGCCAAGGCCGATTCTGCCAGTCCGTAGGTCATCAGGGTGCGGTGGGTGATGTGTTCGAGCGTGTGGTGTGTGCGGATATCTTCCAGCACGTCGGGCAGCGCCCCTGTGGCCTCGAACGGCACGCCGGGTAGGGCGTAGAGCGTCGCCGGGTGCCCGAAGCGCTCTTTGGGAAAGCGGAAAACCATGATGGGCGCCGTTCCCTTGCGGTTCAGGATGACTTCGCACCGTTCCGGCACCAGAGCCTGACGGAGGTTGCATTCCAGCACTTCGAGGCCGCGGGAATGAAGGATATTGTAGATAATCTGTTCCTGAGCCTCGTCCTTTCTGTATTTGCGACTGCCAGAGAGTTCGGCCAGAGCATCCTTGGTGATATCGTCCTTGGTGGGACCTAGCCCGCCGGTTGAAATCACGATGTCGTGGGCGGAAAGCTCAGACTTAAGCAGGGAAATGATTTCCGCACGGTCGTCGGGCAGGGAAATCATGCGTGTACAGCGTATGCCCAGGCTGCCCAGGGCGCGGGTAATCGCGGCTGAGTTGGTGTCTACGATCTGACCGATCAGAATCTCGTCGCCAATGGTGCAGATGGACGCTGAGAGCATAAGCTATTCGTTGATTTTCAAATCTTTGAGTATCTTTCGACCCCGCAGGAGGCCTTTCACCTCCGGCCCCCGGCAGTCGAGTTCCACCAGGCTGGCGCCCTCCCGGAGCAGGACAGCTACGTCGGCAGCCGAGCGGATGCGGTCCGTAGCAATGACAGGATAGCGGCCCTGCGTGATCCTGTGCACGTTTTTCAGGGCGTCAAGCCCGTCTACGGCCACGCCGTCCACGCCGTTCATGCGGCAGTAGTCCAGTATATCTTCCAGACTGCGCAGGGGGAGTTCCCGATGCAGGCGCAGTACGACGGGCCGGTAATTCTCATAACTTAGGCGAGCGTCTAAAACCGGGTCGCTAACATCCTTAATAAAAGATGGTTCTAGTACCGCACCTGTATTTCTGATTGAGAAATCGAGCAGAAAGAGGGTGGCGAAATCGTAGGCGGATGCGAAGGTGGAGAGATAATCGTGCGCAATGGCCTCTTCCGTGGTGCTGTGTGTTTGTTTTACAATGTCCACGAACACGGGACCTGTAGGTGCGTTTTCCTGGAACAGATCAATGATATGCCGGATTCCGGAGTGCGGAGCACAGGAGACGGGGCCGACCGTGGCAAAGCCGAAACCGAGCTTGAGGTAACGGTTGTAGTGGCGTCCGTCCGGATCCATGCCCGACCGGATCCCGACCGGGTGCCGGAATGTGCGTTCAAACGCCTCCCGGTGCAGCTCTTTGCGATCGATTCCGTAAAACAACATACGGTGCAAAGATAATACTTATTTGAGTTCCTGGAACGTTCCGTCGGTGTAGAATACCACAATCCGTTCGATGCTCCGTTGGGGAGCAGCGGCTTCAAAATCGGGGTTCTGCGGGGCTGCAGGGATGTTATTGTCGCTGAAGAGCGTTTCCGGAACCGTCTCAGGAGCGGAAAACTCCTCCTCAGGGGCGGGAAGGGATTCTGATATGGGCGCCTCGTCACGGTACGCATCTTTGAACATCCGGCCCTTGCCGGTTACAAACCAGTCGAGATTCAGGGCAGGGTAGTGCCGTGCCATGCTCTCAATGAACTCGAAGCCCGGTTTATTGCGGCCAGACAGGATATGGGAGACACTGGCCCGAGCCACGCCCAGGTTGTCCGCGAACTGCGACTGTGTGATGTTCTCGACGCTCAAAAACTGTTGCAACCTTCTGTTCATTTTGTAAATTGATTTTTCACAAATGTAGAACAAATTTCTGAAACCGCAAAATAATAATTGTAATCAATCGACAATGCCACGATAGGGAATAGACGTTATATATAGCAAGTATTGGTTTAGGTAATTATTATCAAATTACTGATTATTATAATAGTTAACATGATTATTTATATAAATTCGTATATTCCCTGTTGTCTGTCCGTTGCGAGATACGCCCACGGCCTTATTAATAGATGTAGATAAATTCTATAACTTCTTGATTTCTTTAATATTATCTTTTATATACATCATTTATCAATTTTTGTTATTTAACATAACTAAACTAATTGGCGGCTGGGAGAATATTATTGAATTTGTATACAAATGTGACGTAAAAATGCGGTTGTTTTGTCTCTGTTGTTTACAGAATGAAATCAAAGAAAAACGATTCGGAAATCGCCGGAAACTTGCTACATTTGTACAATGATACCGGAGATTCATATCTCGGATTATTCCTATCCCCTCACGGATGACAGGATCGCCAAATATCCCCTCTCCGAGCGGGATGCGTCGAAATTGCTCGTTTACCGTGACGGAACGGTCACCGAATCCAAATTCCGGAATCTCGCCGGGTATCTCCCCGAGTCGGCTCTCATGGTGTTCAACGATACGCGTGTGGTGCCGGCCCGTCTTTTTTTCCGACGCACGAGCGGTGCGCTCATAGAGATATTCTGTCTCGAGCCTGTTTCTCCCGTCGAATACAATCTCGCTTTTGCCGCTACGGATCGTTGCAGCTGGAAGTGTGTGATCGGCAATGCGAAGCGTTGGAAAGACGATATCCTTCTTTTCGATTGCCCGGAGGGGAGTGAAGCCGCCGCTTTCCGCCTGCAGGCCCGTCTGCTGGAGCGGACCGACCGGACCGGTACGGTAGAATTCACCTGGACAGGCGCCCAGCCTTTCTCCCGCGTGCTGGAATGCTGCGGCCAGGTACCCATTCCTCCCTATCTGAACCGGCGTACGGAATCGATCGACAAAGAGCGTTATCAGACCCTCTACGCGCACATCCGCGGTTCGGTGGCCGCACCCACGGCCGGTCTGCATTTTACGCCAGAGGTGCTCTCTGCCATCGATGCCCGCGGTTTGAAGCGGGAAACGGTCTGTCTGCACGTTGGGGCGGGCACGTTCCTGCCGGTCAAGGGAGACCGCGTACGGGAGCATGCCATGCACCGCGAACCCTTCTACGTTCCGCTGTCGCTGCTGCGCGATCTACGCACGAGGAGAGGCTGCGTGGCTGTGGGGACCACCTCCGTGCGCACGCTGGAATCGCTCTACTACATGGGCGTGCACTGTATCGAAGAGGGGGCTCCTGCCGATGTAGAACAATGGGAACCCTACGAACGCAGCTATCCTTACTCGACGGACGAGGCGCTCGACGCGCTCATCGGCTGGATGGAAGGGAAGGGGCTCGATACCCTCGAGGCGGGCACCCGCATCATCATCGTACCCGGCTTCCGCTTCCGTCTGACCGAGGCGATGGTCACCAATTTCCACCAGAGCGAGAGTACGCTCATCCTGCTGGTCGCCGCCTTCGTGGGCGAGGACTGGCGCAAGATATACGATTATGCCCTGTCGCACGACTTCCGTTTCCTGAGCTACGGCGACAGTTCCTTACTTTACAGAAATTCAGAGATTTATGGATGAATTTGAAGGCATCAGCCCCTACACTGACGAAGAAGCCGTAGAGGCGCTGCGGCGGGTTTCCAACCATCCGGCCATCCCCGTCATTTCCAAATATCTGTTCCCCGATATGCCGCTGGGAACGTTCCGGAATCTTATCCGGAGCGTAAACAGCATCGATGAATTCCAGCAGACCGTCATGTCGCGTGTGGTAGCCGCCGTGGTAGAGAAGACCTCTGCCGGCTTCACCTTCTCGGGGATTGAGCATCTTCAGGAGCTTGGCGGGGCCAAGTTCCTGGCGGTTTCCAACCACCGTGACATCATCCTCGACCCGGCCCTTACGCAGTGGATGCTGCTCCGCAGCGATATTCCCATGACGGAGATCTGCGTGGGGAGCAATCTGCTTTCTGGGCGCATCGTGGAGGATCTGCTGCGCTCCAACCGCATGATCAAGGTCATCCGCGGCATTTCCGCCCGGGAACTCTATCTTTCCTCGCAACTCCTGTCGCGTTACATCCGCCAGGCCGTGACCACGGGTCGCTCATCGGTTTGGATCGCGCAGCGTGAAGGACGTACCAAGAACGGGCTCGACATCACGGAGCAGGGCCTGCTCAAGATGTTCGATATGAGCGGAGAGGCCGATTTCAAGAGCAATTTTATGGCGCTCAACATCGTGCCCATGAGCATTTCCTATGAGTATGAGCCCTGCGACGCCCGCAAGGCCCGCGAACTGCTCATCTCCCGTACGCAGAAATATGTGAAGAAGAAAAACGAAGATATGCACAGCATCCTCACCGGCATCCGCCAGCAGAAGGGGCACATTCATTTGGAGATCGGCGCCCCACTCACCGAAGAGGAGATCGGACGGGCTTCGTGGTACGACAAGAACGACCGCTACCAGGCCATCCGCCGCGCCGTCGACGACCGCATCGTGAATGGGTATAAGTTATGGAAAACCAATTATATGGGCTACGATCTCATGAACGGAACCAGCCGTTATTCAGACCGTTATACGCCCGAAGACCTGGAGGCGTTCAAGGCCTATACGGAGCACAAACTCGAGAAACTGGAAAAGCGTCTCGACCGCGCTGAACTGCGCGATATTTTCTGGCATATCTACGGCAATCCGGTCGTCGCCCGGGAAGGGTAGGGGGCCGAAAATGCGGAAAGTCAGCGGGTACGCGCGCGTAAATCAAAAAAAATGAATATATTTGGGAAAATTTTAACACTTCTATGAAAAAGACCATCCTCATGATTTCTGCGGCAGTCCTTGCCTTTGGCGTGTCTCTTCGCGCCCAGGAGGCCCCGCAGGTAGTGAATCAGCCCGCCGAGGCTCCTGCCGGACAGCAGGAGGAACAGAAGGTTCCGGAGTACAAGTATTTCAACCACCTCGGAATCGGCATCGGCGGCGTCCTCTTCGACGGCCCCAGCATCTCCATCTCCGCGCCCATCAGCCCCTATGTGCAGATCCGGGTGGGTTATGCCGCGCTGAAGCCGTTCTGGAAGTACTCCCAGGTCGTCGACCTCGGAGAACTGGGTGCGTCCATCGCCGGCCGTGACCTCAGCAACATCAACTGCGAGGCGTTCCTGACTTCCTCCTACTATGGCATTGCGGATATCTATCCCTTCAAGAAGCGCGCGTTCCACCTCTCGGTGGGTGCGTACGGCAGCAGCAACGGTGACATCGTGAATCTCTCGGCCGACCTGAGCAAGGTCCTCACGACCGACGAGTACGCCAACCTGGCCGTCACCATCAAGAACGACGCCGGTACCGAGCAACTGAAAGTCACCTCCGACGAGGAAGGTTTCCTGCGCGCCGGTCTCCGCGCCAACAACGCCATCCGTCCCTACTTCGGCCTTGGCTGGGGCAGGGGAGCCAACATCAAGCACCGCGTGAGCGTGAGCTTCGACCTGGGCCTCGAGTATGCGGGCGGCGTGAAGCTGTATGCCACCAACTTCAAGAACGGCGAAGATGGTTTTGTGACCAGCGCCCTGCTCGACCACAAGGACAAACTGGACGACGCGCCCATCGTCGGCACCCAGGAAGATATTGTTGACCAGATGGCCGAGGGCAAGTTCCTGGGCGGTTTCTTCAACAAGTTCTGGCCGGTCATGAAGTTCGGCATCAACGTCCGTCTCTTCTAATTTGGAATAATCAATCAACTTAACACATTATGAAACTTATCTACAAATTCGCTATGGTCGCTGCGGCGGTTGCCGCTCTGACCCTGGTTTCCTGCGGAGACAAGAACAAGGGTGGAAAGGAAGAGGAAGAGTACGCTCCCCTCGAGAAACCCGTCAACACGGCAGTAGCTGCCAAGGTTGTGCTTTCCGAGACCGTTACCCTGGATTCCCGTCCCGGCCGTAAGCTCAAGAGCCTCGAGTTCACCGAGACCGACCGTGCCATCATTACCGAAGATGTCGAAAGTGGTCCGTCCGCTCCGGCTCAGGGCTATGCCGCTCCCGGCGACAGCCAGACCGAGGTGACTGTGACCACCTACACCTTCAGCGCTGGAACCTACCACATTCCCGGTTTCGGTAACGTGACGCTTAAGAGCGCCAGCGTGACCATCGTGGAAGAGGGCAAGACCGAGGCCGATGCCCAGGAGCCCGCAGCCGAGGTGACCAAGACCGCAGAGACCTCCGGGCAGCCCCAGGTGAACAACTCGCTTTATCGCGCCTGGAAGATCGTTGAGACCACCATCGAGGCCAATGGCCCCAAGGTGGAGGTCGAGATGACCTTCAAGCACGGCGACCTCGACAAGATTGCCGCCTGGCTCAAGGATCAGGGTGTTAAGATCCCCGAGCAGATCAAGGGTTACAATGTCAAGACCGTCCAGTTCACCAAGGCCGGTTCCTTCATCGTGGAATTCACGCAGGCTCCCGCCTTCAGCGGTGACTTCAGCCTCGTGGGTGAGGAGTTCTCCTATGACCTGCAGGTGGAGGGTAACTCGATCATCAACGCGCATGCCGACGGTACCGTCAAGGTTGACGATCCCAAGTGCTACGTGAAGATTGTCGGTGAGGTTAAGAACGGTTCCGAGAAATGGACCACCGGTCTGTACCTGACCCTTGTTGACGCCGACGCCAATTAAGGTTTAACAGCCTCATTTTCAGATAAGAGGACGGCCATGAGGTCGTCCTCTTTTTTATTCCCGCAGCAGGGACGCCGGATGCGAGAATGGAAAGAGCCCCGCTGGGAGGACCGGGCCGCCGAGTATGAATTGACTGATAAATAGTTATGCTCCATGCGGAGCCGTATCGTCCTATAATTGGTTTACATTTTAGTGCTGGTAGTCTGCCTTCTGAATGTACCACTACCGTCAAAATCGGCCCAAAATGACGGTAGTCTGTCGTTAGTTTGCACCACTACATACACTCTGGGAGAGATAATGATGTGCCGGCCTGGGCCTTCCACCGTGGCGGACTCCATTCTCGCATCTTCGTCCCGGTCAAGGCAGGAACTCGCTGCTGCGGGTGATGCCCGCCGTTCGGTGGAAGCCGCAGGCCGGTATCAACCCTATGTGTTACCTAATTTATATTATGTTAACTTATGTGTATAGAAACAATCCCCTGTGTACTGCTACCTAAAAGTAGACACTAAAAATTGTTAAAAATGATGATTTTGGATAAATGTTAGACAAAAATACTAATTTTTGAGAAAATCAATTCTCGAAAGTAGACATAAAACGCAATTTTTGTCGGTTTTCGTTTCAT
>JAFTEQ010000043.1 GCA_017453565.1 Bacteroidales bacterium
GTCCTCCTGGGCCACGGTAACACCCAGAGCGGTGTAGATATTGCGGACCTCCTGGCTCTCGAAGGCGCGGTCCTGGGCAGCTTTCTCCACATTGAGGATCTTACCGCGCAGCGGAAGGATGGCCTGGTAGCGGCGGTCGCGGCCCTGCTTGGCCGTTCCGCCTGCGTAATCACCCTCCACGAGGAAGAGTTCGCACTTCTCCGGGTCGTTCTCTGAACAGTCGGCGAGCTTGCCCGGCAGGCCGGCGCCCGTCATGACGGTCTTGCGCTGCACCATTTCGCGGGCCTTGCGGGCCGCGTTGCGGGCCGTGGCGGCCAGCACGATTTTCTCGATGATGATCTTGGCCAGTTTGGGGTTCTCCTCGAGGAAGATCTCCATGGCGGACGCAGTGGCCTGGGAAACGGCCGAGGTAACCTCCGTGTTGCCGAGTTTGGTCTTGGTCTGCCCCTCGAACTGGGGTTCGGCCACCTTCACGGACACCACTGCGGTGAGGCCCTCGCGGAAATCTTCCGGAGCCAGCTCCACCTTCGCCTTCTCGAGCAGCTTGTTCTTGTCGGCGTAGTTCTTCAGCGAACGGCTGAGGCCCATCTTGAAGCCCTGCAGGTGCGTACCGCCCTCTATGGTGTTGATGTTGTTCACATAGGAATAGATCTTCTCCGAGTAGCCCGTATTGTACTGGAGGGCTATGTCGATGGGGATGATCTTGTCGGAATTGACGCAGACGGGCTCCGGGATGAGTTTCTCGGAACCGGCGTCGAGATAGTCGATAAACTCGCTCAGGCCCCGCTCGGAATAGAACTCCTCGCTGCGGAAGACCATCCGGCCCGTAGCCTTCGATTCCCCGTCATCGGTCTTGACGAACTCTTCCACGAGGCTGCGCTTGTCGGTGAGGCGGATGTGGATACCCTTGTTCAGGAAGGCCAGCTCACGCAGGCGGGCGGCCAGGGTGTCGTACTTGTAGACGATGGTCTGGGTGAAGATGGTGGCGTCGGGATGGAAGGTAATGACCGTTCCGGTGTCGTTGCTTTCGCCCACGACCTCCACCTCGCTGGTGGGTTTGCCCTTCGAGTAGGTCTGGCGGAAAACCTTGCCCTCGCGGTGCACTTCGGCAACCAGCAGATCGGAAAGCGCGTTCACGCAGCTCACGCCCACGCCATGCAGACCGCCCGAAACCTTGTAGTTGGACTTGCTGAACTTACCGCCGGCATGCAGCACGGTGAGCACGACTTCCAGGGCGCTGCGGTGCTCCTTCTCGTGCATGCCCGTGGGGATACCGCGCCCATTGTCTTGAACACGGACGGAATTGTCTTCCAGGATCTGCACGTCGATGCTGTCGCAGAAGCCGGCCATGGCTTCGTCGATACTGTTGTCGACCACCTCATATACCAGGTGATGGAGGCCGCGCTCGGAAATGTCACCGATATACATGGAGGGGCGCTTGCGCACCGCCTCGAGCCCTTCCAAAACCTGGATACTGTTTGCGGAATACTGTTCTTCCGCCACTTTCATCTCTTCTTGTTCTACCATTTGAACGGGTGTTATTATAATCTTACAAATTTACAAAAAAAACTACAAACTGAAGGCCACGCCGAGCGTAAAACTGGGCCCCATTTCCATATGCAGGGGCGAACGGGTGATTTCGGCGCCGAACAGGTTCCCAATGCGTGCCCAGGCCTCCGTGCGCCGGTTGAAACGATAGGAGGCGTCGAGCGAGAGGTTGATGAATCCGTCGAGCGTCCTGAAGGCGCTGTAGCGCAGGCTCTCCGCATCGACCGTGGCGCCGGCGAAAATCCGCCGGTTCCAGTTATACACCGCACGCAGGTTCGTGCACACGGCCGGAAGGTCGAGGTAGGCCGCGTCCATGTCGGTCTTGTTCCAGCAAAAACGTCCGTCCACGGCCAGACGGTCCGATTCCCAGGAACCGAGCAGTTCCACCCATGTATGGCGGTAGTCGGAGAAACGCAGCTGATAGACGTAGCGGGCCGGATCGGCGGCCGATGCAGCCAGCGCATAGACCGACATGCTGGAGAGGTTGCCCCAGCCGCCGTTCAGGTCATACTGGAACTTGTTCCACAGGCTGCCGCGCACGCCCAGGAGCGCCTTGATTTCGTCGAAGGAACGGTTGAGCGAGTTCGTATAGGCCGGCGAGAACCAGTGGTCGGAACACTTGTAGGAAGAGTAGTCGCGGATGCGCTCCTCCCCCGTCACAGCAGCATAGACGCCCAGGCGTTCCCCGAAAAGATTCACATTCGCGCGCACATCGGGACGCAGGAACAGATGGTCACCCAGCGCCATGAAAACGCCGCCCGAAACGTGCGCCGGGCCGAATTCCATCTCCACGCGCGGACGCACATAAGTGAGCGACACCTCGTCGAAAACGTTCTCCGCATAGGACGACTGCTGCAAATGGAAGTCTATCAGCAGTTTGTAACGGAAGTCAATGACCGGCCCGAGGGTGGCGTCAATCGAATACATGGGCTCTCTGATAAACGCAGCGCCCGGCAGGTCCTCATAGGCATAGCCCAGTCCCACCGCAAAGGAGTAATAGAACAGGGTGCTGTCCGGCTCGTTCGAAACCAGGCGGGCCGAAAGGTTCACGTCATGGAACTTTCCGTCCGCCAGGTCGTCGCGGGTGAACAGGCCCCGGTAATCGGCCTGCCAGCTCATGTCGAAACGCTCCTTGTTCCAGCGACCCTCCACCCCGAAGTTCTCGTCGAGGTCGTGCCCGTCGAAACGCGTGCCGTCCACGCTCTTGTAACGCCCCAGGTAGCCCTGCAGGTCCTGATAGACGCTCATGCGCATGAGACCCTTGGTCACGGGACTCCAGACGGCCTGCAGCTCCGGATGCAGCGGATAGCCCGCTCCGGCCCGGACATAGAGTTTGCGGGCGTCGAAGCTGCGGAGTTTGGGCAACACGCGCACGGAGTAAGGCGTAAAGTCGTAGGCGCCGCGGTATGGCGTATCGAACACGGTATAGTCCACCTCGGTCCTGAACTGCGTCACCGAATCGGGAACGGCCATGGTGAGGTCGTTCTTGCGCACTTCCGACATCCGGGTTTCATAGTCGTTGGTCACCTGCACCTGCGGATTCAGGTTCTGGGCCGCCGCGGAAAGGGCGCCCAGACCCAGGCAGGAAAGAAGTATGATGGTCTTTTTCATAAGCGTCTCAGGGATTGAGGGTCTTCAGACGTTCCAGCCGCTGGGCGACGGTCGACGGGATCTCGTCGTCGGCGGAAGAGGCGATGTAACCGCTCTGCACCGACTCGAAAGTGGCCTTCGCCTGGCTGAGGTTCCCCCGTTCCACGAAGGAGTCTCCGAGCACGATGAAGGCCCTGGCCAGCCAGTAGGTCTGGCCGCCCGCCTTGCCGGCGAAGTCGTAGACACGGCGCTCCACTTCATCGAAGGCTCCCTTGTCGAAGGCGTCCTGCACGAGCATATAACAGGATTCCGCCCCTTCGGAAGTGGTGCTCTGCCTGGCGAGCGCGGTGAAGATCTCGAAGGCTTCTTCGCGGCGGCTCGAGGAGAGCAGCGACTTGGCCTTGATGTAGTCGGCCTCGCGCAGCAGGGCGTCACGCCCCTCGGAGGCCGCCTTCACGGCATCGGCCGCGGTAATGGCCGATTCGTAGTCCTGCGCCTTGTAGGCGGCGCGCATCATGCCCGTACGGGCCTCGGCCTGGTTGTCGGCGAAAACGGCGATGGAAGCCAGCTTCCCGTAGCCGCTGTAGGCCTCGAGATAGCGCTCCAGTTCATAGGAAAGACGGGCGTAATGCAGGGCGGAGAGCTCCGCGAACGAACCTTCCTTGAGGCGCTTGGATACCTCCTGATAGGCTTCGCAGGCCTCTTCCTTACGTCCGAGGTTGCGGTACGACTCGGCCAGGTAGAACCAGGCCTCACCCTGACGCGTTCCCTTGGGATAGTCGTCGAGATAACGGCGCAGCGACTGTACGGCCTGGGCGTAATTGCCCGCCAGGTAGACCTGCTCCGCCGTGTTGAAGTAGAGGCTTTCCTTCTCTACCGGCGTACGACCCGAGTTGAACCCGGTCGTCTCCATGTATTCGAGGTATTTCTCGCTCTGGCCGGTGGTCTGATAGATGGAATTGATGGCCAGCAGGGCGTCTTCGGCGAATTCACTGCCGGGCATAAGATCCACCACCTGCTTGTAGTGCGCGAGCGCCTGGTCGTAACTGGCCATGTTGCGGCAGGCCATGCCTTGTCCGATGAGGGCCTTGGCCACGAAGACGTTGTCGGAGGTGGAGGAGCGGAGCCGTCCGAACACCTCCAGGGCCTCCTGGTTCTGACCCGCCTCCATGAGGCTGCGGCCCAGTTCGTACATGGCGTCGGCGTACATCGGCGCCTCGGAAGAGGCTTTCTTAACCGTGGACAGCACGCGGACCTTGGCGCTCTTGTCACCGGCGAGGCCGTAGGCAAGGGCCTGCTGGTAATAGGGATAGATCTTGTCGGGCGAGGGGAACTCGTCGAGCACGCGCTGGTAGGAGGCGATGGCCGCCCGGTAGTTGTGCCGTGCGAAATCGCAGTCGGCCCGGCGCTCAAGGGCGTCTTCGTGGGAATGGGCGTCACGGGAGGCGATGTAGGTATCGTACCAGCGGGCCGCCGATTCATATTTCTTCTCGCCGTAATAGCAGTAGGCCAGGTTGTAGGGCAGCAGACGCCCTTCCTGTTCCCCGTTCAGGGCAGAGAGGTTGTAGAGGTCGTTGTACAGGGCCTCGGCGCCGGAGTAATTGCCCGAGTGATAGTAGGCCTCGGCCAGCCAGTAGCGGGTGAGCTGTCCGAAACGGTCCTGCCGCGGCAGATAGAAACCGGCCGCCTTGAGGCAGGGCACGGCGTCACGCCAGGAGCCTCCGGCGATCAGCTGGTTGGCACGCAGGTAGTTGGCCTTCATGAAGTTGCTCTTCTGCTGCGCGTCCAGATTTTCGATGTGGGCATAGGCCGACACGGCGCCCGCGTAGTCGCGGTTCTCCAGGGCCGCGAGGGCCATATAGTTGTAGATCTGCTCGTCGCGTCCGCTCGAAGGATAACGGCGCATGTATTCACGGAACACGGCGGTATCGGCATTGAGGTCGAAGGCGAGTTTGGCGTAATTGAAGAAGGCGTCTTCCTGCAGGCGGGGGTCGTAATCGACCCGGGCGGCGTCGCGGAAGGCCTGTGCGGCGGCCACCTTGTTCTTCAGGCGGATCTGGGCGTCACCCATCTTGTAATTGGCCACCTGGCCGAGGGAATCACCGCGGTCGCCCATGCGCGTGAAACGCTCCACGGCTCCCGCATAGTCCTGTACCGCATAGAGCACGCTGCCGGCGTGGAAGAGATCGCTGCGCGAACTGCCTTCCGCCGGTGCTGCGGCCTGGGCCTCTTCCTGCTGCCGGAAGTACTCCAGCGCCTTCTGCTTGTCGCCCTGCACCAGGTAGGCCTCGGACAGGAGGCGGGCAAGACGGGCCCGGCGGCCGTCGGGGGCGAGTTCAAACAGCGCCGGACCTTCGCTGGTCACATAGCCGTAGTCGCGCAGCATGAACTTGCTCTCCAGCAGATAATACTGCGAGAGGGCCCGGAAACGCTCGTCCGTGGCCGAACGCGAGAAGGCCTCCGCCGCCTCGGCGAAATGCTTTTCCTCGTAGGCCATATAACCCGTCATGTAATTGGCGGGCGCAAGATATTCACGACGGCGCTCCTGCTCCACAGCGGTAAAGGCCCGACGCGCCGCGTCATAATCGCCTTCCGCAAAGGCGCAGTAACCGCTCTTGAACAGATACTCGGAACGCTCGGCCTCACTGAGCGCATCGGCATCCACCAGGGCGAACTCGGAACGGGCGGCCGGGAAATTCCGCTCGTCGAAGAGATTGTAGGCATACTGCAGGTGCAGCTTCGAATTCAGGACACCCTGCGGATACCGGGATTCGTAATCCTGGATGAGATCGGGATAATCGGATGCGTTGACCCGGGCGGCGCAGAGGATGGCATAGGCTTCGGCAAGCGGATCGTCCACCGCCTCGAAAAGGGCCCTTGCACGCTCATACATCCCGTGTTCATAGAGATTCAGGGCCTGCCGGTACGCCCGCGTACGCTCCCCCGGCCCGGCCTGGACCGGAAGCGAGAGGAGGAGGGCCGCCGACAAAAAGGTCAGCACAGATTTCATTCGCATAAAATTCTCTTTTAGCAGTCTACAAATTTAATCATTTTCTTCGATTTTTCAGCTATATTTGCGCACATGGAACCATTGATTTCGCTCAAAAAAGCAGACATCCTGGGCGGGGGTGAAAAGGTCCTCTACGGAGTCGACCTCGAAATCGGCCGCGGAGACTTTGTCTACATTGTGGGAAAGGTGGGTACGGGCAAGACTTCGCTCATCCGCAGTTTCACCGCAGAAAACCCTCTGGGCGGCGGTGAGGGCACGGTTTGCGGCTTCCGGCTCAACCATATCCGCCGCCGCGACATCCCCTTCCTGCGGCGCCGCATCGGGGTGGTTTTCCAGGATTTCCAACTGCTTTCCGACCGGAGCGTCCACGACAATCTCCTCTTCGTCCTGAAAGCCACGGGATGGAAAGAACGCGAAAAAGCGGAGGCACGCATCGACGAGGTGCTGGAAGCGGTGGCCATGACGACCAAGGCCCACAAGTTCCCCCATCAGCTTTCGGGCGGCGAGCAGCAGCGCATCGCCATCGCCCGGGCCCTCCTCAACGAGCCGGAACTCATCCTCGCCGACGAGCCCACCGGCAACCTCGACAGCGAAACGGCCGACGGCATCATGCAACTCCTCACCGGCCTCAACCGGGAAAAGGGCGCCGCCGTGGTCATGGTTACCCACAACCGAAGCATTTTCGAGCAATATCCCGGCCGGGTCTTCGTCTGCACCGACGAGAGCTGCCGCGAAAAGGTCATCGACGACATCATCGACCTCGACATCACCTTATGACCCTTCTGGAACGATACGAGGGCGTAGTCGGCTATTTCCGCGAGAATGTCCCCCTGGCCGAATCGGAACTGCGTTTTGAGAACCCCTTCCAACTGCTGGTGGCCGTGGTCCTGTCGGCCCAGTGCACCGACAAAAGGGTGAACCTCACCACGCCGGCTCTCTTCGCCCGTTATCCCGACGCCGCTGCGCTTGCGCAGGCGACGCCCGAGGATGTCTACCCGCTCATCCGCTCCATCTCCTACCCCAACAACAAGGCCCGGCACCTGGTGGGCCTCGCCAGAAAACTGGTCTCCGACTTCGGCGGCCGCGTCCCTTCCGGCGTGGAAGAACTCATGAGCCTGCCCGGTGTGGGGCGTAAGACGGCCAATGTGCTGGCATCCATCGTCTACGACGAGCCTGTCATCGCGGTCGATACGCACGTCTTCCGGGTGGCGCGGCGCATCGGACTCTCCCGCGGCAGCACGCCGCGCGCGGTGGAACTCGACCTGGAACGTCATATCGCTGCAGAACTGCGTCCCGTGGCGCACCACTGGCTCATTCTGCACGGGCGCTATATATGCACAGCCCGCGCACCCCGGTGCGCGGACTGCCCGCTGACGGCCTGGTGCCGCCACTATGGTTCCCGCTGACGCGGCTTACTGCACGAACTGGGCTTTCAGGGCCTCCAGCTTGGCATCGGCGTCGGCGCCCTTCGCTCCGAAATAGAACTTGATCTTGGGCTCCGTACCGGAAGGCCGCACCGAGACCACATCGCCCGCTTCACTGAAGAACTGCAGCACGTTGCTCGAGGGCTGGCCGGTCTTTTCCGGTTCCAGGTAGTCGACCGTCCGCACCACCCGGCTTCCGCAGATCTCCGCGGGCGGGCAGGAACGCAGGTCCTCCATCATCCGGGCGATCTCCTCGGCCCCGTCCTTGCCCTTGCGCACCAGGTAGACGAGCGATTCCTTGCGATAGCCGTAGCGGGCGTAGATTTCCTGCAGCAGCCCCCAGAGGCTGAGGCCCCGGTCGGCCGCCCAGGCGGCGCAGTCGGCGATGAGCGAACAGGCCAGTTGGGCGTCCGTGTCGCGGACGAACTGCCCGGCGTTGAAACCGTAGCTCTCCTCGCCTCCGCAGACGAACTCTCCGTCGGCTTCGTGGCGCTTCACCACTTCGGCGATGTACTTGAATCCGGTGAGCACGTTGTAGACCGGCACGCCGAACGAGGCGCAGATATCGGCGATGAGTTCGGTGGTCACGATGGTCTTCACCACGTATTTCCCCGCCCCCAGCGTGCCCAGTTCAGCGCGACGGGTGAGGATATAATAGGTGAGGATGCTGGCGGTCTGGTTGCCGTTGAGCAGCACCATCCGGCCTTCTGCGTCGCGCACGGCGATGCCCATGCGGTCGGCGTCGGGATCGGTGGCCATCACGATGTCGGCACCCGTCTGCTCCGCGCGCTCCACCGCCATCTTGAGGGCCGACGGCTCCTCGGGATTGGGCGATACGACCGTGGGGAAATTGCCGTCGCTGAAATCCTGCTCCGGCACGTGGTATACATTGGTGAAACCCAGCCGCGCGAGGCACTCGGGCACGAGCCGCACCCCGCAGCCGTGCAGGGGCGTGTAGACGAACTTGATGTCGGCGTGGCGCGCACGCGAATCGGGACTGAGCGTGAGCGAAAGGATGTCACGCAGGTACTCCTCGTCCACCTCTGCGCCCATCATTTCCACGGCGCCGGGCCGGACCGAACCGAAACGTACCAGGGAAGGATCCTGCACCGCGGCCACTTCGGCCACGATCTCCTTGTCGACCGGCGCCGTGATCTGTCCGCCGTCCGACCAGAACACCTTGTAGCCGTTGTATTCCTTGGGGTTGTGCGAGGCGGTGACCATCACGCCCGCTACGGCGCCCTTCAGGCGGATGGCATAACTGAGTTCCGGCGTGGGACGGATGTTCTCGAAAATAAAGACGTGGATGCCGTTCGCCGACAGCACGTCGGCCGTGATGCGGGCGAATTCCTTGCTGTTGTTGCGGCTGTCGTAGGAGATGCAGACACGCGGATCGGGGTCGGAACAGTGCCTGAGGATGTAGTTCGCCAGACCCTGCGTGGCCATGCCCACCGTATACTTGTTCATACGATTGGTGCCCACGCCCATGATGCCGCGCAGGCCGCCCGTGCCGAATTCAAGGTTCTTGTAGAAGGCATCCTCGAAGCCCGCGGGATCGTTGTTCCGCAGCTCGAGCACCTTCATCTTGGTCTCCTGATCGAAATCGCCTTCGAGCCAGGACGCAGCTTTCTGTTTGTAGTCTTCCATATATCTTATTGCTTTTCAATCAAATGTTTACGCCAGAACTCCCGGTCCGCCGCACGGGAATGCTCGCCCTGATAACCGCGGTAGCCGTGCATCCCGTCGGGATAGAGCATGAGTTCGAACGGCTTGCCCGCCTTCTGCAGGGCGTCGGCGAGCAGGAGTGTGTTCTGCAGGTGCACGTTGTCGTCGCCCGTGCCATGGGTCAGACGCAGTACGGCCCGGCCGTCGGCGGGATAATCCCCCACCCGGTCCAACACCCGGCAGGCCGCATATCCTTCCGGATTCTCGGCGGGCGTACGCATGAAGCGCTCGGTATAATGGCTGTCGTAGAGCCGCCAGTCATACACGCCTCCGCCGGCGATGCCGCAGCAGTAGAGGTCGCTGTGACAGAGCAGAAGCAGGGCGGTGTTGGTTCCTCCGAAAGAGAAGCCTTCCACCCCGATGCGCGCCCCGTCCACGTAGGGAAGGCCCTTGAGATACTCCGCCCAGGCCACGAAATCCTCTATGGGCTGCGTGGTGAGGTCCCGGAAGATGCCGTCCAGCCCGGCCTTGCCGTTGTGACCGGAGGCCCGCACGTCGGCCGTGAGATGGATGATGCCGTTCTGCGCGAACCAGCGCGCCATTTCCGAGGGCTTGCGCCAACGGTCACGCACATAGGCGGTGTTGGGGCCGCCGTAGATCTCCAGATGAACAGGATAGCGCCGCGCGGGGTCGAACCCCTCCGGCAAAGTGAGCGCTCCGGGCACCTTGAGTCCGCCCGGAAGGGAGAGTTCGATGATTTCCGGCAGCGGCAGGGCGTCGGACCGGAAAGCGGGCCCGGCGGCATCGCTCACCAGGAACATGCGGCCCGCCATGCGCGTATCGAGCCGCACACCCGGCTGCTTCACGCGGGTGGCGCGTTGCGCATACCAGGCCAGTTCGGCCGTCTCGGTCTCGCAGAGCCAGATACGGGTGGGTGTGCGGCCGTTCGAAAGCGCCGTCACGAACCACTTGCCCGAAGGCGAGAAACGCACGTCCTGAACGTGGAAATCGGGATCGGTGAGGGTATGCAGCGTACCATCCGGTTCCAGACGATAGAGGGCGCTGCGCACATGGGAATCGCGCTCAGCGCTGAAGAAGACGCTTCCGTCGGCGCCCAGGCGGAGCAGCTCCACGCGCCAGTTGGGCCCTTCGGAGAGGCGTTTGAGCGTGGATCCGTCGTACGAAAGATAATAGATCTGCTGCCAGCCGCTGTCGTCGGCACGGGCCATGTAGAGGCCGTCTTTCCCGAAGAGCAGCCCGTCGGGCCAGTTCACCCAGGTAGTCGATTCTTCCCGGTAGATACGGGTTTTCTTACCGTCCGAGACCGACACGCGATAGAGTTCGAGCAGGTTCTGCGTCCGCGGCTCACGGCTCACGTAGAGATGCCGGCTGTCGGCGCCCCAGAAAGGCGTTCCGTAACAAGGATCGCCACTGTCGTCGAAATCGGCCCAAACCAGGTCTGAGGCACGCACAACGCCCTTTTTCACCTTGGCGGAAGAGAGGTCGACCACCGCGATGCGCACTTTCGGATTGGGCTCCCCCGCCTTGGGATAGCGGGTCAGGCGGAGCGAACCGTAGGTGCCGAAAGGAGACCAGATGGGAAACTCCGGCACCGCGCTGTCGTCGAAACGGTAGAAGGCCAGTTTCCGGGAGTCAGGCGACCACCAGAACGCCCTGTACTGCGACTTGCGCCCGAAAATCTCCTCGTAATAGACCCAGGAGGCATAGCCGTTCTGCACCAGGGCGGAGCCGTCGGTGGTGACGCGGATGAGCCGCCCGCTCTCCACCTCCGACACATAGAGGTCGCCGTCGAGGGTGAAGGCGACGCGCGAGGAATCGGGCGAGAACGTAGGATTCTTCGCGCCCTCGAAACGGATGGGTTCCTGCACGGGCGGCAGCGTAAGGTCCTGCTCCCGGTTCCGGCTGAAGGCATGCAGCAGGAAAGCCCGGCCGTCGGCAAAACTCCCGTCGTACGAAAACAGGACGGTGTCGTCGCCGGTCCATTTCCAGGCAGTGGGAATATCGTTGAATTCCTGGGCGCGCAGGCTCAGGCCGCACGCGAGCATCAAAAGGAGAGATAAACGCAGGATTCGGTTCATACGAAGAAACGATCGGGGAAATTGACAAGATAAACCTGCTCCACAGCACGCGTCAGGGCCGTATAGAGCCATTTGAGATCGTCGAGGGTCTGCTCGCTCTGCCAGAAAGGACAGTCGATGAAGACGCACTTCCACTGCCCGCCCTGTGATTTATGGGCGGTGATGGCCTCGGCGTATTTGACTTGCAGCGCGTTGTAATAGGGATCTTCCCGCACCGCCTCATAGCGTTTCTTCTTGGAGGCGATGTGGGCGTAATCTTCCGAGACCCCCTGGTAGAGGGCGTTCTGCTGCTCATAACTCAGGGAAGCGGCCTCGCTCTCCAGGGTGTCGAGACAGACCTTCGCCCGGATCTCGCGGTCGTCGTAATCGGGAAAAGAGAGCAGCGCGTCGGCGAAATGCAGGCCGTAGCGCTCTTCGAATCCGCCGATGCGCTGCAGGGTAGCGATGTCGCCGTTGGCGATGTAGTCCATCCCCTCCACGTCCTCCACGAACTGATAACAGTTACGCACGATCATGAGTTTGTCGCCCCGCACCAGCGGCTCCTCCTTATACTGGACCTGGCTGCGCACGCCCAGATTGTAACGGATGGCCCTCTTGTTGGAGCGGCACAGGATCACGGTTTCATCCTCGCCGTAGCGCGCATAGGCGTCGGACAGGCTCTCCAGCAATTCTCCCCCGCTCAGGCGGACGATATCCCCGAATCCCCCGGTCTCGAGCCGCAGCGCCTCGAAGGTCTCCGACGGGTCGGCCCGCTCGATGATGTAGCGCAGGATGGTGGCGTTGTGCAGGATGCCCGACAGGGCCGCCTGACGCACCACTGTGGTGAGCGTCTCGTAACACACGCCGCCGAAACCGTCCATGAAATCGGACGACAGGGCGGGACTCTCCTCCAGCCCCACAGGCGGCAACTGGGCCGCATCGCCGATGAGGATGAGCCGGCAGTCTACGCCGGAACGTACGAACTGCACCAGGTCTTCCAGCAGATTCCCGGTCCCGAAGGCCGCGGTGGATGCCGACGGCGCCTCGTCGATGCCGATGAGCGACACCTCGTCCACCACGAAAAGCGTGTCTTTCGCCTTGTTGGGTGCCAGGCTGAACTGGCCGAAACCGTCAGCGCCCACCGATTTCTGCCGGTAGATGTGTTTGTGGACGGTACTGGCCGCGCGCCCCGCGTGGGCCGACAGGACCTTGGCCGCACGCCCGGTGGGCGCGAGGAGCACCGTACGGACCTTCAGGGCGGAGAGAGCCTCCACCACGGCCGAAACGGCCGTCGTCTTGCCCGTTCCGGCATAACCGTTCACCACCAGGATGTCACCCTCGTCACCGGTCAGGAAAGAGGCTACGGTGTGCAGGAAACGCTCCTGACAGGGCGTCGCCTCCACGCTCAGAAAGCTGCGGAATTCCTTGTAGAGAAAGTCGGCCCGGTCCATCAGTGCCGCCTCCGGTCAAAGATCATGGCCAGAACGGCGAGCACCGGATAAATCTCGATGCGCCCCAGGAACATGTTGAAGGAAAACAGGACCTTGGCTCCGTCGGGCATGGTGGAGAAAGCGCCCGGTCCCAGATCACCCATGGCCGAAACCGACGCGATCACCGCATCGTGATGATCGACGCCCATACCGATGACCAGCACGGCCGACACGGCGATGAGGACCAGGTAGAGCGTAAGGTAGAGCATGTGCGGATAGACATCTTCCTCGTGCAGGCTCTTACCGCCCAGACGCACCTCATGTACCGATGACGGATGGAGGCTGTGGCTGATCTGACGGCCGAGGGCCTTGAAGAAGATGAGGATACGGTCGGCCTTCACGCCACCCGTGGTGGAACCGGCGCAGGCACACATCACTCCGAAGAACAGCAGGATCTCAGGCAGGGGCGGCCAGGCATCGGCGCTCACGATGGAAAAACCCGAGGTGGTGGCCACGCACAGGGTTTGGAACGCTCCGTTCCAGAGGGCGCCCGGAAGGCTCGTCTCCACGCCGCCGGCCTTCATGGCCACGGCATCCAGCACGGTAAAGAGCACCAGCGCCGCCAGGTAGAAACGCAGCACCGGATTGCGCAGGGGCCGCAGCGAATGGGTCACGATGGCCAGGAAGAGGAGTCCGAAGTGGATGCTCGACAGAAACATGAACAGCATCGTGATGCCTTCGATCCACAGGGAGTTGTAGGCGCCAATTGAAAGGTTGCGGGTACTGAACCCACCGGTGGCGCACACGCTGAAGGCATGGCAGACGGCGTCGAGCACCGGCATGCCGGCCAGGACATAGCAGATGAAAGCACCCAGGCAGATGCCCAGATAGATGTAGGCGAAGACGTAGACCGTGCGGTTGGAACGCGTGAAATAGGTGCTCTTCGACAACGTAGAGAGTTCCATGTTGGTGAGCCGGAGCCGCACGGGACTCGATTCGGGAATGATCAGCAGCAGGAAGACCACGACCCCCAAACCACCGATGAAATGCGTGGAGCAGCGCCAGAATTGCAGGCCGGGCGGCAGGGCCTCGATGTCGTTGAGGATGGTTGCTCCGGTGGTGGTGAAGCCCGAAACGCTCTCGAACCAGGCGTTCGAGACCGTGAAAGGACCGCCCCACAGCACATAGGGCAGCATGCCGAACACAAAGGAGAGCAGCCAGGAGAGGACGATGATCACATAACCTTCGCGCAGGGTGATGGACGGCGTCCTGCGCACGAAAATCATGGGGAAAACCCCGGAAATGAAGGTAATGAGGAAACTCACAGCCAGCGGCACAAGCGAGGTGTCCCCTTTTCCCGAAGCCGCGATGATCACGCCCACAAGCATGAATAGCGCGCTCACGAGCAGGGCGTAGCCCACATTCCGGCTGATGACCTTGAAACTCATTCCTGTGCCTCTCCGTTGTCGCGCCGCCGCAGGGCCGAGATGCGCCTGCGCAGTTGCTGGTTGTCACGGGCCAGTTCCCCGATACCGGCGTTGAGTTCACCCAGTTCGTCGTCGCCTTCGAATTCATAGGTATACTGCTTCCCGTAGGAACGGTAACCCTGCAGGCCGTCGAGCATGCGCCGGAGCGGACGCACATAGTTGGCCAGCAGGAAGAAAAGGAGGAGCAGGACCAGCAGCAGCCCCACACCCACGGCCACCATGCCGGGGATGATGCTGCGGTAGAAGGCCCCTTCGAAGGTCTCGGAATTGACCGAAAGGTCGCGGTAAACGGCTGAAGTGAGGGCGTCGATATCGTGGCGGAAGCGGTTGAAACGGGGTTGGAGCCGCTCGAAGTACCAGGTTCGCGAATCGATGAAATCGGACAGGAGCACCCCCTGGAGTTCCAGCGAGGTGAGCATGTAGGCAGAGTAGGAGTACTCCACGGAATCGGCCAGGGGCAGCAGGGCGTCCGACGCGAGCGAGGCGCGCAGGCTGTCGCAGCGCGAAAGAAAGGCGTCGGCGTCGAACGAAGGAAGGGATGTGGCGTGCTCCTCGCCGATGACGGCCAGGATTTCCAGATTGTAGCTGTTGGTCACATCGGCCAGTTTCTGCGTAACGTTGATGCTGTTGATGTTGTCGGCGATCATATCCGACACATAGGAGCTCATGCTCCTGTATTCCATCACCGAGATGAGGCTGGAAAGCAGCAAAACGGCGGCAATGGAACAGAGACTGAGCACCAACTTGGCGCGCATCGACAGACGCGACTCCTTCGACATTTTTAAACTTTTTTCAAAAACAAAAACAAATATAGGGATTTTATTTCTATTTTTGTATGGAAGGAGATTTTCTGCCCTATGACCGATTTGCAAAAAGGGATATTACGCGAGTGTATCGAGCATGGAGCCTGCAGCATTGCCTCGTACAGTAAAGCTCTGGGTATCAGCGTACCCACAGCCACGAAACTGGTACAGGAACTCATTGAAGAAGGCTATCTTCAGGACAACGGCAAGGTGGGCACCAGCGGCGGCCGCCGTCCCAGCACCTACGGACTGAACCCCGATGCGGGCTATTTCGTGGGCGTAGATGTGGCGCGCCAGCATTTCCATCTGGCCATCGCCGACTTCAAGGGCACGGTCAAAACTTTCATTCCCGACATCGAATTCGTGCTGGAAGCCAATGCGGAGTCGTTCCGCAACATTTGCAGCCGCATCCGCGCCGAGGTGGAACGCTCCGGCATCGCCTGGGGCCAGGTGCTTTCGGTGGGCATCAGCCTGTCGGGCCGCGTAAACCCCGAAAAGGGCTTCTCCCTCTCCTATTACGTATCGGACGACCTGCCCCTCAAGGACCTCTTCCAACGCGAACTCGACGCTCCCGTGAGCATCGAGAACGACTCCCGGGCCATGGCCTACGGAGAATACATGCACCTGGGGCCGGAAGCCGATCCCGACATGCTCTTCATCAACCTCAACTGGGGTCTGGGCATGGGCGTCATCATGGACGGAAAACTCTATTACGGGAAATCGGGGTTCTCGGGCGAAATCGGGCACTTCCCCCTGCTCGACAACGACATCATCTGCCGCTGCGGCAAAGTGGGCTGCCTGGAGACGGGCGCCTCGGGCTCTGCCCTGCACCGCGCCATCCTGGAACGCCTCGAAGAAGGACGCCGTTCTTCACTTTCTGAGATCTACCAGAAAAACGGGGACATCCGGCTCCAGGAGATTCTCGACGCCGTGGCCGAGGAAGACGTGCTGGCCATCGAAGAGATCGGGCATATCGGCGAAGTCCTGGGACGCGGTATCGCGGGCGTTATCAATATCTTCAATCCGGGCCTGGTGGTCATTGGCGGACGCCTCATCGTGGGGCGCGACTACCTTATGCTCCCCATCCGCACCGCCGTCAACAAGTATTCCCTTTCGAAGGTGAGCGCCGACACCAAGATCCGCTTCTCCAAACTCGGAGGACAGGCTGCCGCCACGGGCAACTGCCTGCTCGCTCGCGGGAAATATCTGGGATTGCTGTAGTCCCGGGGACGCGATTGCATCCTACTGAATACAAAAAAAATGAGTTGTGACCCTCACAGGCAACAACTCATCTAACCACATAATTAATAACACTAAAACTAATAACCAATAGGCTGACGGATCAGAACGACCACTTACTCAACCCACTGCAAATATAGTCATTGTTTTTTAGTTTGCAAATAATTTTAAGAATTTTTTCAAAAAATTTTATGAAGGTTTTTAGAATGGCCCGGGCGGCCATTATTTGCAAATCCAAGAATTAATCGTATCTTTGCGTCCCCAAGGTGCGTTGGCCGAGTGGTTAGGCGCAGGTCTGCAAAACCTGTTACAATGGTTCGATTCCGTTACGCACCTCAAAAAAGAAGCCTCTGCAACACTGCAGGGGCTTCTTTGCGGAGAGAGCGAGATTCGAACTCGCGATACCCTTTTGGGGTACACACGCTTTCCAGGCGTGCCTCTTCAGCCACTCGAGCATCTCTCCGGAGCTTTGAGGACTGCAAATATAGCAATATTTTTCAGAATGCGAAGTGCTCCGCCCCGCTATTCATCGTTTCCGTAGCCGTACTCGTAGCCATAGCCGTAGCCGTAACCCGATCCATAGCCGTATTTGAGGTGCCGGGACCTGATATCCAGGTCGTTAAGCAGCATACACAGATTGTTGAGCTTACGACGATGCGTGGAATGCTCCGACTGCAACGACTCCAGCCACCTCATCTCCGTATGGTTGGCCCGCACCACGTAGAGCGTCAGGTCCACGTAGGGATTGATGAGGGTGGAATCGGTCACCGGCAGGAACGGCGCGGAATCAATGACCACGTAGTCGTACAGTCCGCGATAGGTCTTGATGAGCCGCTCGAGTCCGCCCTGAGCCAGCAACTCGCTGGGGTTGGGCGGAATGGGACCCGAGAAGAGTACGTCCAGGTTGGGATGGGCCTTGCTGGGATACGGCAGGCTGGCCAGGTCGATATCCGGCCGGAGCAGGGCTGTTACCACGCTGCGCTTGGGATCGTATTCCACCTCGGAGAAAATGTCGGGCAGCGCCGGCTTGCGCAGGTCCAGACCCAGGAGCAACACCTTCTTGCCAATATGCGAGATGCTGATGGCCAGGTTGGACGACACGAACGACTTGCCCTCACCCGGCATGGAGGATGTGACCTGGATCACCTGGGCGGAAGGCATGAACTGCAGGTTGGAACGCAGCATGCGGAAGGCCTCCGAGAAGGCGTCACGACCGTTCTTCTTCAACAGGATACCGCCGGCTTCCACGTTCTTCCGGGGCAGCACGGCCAGAATGGGCGCATCTACCCGGTCTTCCACATCCTTACGCGTCTCAACCTTGGTCTTGAGCATGATCTGGAGCCACATCAGGACCGGCGGCAGGCAGATTCCAAGGATGAGTGCAATGAGATAGGTGGTCATGGGACGGGGACGCACCGGAGACGGCGAACCGAAAGAGGCTTCGATGATGCGGAAATCGTCCGACTGCGAATACATGGCAATCTGAGCCTCCTCCCGTTTCTGCTGCAGGAGCAGATAGAGCGGCTCAATGATTTCCATCTTGCGCGAGAGCTGCTGGATCTCCAATTGCTGACGCGGAATGTCGGAAATCCGGCGCTGGCTGCGCATGAGGATGTCTTCCAGTTCCCGCTCCCGGATGCCATAGGCGTTGTCGAGGTTGGCTATGGAAAGATCAATCCCCTTCCGTGCGTCCTCAATGGACGACTGAAGGCTCGTCACTCTTGGGTTGCTCTCACTCGAATTGGCTACCAGCCGGTTGCGTTCGGCAACAAGGGTATTGTACTGGCTGATGATTCCGTTCAGCCCGGTATCGGTGAGTCCGATGTTGGACGGAATGACCCGGTACTCACCGCTGGGGGCGCTGTGCATCTCCTTGCCCACCATTTCCAGAATGCGGCGCTGGAGTTTGAGCTCGGTGAGCTGGTCGCGGTAGCGGAGGTCGGACGAAACAGTCAGGCCTGCCTGGGAATCAAGGTCCACCAGGGAATTGCGCGACTGGTACTCCTTCACGTTCCGCTCCACGTTGCCCAACTCGTTGGAGATGTCGGACAGACGCTCGTCGATGAAGGCGATGGCACGGTAGGACGCCTCGTTCGTATAGCGTTTCGCCTCCTCGTTATTCTTGATTACCAGGGTATTGAGGATATCATCGGCTCGTGCCGGCTTGGTATCCTCTATGGAGAGCGACACCACATCGCACATGGAGATGTAGTAACTGCTCTTCTGCTTGCCCTGTGCCTCCACGTTCAGGCGGGCGGCGAAGCTTTCGGCCGTCCGGAACGGAGTGGTCCAGGAGCAGCCGTAACGCACACCGTCGGTCATGAGCAGTGGATCGGCGCACTGGACACACAGGGTCACACGGTCAAGACGGATGGGCTCGCCGTAGGCATAGGACTGCTGCGGCAGATCCACCTTCTTGCCGTCCACTGAAACTTTTCTGATTCGGGGCCCCTTTTCGCCGTGTTTGAACTCAACCCAGACGGAACGCACCTGCTGTGCCTCAGGCAGCAGAGAATCGGCCTGAACCAGGAAGGTGAAGGGCGAATCTTTGTAGAACTCGTCCCTGCGCTGCGGGAAAAACCAGCGCAGGTGGGTAATATGCTTGTCGCCGAAAGGCAATGTATAACGGTAGTATCGCGTATTCAGCCCCAGTTCGTCCACCACCTTGCGCATGAGGGACGGACTCTTGAGAATGTACATCTCATTGTCGATCTTCTTCCGGATGCGGTTGCCCGTCATCTGGGCCATGATCGAGAACTCGCCGGTAGAACCGTCGTCGCGGTTGAGCATGATCCAGGAGCTGCGTTCATAGACGGGATTCTGCATCCTCACCAGGAAGACCGCCAGTACCAGCGCAATGGCAGCTGACGCGATGATCCACCACTTCAAGCGGAAAAGGAACTCGATGATTTCGCGGATGGAGAGGCCATCGGCCCCTTCATTATCGTTATGCGGATAGGATTTGTACTCTTCCATAGTCTAGCGGCTGGCTGAAATAATGAGCGAAATGACCGCGATACTCGTGGTGATCGAAGAAAGGATGGTGCCCCAGATACCGGTCGCAGCCGTACCGGAAGCCACGCGGGTGGCACTCGGCGGAACGTAAAGGATGTCGTTCTGCTGCAGGTAGTAATAGGGAGACTCCAGGATATCGCTGTTACGCAGGTCGATGGGATGGTACTGCTGCACGCCGTTCTCCTCGCGGATGAGCAGGATGCCGTCGCGCTGCGCGGTGAGCAGCAAGTCTCCGGCACGGCCAAGAGCCTGAAGCACATTGCATTTCTCGGAATCGAGGATATAAGTACCCGGATTGCGCACCTCGCCCAGAACCGTAATCTTATAGTTCTTGAAGGCAACGTAGACGATGGGATCCTTCACGTCCTTGCCGATCTCCTGGGTGAGCATCTGAACCAGCTGGTTGCGGGTGAGGCCCTCCACATGGAGTTTGCCTAGAATGGGGAAATCGATGTTGCCCTCGGCGTCGACCAGATACGAGAGCGTGGCCTGCTCCGGGTTCGTACTGGTGGCTCCGGCCGTAAGTTCGGCCAGGGTGAGGTTATAAGGCGCGGTCACCGACTTGTCGGAACCGCTCACCACAATCACGAGCCGGTCATCCTTCTTGATGACGGCTTCATATTCGGCGCCCAGCGGCTTGAGCTGACGGCCTTCGATATCCTGAAAATAAAGGATCTGCTTTTTCGTGGCGCAGCCGCAGAGCAGGGCGGCAAACGCAAGGATAAGCAAACTGCGTACGATGGTTTTCATGGTCTTTGCTTCAAACAATAACCTTTGTTGTGGAGATGGGCGGACTCGAACCGCCGTCCAAACAACGCCCCAGAGAGCTTTCTACACGCTTATTCCGCCTTTGATTGTGGGAACCGGGCTGCCGACGGACGGGCCACCCGGAACTTATCCCCTGAGTCTTGGCGCAGGGACAAGGGAGTACCTGCGTGCATCCGGTTTGAATGATACCCCTGGATCCAGACAGAACCGGCCTAAAGCTGGAGGGATACTCGTCAGGAACGCAACCTGGGCGCCCCGATTAAGCCGATCCGCTTGGCAGATTAGGCAGCGAGTGCGTAGTTGTTGTTGGCAACTAAATTGGCGAAGACTGAGATTAACGGGCAAGTCCCCTACGCCCGGCGTGCTTACCTTCCGTGATCGATGCTGTCAAAACCAAAACATCCCCAGAATCTGATAAGTCTGGCAAAGATAGTGAAAATATTCCGTTCCGAAAAATTTTGCCGACAAAGGATTTTCGCTTATCTTTGCAGCCGCTTTATGCTTTTGGGAGTATAGCTCAGCTGGTTCAGAGCATCTGCCTTACAAGCAGAGGGTCGGCGGTTCGAGTCCGTCTACTCCCACAATCACCCTTCAATATGAAAAAAGCATTGCTCAACGACTGGTGGAAACAGTTTCTGACCGGTGTCATGGGTACGGCCATCGGCGTGGGGCTCACGTTTGGCGTGAGCAACCTGGTAGACAACCACAAGAAGGCGCAGGCGCAGCGGCAGACGGCCACCATGGCGGTCTACGACATTGACGAAATGATCCGCGCACTGAAGGAGGACCTGCAGTTGGAAGACGCACTCTTCCCCATTGCCATGTACCTCTCGAACCACCCAGACCGGATGGACAAGGTCGGCATCGACACCCTGAGGCAGGCCCTGACCTATCTGATGGAGGACGTCACGGAAACGCACCCCTGGGCGAACGACGCCAAGGAAAAGGCCTTCACCGGCAGCATGGACGCATGGCAGAATCTCGAGAACACGCAGTTCTACGACAACGTGCAGCGCTGCTATCTGTGTCGTAAGGAGCTGCTCGCCATCCTGTCGAAAGACGCCGTTTTCCATAAGCCCCTTTCCGAAGACGTTCTTAACGCTTTCATTGCCAAGACCTCGGGAGACGACCTCGACGATGACGGAAGCCTTACCTACAAGGCGCTTGGCCAACTGCTCAAACAGATCTACAGGATGCCCGAGACCACCCGTTTCCTGAGGATGTACACGCTGCGCGACCGGGTGTTCAACCAGTATATCGACGAGCTGAACCGGCTGAATCGGGAGAACAAGTTCCTCATGTCGCTCTCGGACGAAGAGATGGAAGCCTACATCCGCAAGAACGTGCAGAAAACCCGGCCCGCCAACCCGAAACTGGTCGCCGGCACCTGGGTAGTCCAGATGAACGAAGGACGCCAGTCTATCCGTTTCCTGCCCGACCATACGATGGAACTCATCCTCGAACAGCTGGACGTAGCCAACATACACGTAGACGCAGACAATCAAGACATCCGGATGAAAGTCCCCGTCTCCTGCCGCCTGGGCGGAGAATGGACCCTGGAGGGCGACTCGCTGTTCTTCACCACAAAGCCCGACAGATCGGAGATCCTCTCCATCGGGCTCGACCCCGAGACGCTGCCGGAAGCAGCCAGGGAAGCGGGCCGCAAATGGTTGGAGAGCTACAGGGCCAACCTGAACCAACAGCTTCAATCCGGTGAAGTTACGCAGCGGAACTGCGTGTCTTTCGACCTCACGGGCAATACGATGTTCTGGTCGTACCGGTACACGAATGCCATGGGACAGCCCGAAACCGCCCGTCATCAACTTAACAGGAAACAGGAATAAGCGCTCCCCGCCTAATCGGCGTCGTTCCAGCCCTCGTTCTGTTCGAGCAGGCTGTCGGCGCTGATTTCCGTGGAGGGAATGGGCCAGAGCACGTCGCGCGCTTCGGCGTTCGTATAGAACAGGCGCGCCGAGACGTGCTGCGTGGAAGTATAACTCGCGGGGATGGCCTCCAGCGTGGCCTTCATGGTGGGAAGGAACTCGCCCCAGCGTACCAGGTCGTCCTTGCGCAGCAGCTCGAACCCCAGTTCCAGGGCGCGCTCGGTCTTGACGGCCGCCAGCAGATCGGCCTTGGTGCTAACGGCCAGGTCTACCGACGCGTCGGGCGTGGTGACGGGCTTTCCGTAGCCGCGGCGCCGCACCCGGTTCAGGCATTCCAGCGCCAGGGTGAAGTCGGCCGCATCGTCGTTGTTCGGATCGGCCGCCACGGCCTCCGCGAACATGAGCAGCACATCGGAATAGCGCAGCAGCGGGAAATTGATGCCTGAGTAGCTCGAAACGTGCTTGTACTCGGACAATTCGTATTCGCGGCGGAACTTTCCGCAGAAGTAGCTCCACTTGTCGGAAGCCTTGGAACGGTCGTTCTTGCTGCCGTCGGAGCGGTACTGATAGGGCGAGATGGTCCAGTCGCGGCGCAGGTCGGCCTTGTTGAACATCTTATAATAGGTACCCGTGGGCCGCAGCATGCCGGCCGAGATGCCGATGCTGGGGTTGGTGCCCGTGTAGCTGATGCCGTTGTTGCGCCCCACCATGCCGGCCGCCTTGTTGTAGGCGCCCACGTTGTTGCCGTAGAATTCCACCTCCCAGAGGCATTCCTTCACATCATAACGGTCCTGGATGAGGTTGATGAACACATCCTGATAGGAAGGATTGAGTTCATGGAAACCCAGGTCGATCACCTTCTTCGCATAGTCGCGGGCCAGGGCGTTCATCCCGGGCGCCCGCAGCGGATAACCGCCCGCCTGCAGGCAGACACGGGCCATGATGCCCCAAACCACCGACTTGCTCACGCGTCCTCCGTGGCCGATGGCCGAAGCGTCGCGCACCAGATCGGCCGCCTCACGCATGTCGGCGAAGATCTGGGCATACACCACGTCGAGGGGATCGCGCGGCACCTGCAGCGCTTCCAGCTTTTCGGGATCGGCCGAGGTGAGCACCAGGGGGATGGCCCCGAATCGGACGGCAAGCAGGTAGTGGTACCAGGCCCGCAGGAAGAGGGCCTCGCCCTTGATGGCATTGCGGTCCTCGTCGCTCATACGGGGCTTGTCGATATAATCGAGAATCTGGTTCGCCCGTGCGATGCCCTTATAGAGCGTGAGCCAGTAGTTCTTTACCTTGTAGTCGGACGCACGCACCTGGTAGTAACCCACCGTTCCCCGGTCGGAGGTGTAGTTCTCATAGCCCAGGTCGGCCGTGAGCCCCATGCGGCACAGGAGCACGTCGCCGTAGAGCTGCTGCTCGCTCATCACCGCATACACCCCGCGCAGGGCCGATTCCATCTCGGCCTGCGTGCGGTAGAAGTCCCCCACCGGCGTGTTGTCCTTCATCTCCACGTCGAGGAAATGACAGGCAGACAACGCCAGAAGACTCACGAGATAGGCTGCAAGACGTCTCATCAGAAGCTCACTTTAAGCCCGCATGACCAGGAACGGCTGCGCGGATAGGAACAATAGTCGAGACCGGGCGTGAGCGCGGTCCTGCGGATAGACACCTCGGGATCGAAGCCCGAATACTTGGTCCAGGTAAGGAGGTTGAACCCCGAGACATAGACCTGCGCGCTCTGCACTTTCACCTTCTGCAAAACCTTGAGCGGCAGCTTGTAGGCCAGTTTCACCGATTTGAGACGCAGGTAGGAGCCGTCTTCGATGGTGCGCGACGAATACACGCCCCGCGGCCCGAATCCGCCCACGCGGAAGTTGCGCGAATTCTGGTTGTCGTCCGACCAGCGGTCGGCGTAAGACCGGTACTGGTTGATGGTGCTGTCGGCGTAGTTTCCTTCGAAGATGTAACGGTTGGCGTTCATGATGTCGTTGCCGTAGTTCCACTGCAACAGCGCAGTGAAGGTCCAGTTCCGCCAGGTGAAGGTATTGGTGAGGCCGCCATAATGGATGGGGCTGCAGCGCCCGATCACGGTGGCGTCCTGCTCGTTGCAGACCAGATCGCCGTTGCGGTCCTTGTACTTGATGTCGCCCGGCTGGATGATTTCGCGCGGATTGCCGTTGGTGGGCACGTCCGCATTCAGGAGCCAGCTGCCGTCGGCCTGCTGGGTAAAGTCTTCGTAACCGTAGCAACCGTCCCATTCCAGGCCCCAGAACGAAGCCACGGGGCCGCCCACGCGCGCCACGTACAGATTGGTGGCCCGGAAATCGGCGTTGAAGGGAATGGCCGAGTAGAGTTCGTTCATGCCGTCGTAGAGCTCGAGCACCCGGTCACGCTGGAAAGTGATGTTGAAGTCGGTGGTCCACATGAAGTTGCGCTTGCGGATGTTCACCGAGGTGAGGGTCACTTCCAAGCCACTGTTGAGGACCGAACCCGAGTTGCGATAGGTCGTTGTATAACCGCTCGAGGAAGGCAGCTGCGCGTTGAGCAGCAGGTTCGAGGAAACCTTGCGGTAATAGTCGAGTTTGAGGTTGAGCCGACTGCCGAGCGTGTAGAACTCGAGGCCGGCATCGAGCTGCGTGGCCGTTTCCCAGCTGAGGTCGCGGTTCCCCAGGCGTATGGGCACGGCAATGCGGCTGGGCGCCACACCGCCCCATCCCGCGTAATAGTCGGTATAGGAGATGGCGTCGGCCCACACGAAATCGCCCACGCGGTTGTTGCCGGTGAGGCCGTAACTGAGCCGCAGCTTGGCGTCGTCGATCCACTTGATACGCCGCACGGCCTTCTCCTGCCCCACGCGCCAGGCTACGGCTCCCGACGGGAATACGCCCCAGCGGTGCCCGGGCACGAAACGCGACGAGCCGTCGGCCCGCCCGGTGAAGGTGAACATGTAGCGGTTGTGGTACACATAGTTTACACGCATCAGGGCCGAAAGCATCCGGCTTTCCGAAGCGGTGTAACTGGGATTCTGCATGATCCCGGAATCGATGCCCGCCATGCCTACCGTATCGTCGTTGATCTGCACGGCCGAAACCCGGAAGAAATGGTTGTTCCAACCCTGCGCCGTGACGCCGAAGGTGGCGTTGACGCGCGTACCCTTGTTGAAGCGTCGGGCGTAGTCGAAGGTGTTCTCGAACAGCCACGACTCGTTGTGACGGTTGCCGATATTGCCCTGGACCCCGTAGGAATTGGTCGCCCTGGCATAACCGGTATAGGTCTTGGAATTGTAGAAATTGTTGGTCTCGGTTCCGGTATAGGTAAAGCCCACGCGCGGCTTCATCTTGATGCGTTTGGTGAGCATGTACTCCACGCGGCCGTTGATGCTGAACTGACGCGTGTCGGTGCGCACGATCTCGTTGCGGTTGGAAACGATGGGGTTGATGGTGAACGAGACGTCGCTGTTCTCGTCGAAGAGGTCTTCGATGGTCTTGCCGCCCGTGAGTACCGGAATGGCGGCCCAGATGCGGTACATCAGGTAGTTGGAGTAGGAATGGCCGTCCTGCATCGAGGCCGAGGCCGACTGTCCGTCGGTGCTGTTCTTGAAGAACGACCCCTGCACGAAGACGCGCATGCGGTTGTTCATCTTCTGCTCCAGCGAGAAACGGCCCTGATAGCGACGCACGCCCGAATTTTCGATCACGCCGTTCTGCCCCGTGTAGGACATCGAGGCCTGGTAGCGCGTCTGCCGGTTGCCGCCCAGCAGCGACACCGTATGCTTGTTGAAGAAGGCGTTGCTGAACAGTCTCCCCTGCCAGTCGAGGTCTTCGCAGGTACGGTAATAATCGAGGTCGCGCCCCTCGTTGGTGAGGTACTTGTTAACATTGGAGGCCGAGCGCTCGATCTGGTACTCCACAAACTCCAGCGGCGTCATGAGTTCGATCATCCTGATGGGCGTGATGACGCCGTACACCCCGTCGTAGGAGATGGTGGGTTTGCCCAGTTTGCCCGCCTTGGTCTGGATGATCACCACGCCGTTGGAACCGCGCGAACCATAGATGGCCGTGGCCGAGGCGTCCTTGAGCACCGAGATGGAGGCGATGTCGCTGGCGTTCACCGATGCGGCCGAGAAGTCCTCCATGGGGAATCCGTCCACCACGTAGAGCGGAGCGTTGCTCTGGGTGAGCGAGCCGCCGCCGCGGATGATCATGTCGAGTTCGCTGCCGGGCTGGCCGTCACCGCCCGAAACCAGCACGCCGGCCAGGCGGCCCTGCAGGGATTCGTCGAACGACATGGCGCCGGCATCGAAGTTGTCAATATCGAAACTACCCACGGAGCCCGTGGAATCGCTCACGCGCTCGGAGCCGTAGCCCACTTCCACCACGGCTTCCTTGAGCCGGACCGAATCTTCCTTGAGTTTGAAATTGATGATGGTGCGCCCGTCCACGAACTCGCTCACCGTGCTGAATCCCATGAGCGAGACGTCCAGCGTGCCGTTCTTGGGGACCTGGATGGAATAGGTTCCGTCGTCGCCCACCTGCACGCCCTTCACGGTGCCGTTGATAAGGACCACCGCGCCCGGAAGGGCCTCGTTCTGACTGTCCGTGACCTTGCCCGTCACGGTGATTTCCTTGTTCCCCTGAGCCGCGGCATGGCCGCACAGCAGCAGGAAGAGGAACAAGGCAAGCGTTATTAAACGCACCGGACGGAGCTGTGGTTTCATCAAATGACAAATGTACGTTTTTTTTTACTACTTTTGCGCTATGGACAAGAAAATCGTCATCATTCCCACCTATAATGAGATAGAGAACGTGGAGCGGATCGTGCGCGCCGTCCTGGCGCTGCCGGGCGGCTACGAGGTCCTCATCATCGACGACGCCTCCCCCGACGGGACGGCAGACGCCGTACGGGCCCTTCAGACCGAATTCCCGGAGCGCCTGCACCTGCTCTGCCGCAGCGGTAAACTGGGCCTCGGAACCGCCTATCTGGGCGGCTTCCGCTGGGCGCTGGAACGCGGCTACGACTATATCTTCGAGATGGATGCCGATTTTTCACACAATCCGGAAGACCTTCCCCGTTTGGAAGCCGCCTGCGCACAGGGCGCCGACCTCGCCGTCGGCTCCCGCTACTGCGACGGCATCAGCGTGGTGAACTGGCCCATCGGGCGCATCCTCATCTCCTATTTCGCCTCAGTCTATGTACGCAAGATCCTGGGCGTGCGCCTCTTCGACAGCACGGCCGGCTTCGTCTGCTATACCCGGAAGGTCCTTCAGACCATAGACCTCGACGCCATCTGCATGAAAGGCTACGGTTTCCAGATCGAGATGAAATACACCGCCCTCAAACTCGGCTTCACGCTCAAGGAAGTGCCCGTCATCTTCGTAAACCGCAAAGAGGGCAGTTCCAAGATGTCGGGCAGTATTTTCGGAGAAGCTTTCTGGGGTGTTATCGGCCTGAGATTCAGGAAAGTAAGCGCAGCCCGATCCGCATCCGCTCCGGATCGACGCTGACCACCGCCACCCGCACCTGCTGGTGCAGCCGCACCACCTTGGAGGGGTCCGTTCCGCGCGGGCCCATCTGCGACACGTGAATGAGACCGTTCTCGTGCAGGCCAATGTCTACGAACGCCCCGAAATTGGTAATATTGGTTACAATCCCCGGGAGTTCCATTCCGGGATGCAGGTCTTCGATGTCACGCACATCCTCGGCAAAGCTGAAGGCTGCAGCCTCCTCGCGCGGATCGCGGCCGGGCTTACGCAGCTCGGCAATGATGTCCCGCACCGTGGGCAGCCCCACTTCTCCCCCAACATAGCGCGCCGGGTCTATGCGTTCGCACAGCGACGCGTCTCCCACGAGTTCGCGGGAGCTCACACCAAGGTCCCTTGCCATACGGTCCACCAGGGCGTAGGATTCGGGATGCACGGCCGAATTGTCCAGGGGATTCTCGGCTCCGCGGATGCGCAGGAACCCCGCGCACTGCTCGTAGGCCTTGGGCCCCAGACGCGGCACCTCCAGCAGTTCCGCACGGGAGCGGAAGGGACCGGCGGCGTCGCGCCGCGCCACGATATTCTCCGCCAGCGCCGGGCCGATTCCCGCCACATACGAGAGCAGGTAGGGACTCGCCGTGTTCACGTCGACCCCCACCGCGTTCACGCAGGATTCTACCGTGTTGTCCAGCTTCTCCCTCAGGAGGCTCTGGTCCACGTCGTGCTGATACTGCCCCACCCCCAGGTTCTTGGGGTCGATCTTCACCAGTTCCGAGAGCGGATCCATGAGGCGACGCCCAATGGAGACCGCCCCGCGCACCGTCACATCCTCGTCCGGAAATTCCTTGCGGGCAGCCTCCGAGGCCGAATAGATGGAGGCTCCGTCCTCGCTCACCAGCCACACGCGGCAGCCCTCCGGCAGGCGGATGCGGCGGAGGAACTCCTCCGTTTCCCTGCTGGCGGTGCCGTTCCCAAGGGCCACGGCCTCAATCCGGTAGCGGTCCACCAGTTCCTGAACAGTCTGGATGGCCTTCACCTTCTCATTCTGCGGCGGATGCGGAAAGACGACGGTATGGTCGAGAAGCTGGCCCTGTGCATCGAGGCAGGCCAGTTTGCATCCGTTCCGGAAGCCTGGATCTACGGCAAGGATACGCTTCTGCCCCAGGGGAGGATCGAGCAGGAGCTGACGCAGGTTCTCCCCGAACACGCGGATGCTCTCCACGTCGGCCCGCTCCTTGGCCTCGCGGATGACTTCACCGCTGATAGAGGGCTCCAGCAGGCGGCGATAGGCATCGGCCGCGGCCTCTTTGATCTGCCCGGCCACCCCGGGAGAAGGATTCCCTTTGGTGCGGCAATAGTAACGGAACAGCTGGTCTGCGCTGCGCTCGGGGTCGGCATCCACGCTCACGGAAAGAAAGCCCTCGCGTTCGGCCCGGAGGATGGCCAGGAGGTTATGCGAAGGGATCCGCGCCAGCGGCGCTGTGAACTGGAAATAGCTGCGGTACTTGGCGGCTTCCGGGTTCTCCCGCCCGTCCTTGGTTACCTTGGCGCAGAGGCGCCGGCTGCGAAAAACGCTGCGCAGGCCCTCCCGCACGGGCGCCATTTCCGAGAAACGCTCCGCGATGATGTCCCGCGCACCGGCAAGAGCGGCCTCGGGGCTTTCCACCCCTTCTTTGATGTATTTTACGGCTTCGGCAGCGGGGTTGGCCGCGCGGCCGCACCAGATGGCTTCTGCGAGCGGGCCCAGGCCCAGCTCCCGGGCCACGGTGGCGCGGGTGCGGCGTTTGGGCCGCCAGGGAAGGTAGAGGTCCTCGAGCTCGGTTGCCGAGACGCAGCGCTCAATCTGGTCCTGCAATTCGGGGGTGAGCGCCCCCGCCTCGGAGATGGTCTTGAGAATGGTCTCCTTGCGGCGCTCCATCTCGGTAAAGACGTCTATCCAGTGCTTGGCTTCCGCCACCGAAGCGTCGTCGAGCCCGCCCGTCTTTTCCTTGCGGTAGCGGCTGATGAACGGGATCGTGTCGCCCTGGGCAAAAAGCTCCACACAGTTTTCGACCTGCCAGGTTTTGAGCCCCAGCAGGTCGGAAATGTGTTTAATATATACTTCCTTCACTGAAAAAGCCCCGAACACGAGGCAACTGAAATGCTAAGCGTAGATGACAGACTTGACTCTCTCGATAAAAGACTCAACTTTAGGAATATAAGGCTCCACGTCCTCCTTCGTCCAGTCAAGGAAATCATCATAATCCCCAGTGTGACGCATATTCTGAAGCCGGGCTAGCAAAATACCGTCCTCATTGGAAAGGATTCCCGTACGCACATAGTTCTGTCCAATCATGCCGATAGTTCCTTCATGAGTCTTTGCTGTATGACCGGCGCTAATCAGCAAAGCCGAAGACACATAATACGTTGCGTAATACAATCTGTTTGCAGCCAAAGACCAATGGCCCAAAGAAGCGCAATCCCTGGCCTCTACCAAAGCGTCATCCGCTTTTTCAAGGCGATACACAACAATCGCCTTCCTCTCTTCATCCGTTAACGGCATAGGCTAACTCCTTCGGCTTGAACGTTCTTGTAGAAAGAGGTAATGCTGCGGCGATTCCAATCAGAGAAAGAATAAATCAGAGGATTAATCCGCTCTCCCACGGACCAGCCGTAGTTCACGAAGGGGTAGGCATACTTGTCGAAATCTGCGCCTGTAGCCCTCTCTCCGTTAATGAGAATCAGGACATCCCAGTCCGAATCCGATCGCGCATCACCCCTGGCACGGGAGCCGAAAAGCAGCGCTTCCGCCCCCGCTGGCAGCACGGTGGACGCAAGTTCCCTCATTCCCCGTATGATATCTTTCTGACTCATGGTCAGAGACAAAGGTACGGATTATTTCGGAGAATCAAAAAAAAACAAAAGCCCCGCAAAGTTGCAACGAAAATCCGGCGGAAAGCAAAACTGCTCCGCCGGACTGTCGTGTTCTATAAAACAAAGGGCTACGAGAAGTCTTCGGTGTTCAAAGTAACCGTGCCCAGGTAATTCAGTTTTGCGTTCGTGATGGTATACTTCTTACTCTCATCGCTGGTAACGAGGGTCACCGTCCTGGTGGCAGTGTGATCGGAGTCGTCGGTGAAGACAAAGGTGAGCGTAGTCTTTCCGCCAGCATCAACGGTATGCCTGCTGGCCATGTACACGGGGCCCGTAAGTTGGGCGCCACCGTTCTCGATGGTAATGGTCCCACCCTTACCGCCGACGGCATTTGAGAAATTAAGGTTGTCGGCCTTGAAATTGTAGATGGGCATGGCCTTGCTGGCTTCGGGATCAGGTCCGACACAGAGACCATAACCTTTAGCAGCCGAATAAGTACCCGAATTCTCGTAATTGACCGTCACCGTAACCCGCTTTACGAACGCGGTGCCCGCTATATCGAAACGGGTAAGGGCGCTGCGAAGAGCCATGCCGTTGATGGTCAGACTGGCACCGTCATACGTGACATCCCTGGTTGCAAACAGGCTATATTTGATGCCGGTACCGTCCTGAGTGGCAGGAATGTTGGCATAGATCATCTTAGTCGATGCACCAGTAACAAAATGAGTAGTACACGTAGCATCGCTATACACGCTGAACGCCGTATACTTAGCTTGGGTACTCGCCCCCGCCGTGCCGCTGAAACTGGCCGTTGCGCCGCCCGTGGCGGTCGTGAAGCAGTCCCATTCATTGATGGCTGCCTCGCCAAATGTATAATTGATAATTTGAATCTTGTCCCCGGCTTCCCAGGCAACCGTGTAGGGGCTGACGCCCGTGAGTTCAACCGACGTCGCCGGATCCACGTCCACGACGGGCGCACCCACCGTAACTGTAATAGGCTTGCCCGCCACCGGGGCTTTCTCTTCCTTCGAGCAGGAAAGGGCCGCCGTCATCGCCGCTGCGGCGAGAACGGTCAAAAGGGCTGTCTTATTCATCGAAAGAAACATTTTCATGGAGATCGTTAACGGTGAGATTGGCAATGCCCGTACTCACGCAAAGCAGGCCTTCCGCACGGAAGGAAAACACGGACGCGTCGGGACGTTCATACCGAACGTCCTGACGGAGCGAAGAGATTGTTTTGTTTGTCATCGTAAAAACACTAACTGAAGTCGGAAGGCTTGAGGTTCACAGCGCCGAGGTAGTTCAGATAGCCTGTCTTGATACTAATTGCATCACCCCCGTTAAAAAGGGTAACCGTTCTGGTGCAAGTCTGGGCGGAGCTGTTGGTAAAGACAAACGTGAGGGTAACAGTCCCGTATTTGGCATCTGACAACGTGTGCCGGCTCACAAAATACACGGGGCCGGAAAGCAAAGCACCGCCGTTGCTGATGGTAATGGTCTTGCCCGGGCCGCCGGAGCCGGCGAACTTCTTGCCATTCAAGAAATTGCAGACAACGTCATATGCGTCGCCGCTGCTGCACAGGCCAATGGAAGAACCGGCACTTTCCGAATAAGCAACGGTAACGGTAACTTGACGCACATCGGCCGCCGCCGGAAGGTCGAAACGGGTAAGAGCACTCCTGAGATGCATTGTGGGAATGGAAAGGGTTGCCCCGTCGTACGAAGCATATTCGGCAAAACAACAATACTTTGCGCCTGTTCCGTCCTGATTGGCGGGAATATTATACTTGAAACTGTCAGCTGTCGATGAACAAGAAAAAGTATAACCGTTATATGCGCGCGCAGCAAGGTATTTTGTGTAGGAGTTGGTTCCGGCCGTGCCCGTAAAACTGGCGGTGGCGCCGCCCTCTGTGGTCGTAAAGTCGCCCCAGTCGTTATAACCGGCCGTGCCATCCTGATAATTGATAACATGGATCTTGTCGCCGGCCTCCCAAGCAAGCGTATAGGCAGGATCTATACTGGTAAGCGCCACGGATGTGGCCGGATCCACGTCCACAACAGGCGCACCCACCTCAACGGTAATGGGCTTGCCCGCCACCGGGGCTTTCTCTTCCTTCGAGCAGGAAAGGGCTGCCGTCATCGCCGCTGCGGCGAGAACGGTGAAAAGGACTGTCTTATTCATCGAAGGTAACATTTTCAGAGAGATCGTTAACGCTGAGATTGTTGATGCCCGTGCTCACGCAAAGCAGGCCTTCCGCACGGAAGGAGAACACGGACGCATCGGGGCGTTCATACCGGACACCCGGACGGAGCGAAGGATTTGTTTTTCTGGTCATAGTTAGGAATGTGTCAGTTTCATATAAACTCCACAAATATACGAATAAAAATGAAAATAATTATTCTCCCGAAAGAACTTTCAGTTCCTCGCGATAGGCCGAGAGGATGCGCGACTTGGAGATGAAGCCCAGATAGGTCCGGTCTCCGGTGAGCACGGGGAGGCGCCAGGCGCCGGTGCGGTCGAACTTCTCCATCACCGAATCCATCTTTTCGTCGGCGTCCACCACAGCGGGCGCATCGTGCATGAGGTTGTAGACATGCAGGCTCTGCAGGGCGTCGGCATCGAAAAGGTGCCGGCGGATGTCGTCCATCTCCAGTTCACCCTGGAAGCGCCCCTGCGCGTCGAGCACCGGAAAAACGGCCGCCGTGCTCCCCTTCACCACGGGCATCACCTCGGCAAGGCTCGCCTCCAGCGGCAGGCGGGGGTACTTGTCGCGCACCAGGTCGCGGGTCCGCAGGAGCGTGAGTACCGCCTGGTCAGAGTCGTGCGTGAGCAGGTCGCCGTTCTGGGCAATCCGCTTGGTATAGATGGAATAGCGCTCCCAAATACGGGTAACGCCAAAAGAAACGGTAGAACAGAGAATCAGGGGCAGCAGCAGGTCGTAGCCACCGGTGGTCTCGGCAATGAGGAAGATGGCCGTCATGGGCGCCTGCATCACCCCGGCCATGAGGCCCGCCATCCCCACCAGCACGAAGTTCTGCTCGGGCAGCGATCCGCCCCAGAGCAGGTTGAGCGAGCGAACCAGCACAAAGCCCGTGAGCGCCCCCACAAAGAGCGTGGGACCGAAGGTTCCACCCACGCCGCCGCCCGAATTGGTGAGGGTCATGGAAACGACCTTGAGCAGCAGCACCAGCAGGAAAAAGAGCGGCACGCCCCAGCCGCTACCCAGCAGCGAGGAGAGGGGCGACCCGTTCGGCACGGCCGCATGGCCGTTCAGCAGCGGATCGAGGAAATTGTAGCCTTCGCCGAAAAGGGGCGGAAAGAGAAAGATCAGAAGACCCAGGCCCAGGGCGCAGCCCAGCCAGCGCAGCCAGGGGTTCCGCCACTGAGCGAGGCGGTCTTCGAGCCCGAGCGTCGTGCGCGTGAAATAGAGCGAGCACAGGCCGCACACGGCCCCCAGAACCAGATAGAAGGGCATATTCCCCATGGAGAAGGGCGCCAGGCTGCAGGCGAACACGGGCGTGCGGCCCAGCAGCAGGCAGGAGACCACCGTGGCCGAAACCGTAGAGATGAGCAACGGCATCATGGCCCGCATGGAAAGGTTGAAGAGCAGGATCTCGAGGGTGAAGAGCACGCCCGCCAGCGGGGCGCGGAAAATGCCGGCAAGGGCACCCGCCGCACCGCAGCCCACCAGCAGCGTGACATTGCGCCACGACAGGCGGAAGACCCGGCCCAGGTTGCTGCCGATGGCGGCACCCGTGTAGACGATGGGGGCCTCGGCGCCCACCGAGCCGCCCAGGCCGATGGTGAGGGCGCTCGAAACCAGCGAAGACCAGGTATTGTGGGGTTTGATGCGCGATTCGTTGCGCGAGACGGCATAGAGCACCTTGGTGACCCCGTGACCGATGTTGTCGCGCAGCACGAAACGCACCAGAAGCAGCGCAAGCAGCATACCCAGGGCCGGAAGGACCAGCGCCGCCCAGCGGCTGCCGGGCGTCTGGATGAGCGGCAGCACCAGCCCCTGCAGGAAGCCGATCGCCTTCACGAGGATGACCGCCGCCAGACCGGCGCACACCCCAACCAGAAGACTCAGCGAGAGAACCCGCGCCGTCTCGTCCTTATGCATCCTGGGAATCGTCGTCGCCCGAGCCGTACTCGGCGATGTTGTCGTCGGGGAGGGTACCGCCCTCATTGCCCGAATTGGTACCGGCCACCTGCTCGTTCTCGGCTTCTTCCTCGCCTTCAAGCCAGCGTTCGATATCCTCGAGGTCGTCGACTTCGACCTTGATCTTCACTAGATAGATGGCATCGGCCGTTTCGAGCGTGACGGCATAGAAAGGAGTGCCGTCGGGCTTGGTGTAACGGGTCAGTTCCGGAAGACAGTCATTCATTCCTGCGGGGAAACGAGCCGCGAATGCGGCCGCAACCTCTTCAGACATATTCTCATAGCTGACGACGTGTCTCTTCTTGCTGTCTTGTGCCATACTTCTTGCTCTCGATTTGTGCTGCAATTATAAGGCAAATTTTCTAAACAAGAACTATTTTTTGCGGAAAAAGAGGGATTTCTGTTTTCTTTTTTTCTCGAGCGAGCGTTCCACGAAAACCGGCTTCATGGTGCGGGGGTCGAGTCCGGTCCAGAACATCACCGACGAAGTGGTCATGGGTGTGGGCGTGAAATCCTGCACCTGGTCCATCCAAATCCCCTGAAGGGCAGGATTTTGCGAGAGCTTCTCCATGTCGTGAAGCGTACAGCCCGGATGGGACGAGATGAAATAGGGCACCAGTTCGGTGTGCCGTCCCGCCGCGCGGTTGATTTTGTCGAACTCGGCGCGCAGCCGCCGGAACAGGCGGAACGAAGGCTTTGCCATGTACTGCAGGACCTTGTCTTCGGTATGTTCGGGCGCCACCTTGAGCCGGCCCGAGGTATGGTTGAGCACCAGTTCCTTCAGGTACGGGAGCGAGGTTTCGTCGACCGGACCGTCCTCGGTGAGGAAAAGGTCGTAGCGGATGCCGCTGCCGATGTAAGCGTGCCGCACCCCGGGTACGGCCCCCACACGGGCGTACAGCTCCAGCAGGCGCCGGTGCGAACGGTCGAGGTTGGCGCAGGGCGCGGGATAGAGGCACGATTTGCGCCGGCACACGGCGCATTTGCCGCTGTCGCGCCCGCCCATCCCATACATATTGGCTGTGGGCGCCCCCAGGTCGGAGATGTTCCCTCGGAAGTCGGGCAGACGTTTGAGCGCCTCAACCTCCGAGACGATACTCTCTTCCGATCGGGACTGGATAAACTTCCCCTGATGGGCGGCGATGGTGCAGAAGTTGCAGCCGCCGAAGCAACCCCGGTGCGTGATGATGGAGTGCTTGATCATGTCGTAGGCCGGAATGCGCTTGCCCTTGTAGCGCGGATGCGGCAGGCGGGTGAAGGGCAGATCCCAGAAGGAGTCCATCTCCTCCTGCGTAGCGGGCGCACAGGGCGGATTCACCTGAACATAACCATCGCCGCAAGGTTCTACCAGCACCGAAGGGTGCAGCATATTCGCCTGGGTTTCAATCTCATGGAAGTTCTCGGCGAAGGCACGGGGCTCCTTGCAGCAGCGTTCGAAGGAATGCAGTAGGAGGGCGTCCCGGACCTTGCTTTTCCCGGATCGGTAAAACGCGAGCTGCGGCAGCTGCTCCATCTGATGCCGGCTCCAGCCCGCCTCGATGGCCCGCACGAGTTCATGCATGGGCCGCTCCCCCATCCCGTAACAGAGCCAGTCGGCTCCGCTGTCCACAAGGATGGACGGAAACAGGCGGTCCTGCCAGTAGTCATAGTGCGTGAGGCGCCGGAGCGAGGCTTCAATGCCTCCGATGACCACCGGCACGTCGGGATAGAGCTGTTTGAGGAGCTTCGTGTAGACCGTTACGGCATAGTCGGGTCGCTGCCCGGCACGCCCTTCCGGGGTGTAGGCGTCGTCGTGACGCAGTCGTTTGAAGGCGGTGTAATGGTTCACCATGGAGTCCATGGCGCCCGAATTCACGCCGAAACAGAGCCTGGGACGGCCCAGTTTGCGGAAATCGCGCAGATCGTCGCGCCAGTTCGGCTGGGGCACCACCGCCACGCGGTAGCCCTGTTTCTGCAGGTAACGCGCAATGCAGGCGGTTCCAAACGAGGGATGGTCTATGAAGGCGTCGCCCGTCACCAGGATGACGTCGATCCAGTCCCATCCCAGGGCCTGCACCTCCTTCACGGAAGTGGGAATCATGGGCGCGCCTGCCTGCATGGCCGTTTACATGCGTTCGGGCAGTTCGAAGCCCAGCAGGCCTGCGGCTTTGCGCAGGACCGAAGCGAGCACGGCGATGAGCGAAAGGCGCGCGGCCCGCACCGAGGCATCGGCCTCGCGCAGGATCTGCGTCTCGTGGTAGTACTGGTTGAACTCCTTGGCCAGGTCGTAGGCATAGCCCGCCACGATGGAGGGCGAGAAGGCATCGGCGGCCTCCCCCACCTTCTGCGGGAAGGCGGAAAGGAGCTTCACAAGGCGCAACTCCTTGGCGCTGAGCGCATCAGCCTTGAGCGCTGCCCCCTCAGCACCGGCTCCCGCCTTGCGCAGAATGCTGCAGATGCGGGCGTGCGTGTACTGGATGAAGGGCCCCGTGTTGCCGTTGACATCGATCGACTCGCGCGGGTCGAAGAGCATTGTCTTCCTGGGATCGACCTTGATGATGAAATACTTGAGGGCCCCCAGCCCGATGAGCCGGTAGAGGCGCTCCCGCTCCTCGGCGGGCACGTCGGCGAGTTTCCCCGACTCTTCCGACATGGCGCGGGCCTCCTGATACATCTTTTCCAGCAGGTCGTCGGCGTCGACCACCGTTCCCTCGCGCGACTTCATCTTCCCTTCCGGCAGCTCCACCATCCCGTACGACAGGTGGTAGATCTGGTCGGCCCAGGCAAAGCCGAGCTTGCCCAGGATGAGCTTGAGCACCTGGAAATGGTAGTTCTGTTCGTTGCCCACCACATACACGTGCGAATCCAACTTGAACTCGGAGAAACGGCGCTCGGCCGTACCCAGGTCCTGTGTGATATAGACAGACGTGCCGTCGGAACGGAGCAGGATCTTGCGGTCGAGCCCGTCTGCGGTGAGGTCGCACCAGACGCTTCCGTCGGGGTCGCGCACAAAAACGCCCATGTCGAGCCCCTTCTGCACCAGCTCCTTACCCAGCAGGTAGGTCTGCGATTCGTAATAGACCTTGTCGAAACTGATGCCCAGGGCCTTGTAGGTCTGTTCAAAGCCGTCGAACACCCAGCCGTTCATCTGTTTCCAGAGGGCGCGCACCTGCGGGTCGCCCTCCTCCCAACGCACCAGCATCTCGTGTGCGGCGCGGATGCTGGGAGCGGCTTTGGCAGCCTCCTCCTCACTCATCCCTCCTGCCACAAGTTCTTTGATTTCAGCCTTATAGCGCTTGTCGAAGGCCACATAACAGTCGCCCACCAGATGGTCGCCCTTGATGCCGGTGCTCTCGGGCGTACGGCCCTCGAACTCCTGTTCCCAGGCGTACATCGACTTGCAGATGTGCACGCCGCGGTCGTTCACCAGCGTCACCTTGATGACCCGGTTGCCCGCCGCTTCCAGCAGGCGCGACACCGAGTCGCCCAGCAGGTTGTTGCGGATGTGGCCCAGATGCAGGGGCTTGTTGGTATTGGGCGAAGAGAACTCCACCATCACCGTGCGTCCCGTGGACGGCAGGCGGCCGAAATGGGGATCGGCGGCAATCTCATCGAACACGCCGGCCCAGTAGGAAGCGGAAAGGGAGAGGTTCAGAAACCCCTTCACCACATTGTAGGAGCCGATCTCGGGGCAGTTCGCCACCATCCACTCGCCCAGGGCCGTGGCCGTAGCCTCCGGCGCGGCGTGCGAGAGCCGCAGCAGCGGGAAGACCACCAGGGTGTAGTCACCCTCGAACTCCTTGCGCGTATCCTGCACCTGGAGCGCGGCGGCATCGGCCCCCTCCCCATAGAGCGCGCGCACCGCCTCGGCGGCACGCGCGGAAATGAGCTTGTCGGGCGCCATATCAGCCAAGATAAGACTTGAGCAATTTGCAGGCCGACGGTTTCTTGAGCTTGCGGATGGCCTTTTCCTTGATCTGGCGCACCCGCTCCCGGGTGAGGTCGAGCCGCTCGCCGATCTCCTCGAGGGTCATCTCCTGGCAGCCGATACCGAAGAACGACTTGATGATCTCGCGCTCACGGGCGGTGAGGATCTGCAGGGCGCGCTCGATCTCGATGCTCAGCGACTCGTTCGTGAGGCCCTTGTCGGCCATGGGACTGTCGTCGTTGGGCAGCACGTCCAGCAGACTGTTGTCTTCCCCTTCCACGAAGGGCGCGTCCACGCTCACGTGGCGGCCCGAAACGCGCAGGGTGTCGGCAATCTTGTCGCGCGGGATGTCGATCATCTCGGCCAGCTCGTCGGTGGAAGGCTGGCGTTCGTGCTCCTGCTCGAACTTGCCCAGCGCCTTGTTGATCTTGTTGAGCGAGCCCACCTGGTTGAGCGGCAGACGCACAATACGGCTCTGCTCCGCGAGGGCCTGCAGGATGGACTGACGAATCCACCAGACGGCGTAGGAGATGAACTTGAAGCCGCGGGTTTCGTCGAATTTCTCGGCGGCCTTGATGAGGCCCAGGTTGCCTTCGTTGATGAGGTCGGGCAGGCTGAGCCCCTGATTCTGATACTGTTTCGCCACCGAAACCACGAAGCGCAGGTTGGCACGGGTGAGTTTTTCCAAGGCTTCCTGGTCGCCCTTGCGGATGCGCTGGGCGAGTTCCACTTCTTCTTCCGGGGAGACGAGCTCTTCACGGCCGATCTCCTGGAGATACTTGTCCAACGACGCGCTTTCGCGGTTGGTGATGGATTTGGTAATCTTTAATTGTCTCATATCGGGTTTTGAACCTATTTCTCATCCTTGGCGAAGCCGAAGTATCCCGGCTTGCCGGTGGCGTTCACGCCCTCGATGAAGATGGCCCTGCGGCCTTTCTTCGCCTGGTCGAGCACGTCCTGAGGATTCGAAACGGGCTGGTCGTTGACGTAGAGGATGATGAATCCGTCCGTCGCCCCCGCGTTCCCGAGTTTGCCGCTGCCGGCGCTCACGATCTCCACGCCCCGTTTCAGCCCGAGGGCTGCGAGCGTTTCGCGCGATGCCGGGCGGATCTTTCCGCCATAGAAGGCCACCGAACCGTCTTCCGTTACGGTCCCCGTCTCCTCGCTCGTACCCTGGAAGGTCACGGGCAGATGCAGGGTCTTGCCGCCACGGATGAGCGTGATCTCGGCTTTGTCACCCGGATGGAAGGAGTTCACTTTCTCCTGCAGTCCGGCGGGCGTCTTGATTTCGGTGGAATCGATGGCAATGAGTACGTCGCCTTCCTTCACTCCGGCCTTCTCGGCTGCCCCTCCCTTCGAAACCTCATTCACATATACGCCCTGCGGGGAAGAAAGTTTCAAGTCGGCAGCGGTTTTTTCGTCGACCGGCGTCATGGCCACGCCCAGGCGGGCGCGCTTCACGCTGCCGAAGTCGATGAGGTCTGACACGATCTTGCGTACGATGTTGCTCGGCACGGCGAAGGAATAGCCGCTGTAGGAGCCCGTGGTGGACACGATGGCGGTGTTGATGCCCACCAGCTGCCCCGCCTTGTTCACGAGCGCGCCGCCCGAGTTGCCGGGATTCACGGCCGCATCGGTCTGGATGAACGACTCAATTTTGAACTCGCCGCTGTAGTTGGGCATGGAACGGCCCTTGGCGCTCACGATGCCGGCGGTGATGGTGCTGCGCAGCTGCTCGCCCAGCGGGGAACCGATGGCCAGCACCCACTCGCCCAGACGCAGTTCGTCGGAATCGGCGAAAGGCACGATGGGAAGGCCCTCGGCGTCGATCTTGAGCAGCGCCACGTCGGTGGCAGGGTCGGTCCCGATCACCCGGGCCTCATAGGTCTTGTTGTTGTTGAGGGTAACCTCGATCTTGCTGGCCTGGTCCACCACATGGTTGTTGGTCACGATGTAGCCATCCTGGCGGATGATCACGCCCGAGCCGCTCCCCTGCTGCTCCCGCTCTCGGGGCTGCGCCTGCCCCTCGTCGCCGAAGAAGAAACGGAAGAAGGGGTCGATCATCTGGTACTGCTGACGCATTTTCACCGTCACCTTCACAAAGACGACCGCGTCCACGGCCGATTCGGCGGCATAGGTGAAGTCGGGATAGTCGCTCTGTGCCAAATTGACAGTCCGGTAGGCCGAGCCGTCCAGGTTGTAGGAGGTGGTGGTAGCCGAAGCCGGTTGGGGCGTAGCGGCCTTTACGATGCAGAATGCAGTGAGCCCGCTCAGCAGAATGGAAGCGAGCACGGTGATAAGATTCTTGTTCATATCTGACAGGTTTTTGTTTTTTTCAAAGTACGCCCCAGAAAAGTCAAACTTTGTGCCAAAAATCCCACAAAACTTTCTTATCTTTGCGAATACGACGAAAAGTAAAAACTACAGATATGGATTTCAACATTTCCAGCGCAGACCTGCTTAAAGGCATCCTCGACGTGTCCAAGGCCCTTCCCGCCAAGGCACCCCAGCAAATCTTCGAGAACTTCCTCTTCGAGCTCAAGGGGGAAAGCCTCCGCATCACCGCATCGGACGGCGACCTGACCCTCCGCACCTCCGTCCATGTGGACAGCACCCGCGAAGAGGGCGACATCGCCGTTCCGGCCCGTCAGTTCATCGAACTTTTCAAGGCCCTGCCCGATCAGCCCGTGACCGTCCGCACCACCAGCGACAGCAACTTCGAGTGCATCTGGAGCAACGGTAACTCCTCGCTCCCCTATTTCCCGGCGGCCGACTTCCCCGAGATCAAGGGTGCCGACGAGACGGCCGAGCAGGTGGTTTTCCCCGCCCAGGCTCTTGTAGAAGGTATCTCGAGCACCATCTACGCCACGGCTGACGACGAGATGCGCCCCATGATGAACGGTATCTTCTTCGATATCGCCGAGAAGAGCACCACTTTCGTGGCCTCCGACTCGCACAAGCTCATCTGCTACACCACCACAGAAGCCGGAGCCCCGCAGCCCTGCTCGTTCATCCTGCACAAGAAACCCGCCGCCGTGCTGCGCAGCCTGCTCGACAAGTCGGAGGGTGAGGTACAGATCCGTTTCGATTCCTCCAGCGTGGAATTCCATTTCGACGACGCCCTCATGATCTGCCGTCTGGTGAAAGGCAAGTATCCCAAATACCGCGACGTCATCCCGCAGAACAACGCCAATATCCTCAAGATCGACCGCGCCCAGCTGCTCAATACCGTGAAGCGTGTGGCCGTGTGCGCCAACCGCGCCTCCAACCACATCAAGCTCAACCTCAAGAGCGGTCAGCTGGAAATCACGGCGCAGGACCTCGGCTTCTCCATCGCCGCCTACGAGAAACTCGGCTGCGACTACAGCGGAGACGAACTCTCCATCGGCTTCAAATCCAACTTCCTCGCTGACATCCTGGGCAACATGAGTTGCAACACGGTGGTGATCAAGTTTGCCGACGCCCGTCGCGCCGCCCTTATCGTGCCTGCGGAGGAGGAGGCCGAGAGCGAGAAACTCTGCGGCATCATCATGCCCATCATGGTTTCCTAAAGACAAGGAGATGCAACTCAATCTTTCCAGGCCCCTGCTCTTTTTCGACATCGAAAGCACGGGCCTCAGCATTCCCGACGATTCCATCGCCGAACTCAGTTTCGTAAAAGTCTTTCCGGGGGGCGAGGAGCGCATCAAGACCTGGCGTCTCAAGCCCTGGGATTATGTGCGCGCCTGCCAGAGGCCCGTCTCGCCCGAAGCCTCCAAGGTGAACGGCATCACCGACGACATGCTCGCCGGCTGCCCGCGTTTCTGTGACGTAGTGGACGAGATCGTGGAATGGCTGCGCGACAGCGACCTCGCCGGTTTCAACTCGGCCAAGTTCGACCTGCCGCTGCTGGCAGAGGAGATTGAACGGGTACGCCTTTATTGTAATAAGGTCATCGATCTCGACCTCCATGCGCCCCTCATGGTAGACGTGCAGAACATCTACCACGCCATGGAACCGCGCAACCTGCGGGCCGCCTACCGCTTCTACTGCGGGGGCGAAGACTTCGAGCACGCCCACAGCGCCGAAGCTGACACCGTGGCCACCCTGCGGGTGCTCCAGGCCCAGCTCGACCGCTACAAGGAGCCCGACGCCCACCGCGAACAAGTGCTGCACAACGACGTGAAGTCGCTCGCCGCCTTCGTGGGCCGCAAGTACTACGACTTCGACGGCAAGCTGCTCCGCGGTGACGACGGCCAGATCTACGTCAATTTCGGCAAGCACAAGGGACGCACGGCGCGCGAGGTCTTCGACAACGACCCTTCCTATTTCCGTTGGATTGCCGACGGATCCTTCTCGCTCGACACCAAGCGTTGTTTCGCCCAACTCGAAGAACAGTTCAAACGGGAACGTCTGGCGGCCAAGTACAGCGCCGGACGGCTTTTCTAGCAAAACATGAGACTCATACCTATTTATACCTGGAACAAAGGTATCCGCAATTTTGAACTGCGGCGCAAGAAGTTCCTTCACCGCCCCTGGGCCCAGGGCGTCATCCTGCTAGGCTGTGTGCTGCTCGCCATGCTCCTCGCCAACCTCCCCTTCACGCGGGAGGGCTACCGGAGTTTCCTGGAGACCGCTTTCAACATCACGCTCACCACGCCCGGCGGCTCGCAGATCGTCTTCCCGCGCGGCATGACCATCGAGAAGTTCATCAACGACATCCTCATGGTGGTGTTCTTCTTCACCGTAGGGCTCGAAATCCGGCGCGAAATTGCCCATGGTGAACTGTCCTCTCCGCGCAAGGCGCTCATGCCCGTCATCGCGGCCTTCGGTGGCGTCCTGGCTCCGGCCCTCATCTACACCCTCGTCAACCACGGTACGGCCGCCGCGGGCGGCTGGGGCATTCCCACCGCCACCGACATCGCCTTTGCCGTCTGCATCCTCTCGGTGCTGGGCAAGCGAGTTCCCGTGTCGCTCAAGGTGTTCCTTACGGCCCTGGCCATTGCCGACGACCTCATCGCCATCCTGGTGGTGGCCCTTTTCTATGGCGGGAACGTGCAGTTCCTTCCCTTGCTGATTGCCGCTGCCGTCATTGCCTTCACGCTGCTGCTGCGCCGCCTGGGCGAGAAACGCATCGCCATCTATCTCACCCTGGCCATCGCCGTGTGGGTCCTTTTCTACTATTCGGGCATCCACGCCACCATGTCGGGTGTGGTCATGGCCTTCCTCATTCCTGCCACTCCGCGCTACGGAAAGTCGTATTTCGACCACAAATGGCAGCTCTACCTGAATCGTTTCCGCGAGTATGAGGAGCCGGAAGGCGTCTTCCCCTCCGGTCCGCAGCGTCACTGCCTGCGCAAACTCGACGAGCTGGCCACGGGTTCCATGGACATGAGCTACCGGGTGGAGCACGCCCTTTCCGACTGGGTCAACTTCCTCATCATGCCCGTGTTCGCCCTGGCAAACGCAGGGGTGGAGATCAGCGACCTCTCCTATTTCAACGTCTTCCATTTCGACGCGGCCCTGGGTTCCGTGGGCATGGGCATTTTCCTGGGTCTGCTGCTGGGCAAGCCTCTGGGCATTACGCTCACCAGTTTCCTGGCGGTCAAGTGCAAGGCGGGCGAAATGCCGGCCGGAGCCAACTGGCCCATGTTCTTCGCCGTGGCCTGTCTGGGCGGCATCGGTTTCACCATGTCCATCTTCGTAGACACGCTCTCTTTTGGCGACCAGCTGCCCGAAGTGACGGCCCACATGCGCGACGCCGGCAAGATTGCCGTGCTGCTGGGTTCGCTCTGCTCCGGCCTTCTGGGCACGGTGTTGGTGGGCATCTTCAGCAAAGGGCGCGGGCCGAAGTGTGCGCAGGATTGCGACGAATAAAAAAAATGTCTATATTTGCAGCCAGAAAGCCACTTTAGCTCAGTCGGTAGAGCAGCGCATTCGTAACGCGCAGGTCGTCAGTTCGAGCCTGATGAGTGGCTCAGGGCGGGTCAGACTTCGGTTTGGCCCGCCCCTCGTTTCAGGGGCTCAGCCTCCTTCCTTGGACGCGTCCCCTTACCCGCTCCCGCGGCCCGGTCTCCCAACGGGGCTCCTTCCATTCTCGCATCCTGCGTCCCCGCTGCGCGGGAACTTGTCTGCTGCGGGTGAGAGTCGCCCCTAACGGGAGACCGGCGCCGCTGTGGCGAAATGGCACTGGCAACAGGCAAGCGCGGAGCGAGCCGCTCCATCGAGCTCGGCGCAGCGCTTGATCTGTAGCCGCCGGAGATCCTATATTCCGGCGGCGGTGCCTTCGCAGCCCGCTGAAGCCGGACCGAAATACGTCTCAGTACGGGAAGAATCCGTCAGGTCCGTCCCGCAGGCTACTAACCTGACGGACCGATATCCCTTCTACAGCCCTCCAAACCCAATTCCTCCGTCAGGTCCGCTGGTATTTAATCGAACCTGACGGGAGCGCACAAATCCGTTCACCTCTTCTAGCGTAAAACCAGAAATACTGGCTAATTGTTTTGCGTTGGTACGAACCGAATGGTACAGTAGTTTAACCAAGGATATCTTCTGTATTCGGGACAGCTGCGACAGACTGCAACCATATCGGTCATGCGCCTTGTCTTCCGATAGTTTCAAGAATTCCGAATCGTTCAGCCCCTTTTTGGGATATCGTTCCAGCAACTCTTCCATTTCTGCATCCAGATTCCGGAACAGAGTGCGCATAAAGAATTCATAATCATTAAAGAATGCTCTTTCTACATATTCATGATACACCGTTGATGCGGGAATAAGTCGACCACAAGTATCCAAACGCCATGGCAATGTGCTGGGGACATCATGAGAATGGAATCTCTTCCGTTTTTCATCGGGGCCCATCGTTGAAACTGGTCCAGGGATACGTATCTATCCGTCCTCCGGGTTGATCTTTTGCATTACGCAGGACATAGGCAATGGCATTGCGGAGGTAACGGTCGTTATCCAGATATACGGCATAATCATGACTGCGCCCCAAAGGAGAAGCCGTGGCATATTTCTTCGCATAATACATGGAATAGCGTTTCTTAAAACTGGCTGCCGCGCTACACACTGCCGCCCTGTCTTTGGCAAGAACGATACAATGATAATGATTAGAAAGCACACAATAGCACGGAAGCAGCATGTTACTGGCTAGCACAGAAAGATGGAGATACTTCACTGCCTGGTCGTAGTCTTCGTCGTCACGACACATCACTCCGTGATCCAGCCCCTCCGAACATAGATGAAAAGGGAATAATCCCGACGGGTTTCTGTCGAATTTCATAGCATTTTATTTAGGTTGGCTACAAGGTACGAAAAAAACCGGACACCCCGTGATGGGATGCCCGGAAAATGGTGCATGGAGAAAACCGTCAGAAGGAACGGAAAGTGGTCCAGTTGGAATTGGTCTCACAACTGGTCTGCAGGGCCGCAGAGAGGTTGTGGAAGAGGTCGAGGCCGGTCCAACTCTCAAGCTGGTCCACACTCACCGTGTAGTCGGCGTAGGCCTCGCCCTTGAGGTCGTTGTGGGGCAGCCAGAAACCGATGGCGGAGGCCGAGGTCACCACCCCGGCGCTGCGTTTCACCTTCAGCAGGGCCTTCCAATAGTAATTGGGAAGGGGCAGTTTCTTGCTGTCGTTACCGTTGGTAATCTTGGTGATGCCTTCCGTACCGTCGGTTTTCTTGCGGAACGCCGCCCCCGTAACTACATAGACCGTATCGCAACCGGGCAGAAGAGCGCGGACAGCTTCTTCTAGGTCGTTCCAGATGCCGCCGTTGAATCCGTTCTGGATCTGAGGCGTCAGGTTGGTGTAATAGTAGGTCTGCGCCTGCATGGCATCAACGGCGTTGCGGTCGGCATTGGGAATCTGGTGCCCGCGTCCGTAGCTGTTACTCGCATAATTGGGCGTGGAGACCGCCACCCCATAGCCACTGCTCGCAAGCGTCTGCTTGGCCGAGGGCACATCGGGATCGTAGGCCCAGGTCTCCGTACGGCCGCTGGTGCAGTGGGCGGAGCAGAGCGGATAGGCTACCCAGTATGAGGCGTACATTTCGGGGTCGTAGAGAAGGCTGTAGTTTCGCTGCCGGACGCCGCCCATCATGGCCTTGTGCGTATGGGCATAGAGGTCGGTGAAACTGGACGTGCTGGTACCCGATAACGAAGAGTAACTGTAGTCAGGCAACTCCAGCCAGCCTGCGCCGAGTACGGGTACGGACACAGACCCGGGCGTCGAGAACGACTGCTCGGAACCGTAGCGGTATACGTAGGCCGATGCGGACTCGTCGTACTCGTGGACGTATGCCTTATAATAATAGGTAGTGCCGGAAGTGAGGCCGGTCAGCGCCTTGGAGAAGGGCGAGGACGTGGAACCGGATGAGACCTGATTGGGTAACACTCCGGAAGAGGTTCCGTAGATGAACCCCGTGTCATCGATTGATCCTGTTGCTCCCGAGAAGGAGCCCTGGAGGGTTGCCCCTCCAGAACTCACTCCGCCAGTCCCTCCGGTAACTACGACAGCCGTAGCCTGCGGAGTGGGGGAACTTCAATTCTTATAGAAAGTTATACCTTTCAGGTCAAGTCCGTAGTTAGAATTCTTGCTATTAGAACAAGTGAAAACAATTTTGTAGCGATAGCCATCGCAATCTGTGCTGCCAGATTTTGTAAACGTCAGTGTTTTTGCCGTACCAACAGCGAATGTGAATGTATCGGATGTAGTGAACGTCACACCGTTTGTACCGGCAGTTAAATCATCCGCAGTAGGATACGCCACAACTGTAATTGAGCTAACTGTCAAATTAGCGTTAGAGACTCCATTTGTAGAGATTACGATCTCATCGCAATCACCGTCCATGTCAGATTTAGCATAAATGACGCGCTCGGCATTTGTTAGCGACCTACCTCCAATTCTCCAATAACCATCAAAATTCTGATTGCCGGGAGCATTCCAAGTCATCCCGTCAATCACAACATCATAAGTATTCGCATAGGCAGTATTGGAAGCTTGTGCAGGCGTTAATGCATAAACTTCTGTCTTTGAGGACCATTGGGCATAGAGCGTCAAATCGCCTGTAGCCACGGCAGAAGCACCGGCAGCATAAGAAGACCCGGATCCGTTTGCTGCAGTATTCCATCCTGTAAAGGTACAATCTGTTTTTACGAGGGTTCCGGCTGCCGCTACCGTGAAGGGGCCGGAAGTGACAACAGATGCCGGAGCCGTTCCGCCGGTGTTACCATTTCCATTGTATGTAACAGTATAGGGGGTAATCAGGGACGGGCCGCTTCCGGAACCTTCGAGTTTGTAAAGGGCCTGAAGATCTGATACAGACGAACCAGATGCGTAACAGGAGAAGCGGGAACTGGGGCCATTATATCGTATGTGATTGTTGTTGGAACTGTCCATGGCGATGAGCGTCATTTCGCCCGTCTCCGCATTTACAATAGTGGGAGTCCAATAACCATTTACATCGTTGGTAGTCTGGATGCCCAAGCAATTCCCGCCGCCTTTAGCATAGAGATAACCGTTGGTTCCGTTCAGGGCAATCGTATTGGTTGCGCCGCCGGCTTCGATGGTGAAGACATCCACAGTAGCAGCAGGGTTGGTAATCTTACTGTAGTCAAGGCTCTTGGCCTGAGATACTGTGCTGATGAAGTTGGATTCGGTGGTCCCGATACCCGCAGCATAGGCGGTAGCTCCAACCGCGGCAATAATCACTTTGGAGCCTGCAGTAAGCTCGGAATAGGAAGTGACCAGGTTGTAAACCTTGTCTGACGGAGGCGTGATGCCGGCGAAATCTACGTCAAACGTAGCCACGTGGCCGGCGGCAAGAGCGGCAGGAGTGTTAATGACCTTAGTGTACACCTTGGAATTCGTGGTGGTCACGGAAATGGTCAGTTCTGTGCCGGATGCCATGGGAGCGCATGCAAACCAGATGTTTGAAGGAGAATCCGTCAGAATCGTGATGGCGTTTGTGGCTCCGTTCTCTTCCAATGTCCCCACCTTTGCTCCTCCTACGTAGTAATAGTATCTGTATGCTATGTTTGCATTGGCGGAGACAAGGACAGAAGCCACCTCGTCGCCGACAGCCAGGTCAAGGTTTGTGATGGACATCTTGACATAAGCCGTGATGTGAGAGAAATCAAGATCGACGGAAGACGGGAAGGTCCCGACGGTAGAAGAGGTTGCCGCCAGTATCATGGCGCTTTCATCCGGGCCTGTAGCCGTTGGCGTCTGTGTGGTGGGAATCTGGAGGTTCCAGCTGAAATAGGTGGAATTCACGCCACTTACCACGGCGCTTGCAGGACTTACGGCATAGAACGTATAGGAGCCGCTCCCATCGTCTGAGAATGTTGCATCGAAAGAAGCCTGCGTATCGCTGATTTTTGTGACAGTAGCGGCCTGACCTGTAGAATAATTCTGAGCAATCTTGACCTGGCTGTCATTAGCGGTCCAAATGGTAGGATACTTTCCGGCGGTCAGCGTCCCGAAAGTTGTCCTGGTATCAGGAGAAAGAGCATTGAAGGTCACGGTCTGCGCTTCGCCCACTGGAGCGATCTCCGCTTTCTGGCAGGAAGCAAACGCAATCACAGCTGCTGCGATTGCGAAAACAGATTTGATCATCTTTTTCATAAGGCGCAACTGTTTACAGGGTAAGCCAATCATCTTCTGTGGCATCGGCGATCCCGCTTCCGCGGTAACTGGTGCAGAGGACCTCCTGAGGACGAAGGTCCACTACGGTGCACAAAGGAGCTGCATAGCCCTCCAGCGCACTAAAACTAGGTTTTTTAATCATGAGATATAAGTTATGTATTGTTTCTGCTGATTAATAACTTACAAAGTTACCACTCTTTTTGGGAAGAACAACTAAAAAGCGCCGATTGTTGATAACTTTTCATAACTCACAAAGGCGGACACCCGAAACGGGCATCCGCCTTTTCCAACAACACATAATCCTTACGCTGCAAACATAGGGCGTCCGCTTGGACTTTCCAAGCAATCGAAAGAAACCTATCAAAGGTTTTTCTGTTTGCGACGGTTCGAATAAAATTGTATGTCCTAAAGATTTTGTAGGTTTGCAGCATGAAAGAGCGCTGGATTGACTGTGCAGAGGCCATGATTGCCGCCGTGCGGCAGCTGGGCGTGGTGCCCCTTTTCCGTTGCGGCGTGCACGGCTGGTCCATCGAGGAGCAGACGGCGCCGGGATTTTGGTTCACAGAAGGCGACGAGCTGGGCCCCTGGGACTGGAAGGTGGAGGTAGTGCGCGAGGGCGATATCGCCTACGGCAAGTTCCTGGGCGGGAAGGCCGCTTTTGCCACGCGCGAATGGTACGCCCTGCTCTGCGACGCACGCCGGAGTCTGCCGCGTTACCGAATGGCCCTGGGCGAGCCCTTCCCGGCCAAAACCAAATACGAGCAGGAAATGCAGCGTCTCTCCCCCATGGCCCTGCAGGCTATACGGGCGCAGGGCTCCTGCAACACGGGCGAACTGCGCGCCGCCTGCGGCGGGGTGAAGAAAACCATCATCGACAGTGTGCTCCAGTATCTTCAGATGGGTACCTGGTGCCTCACGGGCGACATCACGCGGGTCTACCGCGGGCCCGACCTTCATTACAACGGCTGGCAAAAAGCCTCATACACCACGCCCGAGGCGCTTTTCGGCACCGCACAGGGGGAGGTCTCCGGCCCTTCCTGGGCCAAGCGTTTCGAACAGGAGGCACAGCGACCGAAGCGGGCGCAGCTATCGCCGGAAGCCGCACGTTCGGCTATCATCGACCACATTCTGGAAATCGCCCCCGCAGCGGAGCGCAGAGCCGTTGAAAAGATGATCTGACCCCGCTAGAGCAGCGAAGAGAGTTTGTCGTAGTAGCTGCGCGACACCGGGATGCCGGGAAATCCGTCTACATCGAGTTCGGCCATAATCTGGCTGCCAGTCTCCCGCCGGAGCACCTTCACGTGTTGGGGATTGATATAATAGGAACGCTGGCAGCGGACCAGTCCGTGCCGGCCGGCCGTTTCCTCGAGCGAACGCATGGACGCGCGGAGCACGAATCGTTTGGCGCGCCCGGCGTCGAGATAATGGATGCTCACATAGTTCTCTTCGGCCTGGATGAAGAGCACGGCCTGCTGCGCAATGATGAGGCGCAGTTTTTTATACTCATCGAAAAAGCGGATGAGTGAATCGTCGTCGGCTGCAGCCGCGGCAGCAGCGGCTTTCTTCTTGGCATCGAGCGCAATGGAGAGGGTGAGCACCAGGTAGGGATAGATGAGGATGGCATAAGAAATGCCCACGCACTTGGCCACAACAGAGAAAAATGACAGGCTTCCGTGCAGCATGAGCGTCACATAGAGCGAGATGAACTGCGCCGCAAGGAAGACTTCCCCGATGCACCAGACCACGTAATGCGCCCAGGTAAAATGCTTCATACGCGCCCGCAGCAGATACAGGGTCAGACGAGAGAGCGCCAGCACACCCAGGATGATGCTCGCTATGATGGAAACGTTGAACGCAAAGAGCGAACGACCCATATCCAGGAACCCATCGAGTCCGAAGGGACTGTAGAGGATAGCGAAAACCATGAAAAAGAGCGGACACACCAGAACGTAAAGAATCTGGGCGTACAGCTTGCGGTATGAGTCGGGCAGTGTATGCATTTGGTCACAATTTTTGTTGGGACAAAGATACAAAAATCTTTCATTTTATCCCTAAATAATTGCTTTTGTCCCAAAATCAGGCATTTCGTCACTATTTGTTCGTCCCTGTCCCCATTTCTTTTCCGCTCGGGAAAGGCCCCCTAACTTTGCCCTCGGATCAAAACGAAAAAAGTATGGCACGCAAAGGTATCCTTTCCGCTTTCGGCGACTCCATTGTGAAGGGAGTCGTCCCCGAGCAAGAGACGGCGGCGTCGTACAGGCTTCTCGAACAGAGTTTCCTCGACCTGTGTGGCGCCCGTTTCGACATGCCCACCGCCAATTACGGCCGCTTCGGCAGCACCGTTACGGTGGGACAGAAAATCCTGGACCGTCATCTCGACGCCCTGGGCTCTTCTTCCATTACGCTGCTGGAGTTCGGCGGCAACGACTGCGACTATGACTGGGGCGCCATCGGGGCCGATCCCGAGGCGCAGCATCTGCCCCACACGGGCGTGGAACAGTTCCGGCTCATCTATAAAGATATTATCGACAAGGTGCGCTTTGCCGGCAGCGAACCCGTCCTGCTCACCTTGCCTCCACTCGACCCCGACCGCTACTACCGCCACGTCTGCCGCGATATGGACGAGCGCGGGCACGCCAACGTCCTGCGCTGGCTGGGCGGCAACACCGCCTTCATCTTCAACTGGCACGAAATCTACAATCTGGAAGTCCTCAAGATCGCCGCTGCCCTGCGGGTGCGTGTAGCCGACATCACCGGCGCCTTCCTGGCCCGACGCAGCTACAGCGACCTGCTCTGCGCCGATGGCATCCACCCCAACGAACAGGGGCACAGACTCATAGCCGACACACTGTGCACGCTCCTGAAGCATATTCTGCCAAACCCGGCTTCAGGGGCGTGCGTCGGCTCCGTTTTCCGGGAGCCGGCCCTTGCAACGGCCAGATAACCCTAAAGTCCCCAGTCCGCAGCGTTAGCCGTAGCCTTGGGCGCGTTGGGCACATTCACGAAATATTGGAATCCGGTAAGGCGCTCCAGATCGGAGACGCTCATCATATCGGTTGCCTGGGGCTTATGCCCCTTTTCCATGTTGTGGCGCAGCACAAAGGCAGCGCACTGCAGTTCCTCGGCCGTGCAGTCCTTCACGCTCTTCTTGCTGTTGCCTGCCTTGGTACGGAGCAGGGCATAATACATCATGGTGGGGAAAGACACGTCGCTGCGGGCGCCGAACGAGATCTTCTTGGCCTGGCAGGTCTTTCCGTAGGCGTCGGTGTAGTCCTTGAAGTAGCAGCCGATCACCACATAGAGCGTATCGCTAACCACAAAGCCGTCTACAAAGTCTTCCAGGTTATTCCAGGCGCCGTTGCCCGTATTGAAGGTATCTGAGAGCTGCGGAGCGATATTGGAGAAATAGAACACCTGGCTGTTGCATTGGCGGTTCATCAGGCGCTCGGCGCTGCCCAGCATGTGCCCGTTGTTGCAGCCGCTGTCGGCATACTTCTTCTTATATTGGATAGAAGCGGGAATGTCGGGATCGGCCTGATAGGAATCCTTGCGCGTGACGCCGCTCTCGTAGATCTTGTGGCGCGGGGCCGCTACCCAGAAGGCGCAGTGGTCGGTGGCGCTAAAACAGGTGGTGTAGTTGCGCCAGGTCACGCCGTTGTTCTGGAAAGAGTGGCTGGCGTAATAGATATTGGCGTCGTTGTCGTCGATTCCATTGTGGTCGGCGTCCACCATGAGCGGCAATTCCGCCCAGCCACTTCCAAGCACATGCGTTCCCTCGCCGCCGGTGCCGCCGGGGTTATCGCCTCCTCCCTGATCGCCGGAGCCGCCCTCATCACCAGTACCGCCCTCGTCGCCTGGGCCGGTCTGCTCCTGGCCCGGGCCGTCCTCCCCGTTCTGGTTGTTCACATCGGGTTCACAGGCGGCAAAAGCGAAAAGCGCCGCACAAAGCAGGGAGAGGGAAAGGATTCGTTTCATGGGAACAAAGATAATATTATATTTGTAGAAGTAAACCACATTCTTATGCTCCGCATCCTCCTCCTTCCCCTGATGGCGCTCCAATGGACCGTGGGCGTCGGTTCCCAACCCGCCGAATATGTGCCCGCCACGGTTCCCGGCGCCTGCCAGGCCGATATCGCCGCCGCAAGGAACTACCCCGACTGGAAGTTCTCCGACAACTACGAACTCTACCGCTGGATGGAGGACGAGACCTTCACCTATCGCACGGTATTCGACGCGCCGCGGCGCGAGGCCGGCCAGTCGGTCTGGTTCCGCGCTAAGGGCATCGACTACGAGTGCGTCATCATCCTGAACGGACAGGAACTGGCGCGTCACGAGGGAGCGCTCTCCCCCGTGAACGTCTGCCTCGATGCGGCGCTGCGCGACAAAGGAAACGAACTGCGGGTGCAGATTGCGCCCGTGCCCAAGCGGAAAGGCGTGAAGGTGGGCCGCGACGAAGCCTCCTGGTGCTGCAAGCCGCCGGTTTCGTACGGATGGGACTGGCATCCCCGACTTATTCCCAGCGGCATCTGGGACGAGGCTTCCATAGAGATTCGCAACGCCGCCTGGCTGGAGGACGTGCATCTGGGCTACCGCCTGTCGGACGATTTCTCCCGGGCAGACATCCGCACGCAGGTGCGTACGGGCGGGCAGGCCGACGGCGCCTGCATCCGGCTGACCCTGCGCGACCGCGACGGCAAGGAGGTCTTTGCGGCATCGGCCGCTGCGGACCAGGCGATTGAAGGGCGGCTGGACGCTCCCCGTCTCTGGTGGACCTGGGACCACGGCGAACCCTATCTCTATTCCTATGAACTGCGCCTGACCACCGCCGACGGACGTCTGCTCGACAGCAGGAGCGGACAGACAGGCTTTAGGCGCGTGCGCCTCGTCATGAACGAAGGCTCGTGGAAACGCCTCAAATCGCGTCCCATGAGCCGCAACGACGCCCCCACGCAGATTGAACTCAACGGACGCCCCATCTTCGCCAAAGGCTCCAACTGGGTGGCGCCGGAAGTATTCAACGGACAGATCACCCGGGAGCGCTACCAAGAACTCATCGGCCTGGCGCGCAAAGCCAACTTCAACATCTTCCGTTGCTGGGGCGGATGCGCCCCCGGCAAGGACTCCTTCTTTGAGGAGTGCGACCGCGCGGGCATCCTCGTCTGGCAGGAATTCCCCCTCTCGTGCAACAAATACCCCGACGATCCGCACTACCTCGCCGTGCTGGAACAGGAGGCGCGCGCCATGGTGGAACGCATCCGCAACCATCCCTGCCTCGCCCTCTGGTGCGGCGGGAACGAACTCTTCAACGCCTGGTCGCGGATGGACGACCAGTCCCTGCCCCTGCGTCTGCTCAACAAGGTCTGCTATGAAATGACTCCCGAGATCGCCTTCCTGCCCACCTCGCCCCTCAACGGCATGGCGCACGGCAACTATGTGTTCCGCGACGGCGGCAAGGTGGTGCACGAGTGGATGGACAAGGCCTCCGCATCGGCCTACACCGAGTTCGGCGTGGGCGGCCTCTCGCCCCGGAGCGTGCTGGAGCGGATCATCCCCGCCGACGAGCTCTTCCCGCCCCGGCGGAGCAAGGCATGGATTGCGCACCACGCCTATGACGCCTGGGACGCCAACCGCGAGACCTGGCTCTGCATCGGACACATCGAATACTATTATGGCAAGCCCTCCTCGCTCGACGAACTCATTGAACTGAGTTCTATCATGCAGGGAGAGGGTTACAAGGCCATTTTCGAGGAGGCGCGCCGGCAAAAGCCCTTCTGCGCCATGGCCCTCAACTGGGACTACAACGAACCCTGGCCCGCCGCTGCCAACAACTCCATCCTGGCCTACCCGGCCATTGAGAAGGGCTGCTTTGGCGATGTAGCCGCGGCCTGCCGTCCGGTCTGCGCCAGCGCCAAGTTCACCCGCTATCAGTGGGGGCCGGGCGACGAGCTGGAACTGGGGCTCTGGCTGCTCAACGACAGCTACGACTCGGGCGGACAGACCTACAGCCTCCGGGCCCTGTTGGTAGCCCCGGACGGAAAGGAGCAGGAGATCGGACGATGGACCTGCGACCCCCTGCAGCCGAACCGCAACGCCAGGGGCCCGCAACTGCACGCCACGCTCCCCCGCTGGGACGGCGTCCGCCGTTTCGGCATCCGCGTCTGCGTGGACGGCCACCCCGAGATGGACAGCCGGTACACGCTGGCGTACAAAGCGGAATAAAAAAGAGGCCGACTAAAAAGCGATTTTTAGCCGGCTTCTCTTTTTTATAGACTTAGTGTCGGGCGGAGCCCTCCAGGAGGACTCCGCTTAGCGAGTTTTAACTCGCTGCGCTCCGGCCCCTCCCAACGTATCCTGCGTGGTCTGCGACCAC
>JAFTEQ010000044.1 GCA_017453565.1 Bacteroidales bacterium
ATTGATTCTTTGGTATATACCGACATGTACAGCATGTTCGAGTATTCTTCCGGGGAGACGGAAGCGAAGATGCAGTTCGCCGGGTTCAGGGGCCTTCCGTCCAGCAGCACCTCGTAGTGGAGGTGCGGGGCGAAGGCGTCGCCGCTCATGCCGGACACGCCGATGAGCTGCCCCTTGCGCACCTTCTGCCCGTCCTTCACCTTTATCTCGGAGAGATGGCAGTAGCGGGTCTGGTAGCCGCCTGCGTGGGCGAGCGTGATGGTGTTGCCGTCGCCCTTGTTCGACAGGCGCGTCTTCTCCACGGTGCCGTCGGCCGAAGCGTATACGGCAGAGCCGCGCGGGACGATGAAGTCGAGCCCGTGGTGGCGGACGTCGGCATTCAGGATAGGATTGCGGCGCGAACCCACGGTGGCGCCGATCTGCGGGTAGGAGATATCCTGCACCGGCAGGCTCATGGGCGGAACGGCCGTCTCCTTGGAGGCAAGGGACATGTAGATGTCAGCGAATGCCGCATCCACATTAACTGCCTGACGCATAAGCCTTTCTGCTTTTGCAGAGGTGTAGTTTACCACGTCGTTCTCGGCCACGGTGTCGGCCTTGAAGAAGATGTCCATGGTGCCTATGGGATCCACGTTGGGGGCGTCGTTATGGAAGACGGTACGGTAGATGCCGTCGTCCTTGGTTTCCAGGGCCTGGAGACTCTTGCCCAGAAGGGCCTCGCGCTCCTGGAGCTGCGGGTATATCTTTTCGTAGGCCCTGATTTCCCGGCGGAGACGCTTCTCGGCGTCGGTGCTGAGGAACCTGGCCAGGATGAAATAGGCTACGACGAAAAGCGACAGCGACACCAGCAGGATGCGCAGCACGTTCCCCAACAGGCCCAGGAAGTTGAACCCGGCCTTGCGGTAGCGCATCGTGCGGTCGTCGTATGAGTACTGCCTGCGTTTCATCGTTCGCTGTGGCTGTCAAGAAGTTCGAGGGAGGATTTGCGGTGAGGCTGGGCGTCACGGCGGCGGCTTTCCACCATGGCCTTGTATTCGTCGGCCGACATGTCCAGGTTCATGTACTGCCAGGGGTTCACCGGGGTGCCGCGGTAGAGCACCTCGTAGTGCAGGTGCGGACCGGTGCTCTTGCCGGTGGAACCGACCGCGCCTATCTGGTCGCCGCGGCGGACCGGAGTGCCCACCGCCACCCCAATCTTGGAGAGGTGGGCGTAGCGGGTACGGTATCCGAAGCCGTGGTCCACTATGATTTCGTTGCCGTAGCCGGTGAACTTGAAGTCCGCCTTCACCACTACGCCGTCGCCCGTGGAATATACCGGGGTGCCGGTGGGGCAGGCGAAGTCCTGACCGTCGTGGAAACGCGTTCCGCCGTATACCGGGTCGGTCCGGCGGCCGAAGGGGCTCGCCAGATGGAACGCTCCCTTTTCGGGCACGATGGGGGGCACGCCGGGGATGTGGGATATCATGTCACCGGCGGTGAGCGACACCCTCTGCACCTCGTCCAGCAGCATGCTCTGCATGTACGAACGCTTCACCAGATTGTCCGAGCGGCGAACCGCAGAGCGCAGGGCGGCATCGGCCCCCTCGGCCTCCAGAGCTTCATAGCGGCCGGCGCCTCCGAGCATGGCGCTGCGGGCGTCCGCTGGCTGGGGTGTGAGACCATAGATCGAGCGGTACACGCGGTCGTCGCGGTCTTCAATACCCCGCAGGGAGGTTTCGTAAAGGTCCAGTTTGCGATTCAGGACCGAGAGCTTGGTCTGCCACTCTGCTGCCTCTCGCTTGAGGCGGGCTGTCTTGGGCAGATCCCAGCCGAGAGCCGAAGTATAAAGCCAGAAGTAGAACCAGCACAGGCCGGTTACCGCGACCACCGCCAGCACGATGCGGGCGGGACGGTGCCAGCGGGGCCCTTCGTGGACCTCGTACTGGAGCGTGATGGGATTGTAAATATACTTCGGCACAGTTTGACAAAGATACGAATAATTTGTGTAATTTTGTAGGTTACAATCAGAACGAATATGACAGCTAACGAAATACGCAAACAGTTCCTCGACTTCTTCGCATCCAAGGAACATACCGTTGTGCCATCGGCTCCGATGGTGATCAAGAACGACCCGACGCTCATGTTCACGAACGCCGGAATGAACCAGTTCAAAGACATTTTCCTGGGCAATAAAACCCGCTTCACTCCAAGGGCTGCCGACAGC
>JAFTEQ010000001.1 GCA_017453565.1 Bacteroidales bacterium
ACCCCCGGACAAGTATAGGGGGAGGGACCCGCCGCGAAGCGGTGGGAGGGGCCGGAGTGGAGCGAAGCGGAACGGAGTCCCCCCGGCATCCCATACCCCTCCCTACAAAAAAAGAGGTCAACTCACTTTTGAGTCAACCTCTTTTTCGTACCCTGCGGCCCGGTGTTCCACCGGTGTTTTGACTGCGCCTCGGAGGGCAGCAACCCCCATTCGGGAGTTCGCTTCGCTCACCCCACCGTCCTGGCGCCTCTGGCGCCGACGGTCCCCCCGCTTCCGTGCCGCGGGTGGCACGTCCCCCGGGGAGCTCAGGCACAGAGGGCCGTTCCGCAGAGGCTCCTTCCATTCTCGCATCCAGCGTCTCATTGCGTCGCCCGGTCTTCTGCCCGTGCGGGCTCCATTCTCGCATCTACGTCCCTGCCAAGGCAGGAACTTGCTGCTGCGGGTGATGCCCGCCTCCGGCAGAAGGTCCGCTCGCCTGGACCGCCACCTCTGCAGGATATATCGCCCAGGTCGGAAGGCTGAATGTTGAGGCTCTGTGGAGGTTAACTCATTCACTGATAGCTGATAAGGCTACTATCGGGCACCCCTTTGGAGGGGGTCCGATAGTAAAGAATCCACCTAATACTCAACGTTTTAGCCTCCACGTAAAGTCCGAACAGGTGGCCCCGTTTCGGCGCCGTGCCGGCCGCTGCGAGGAAGGGTTTTCCCGGAGCCTCCCGCAGTTTGCAGGACAGGAAGACGACCCCGTCTGGAATCGTCTTCCTGTTCAAGACTATATCCTTCGTTAGCCCCCCTACACGTTGAATAGGTAATGTTTACCGGGTCTGCTATTCCTATGATTTTCAAGCATATAGCGCGTAACAAAACTAAACGAGTAACAAACTGGTAACAATTCTACTAAAAAACCGCCTGGGAAAATTGGAGGGTGTAACAAGTTAGGCAAGGCCCAAAACTCCAATTCCTGGCGGCTTTCTGCAAAGGTAAGAAAAATTTTCCTAATCCGTACACGGCGGCCCGTAAATTACTGCGGTTAGGGTGTAAATATCCCAGTACGGCACAAGTTCGCTATAACTGGGCCGGATCACTACCAGCCCGGCGGCGGTTTCCTTGTATTGCTTTTCCAGGGCCGCGCCAGGCTCTGCCCGTGCGATCGTAACCGGGTAAAGCCGCCCGCGCGTCTTTGCCTCAATTATCCCCGTACTGCCTTGCCTGGCTTTCTGCATTTCGGCCAGCTGGGCGGCCATAGTATCAAAAGCCGCCTTAAAGGTTTCTTGTACCATAGGGCTACAAAATAGGCGGGTACACGTCAGCGGCGGCGGCTTTGGAAAGGCCCAGCCTTTGCAGCCCGCCCAGTTTGCAGCCTATAAGGGCGTTTGCATCCTCCGCCGTATAGTTCCAAATCCCGGCCAGGTTGTAAAACTTTGGCGCTGCCTCAACGCCAGGGCGGGCCAGGTTAAAGAACGTAATAAGGGCGCGGGCGGCTGCATCTTTGGCCGTTAGCGCTATTTGTCCGCCCTGGGCCAGCGCGCCCAAAGTAGGCATATAAAACCCGGCGTTTGCGCTCAAATGCCGGCGGGCCTGGGCGGGTAACTGGGCCAGGGTCTTAACATAGGCCGCGCTCATTTCCCCCGCTGCGTTCTGCATCTTTTCCAGGTTTTCCACAAAGGCCGCTTGCGCGTCCGTTTCCGCGTATAGGGTGCAAAACTCCGCCAGGCGTTCCGCTGCATCCGGCGCGGTTAGGGTTTCCCCTTTCTTGCCGATCGAGAGCGCGCCAGTACGCAAAAGGGTTTCAAGTTCCGGCACGGCATCCAGGCCCAGGAAAGGCGCGCGGGCCTCTTTGGTCTGCATCATTACAAGCCGCCTATTTAGTTTTGTTTCCTCGCTCAACGGGGCGGGGTGTTCTATCGTATCCTTTAAGATAACGTTTTGCACCCTGGGCGTGTAGTCCTCTTGATCCCAGGCGCAACAAAGCCCGGCGGCCTCTGCGGCCTGCTGCAAGATTATTTTGCAAAGGTAATCCCTTGCGCCAGGCTCAAAGGCCAAAACCCAAAGGGCGCGCGTATTCCAGGGCAAGGCCGGAAACTGGGCGCGTATAGCATCCCCGGCGGCGGTTACTCTTTGCGCCGCAATAGGTAAGGCGTTTTCCAGGCGTGTAAGCCTGGCGGCATCAGTAAAAACGTGTTTTTTCATACTCTTTTGTTCGTTTTTGGGCCGTTTCCGGCCAAAGTTCCGCAATTTCAAAAATTTGGTTTCCATATTATTAGCCTTTTGGCGTATAAGGGTAAAAGTCCCGGAAATCCGAAAAATTACTTTTGTTCGTTCAAGACTGGGGGCGAGGTTTAACGGGGTGTACCCCCTTTTAAAAAAATACCCCCCCCGGTGTTAGTTACTTACTTATCCCCGCCGCCCGCCGCTGGCGTTTGGCTTGCTTGCGCTTGCGCTTATCGGCTGCGGCCTTTTCCCGTTCCCGCCGATCGGCTGCGTACTGGCTTGCCTGGCGTTCCTTGCTGGCGGCCTTGTAGTAATAGTCCCGCCTCATTTGGCCGGGGCTTTAAAGTTACCAGCGGCGCGGCGCATTTGGGAAACCTGGGCGGCTGCGCGTTCCTGGGCGCTGGGCCTGGGCTTTGGCTTTGTCCCGGTTAGTTTGCGCATTTCTTCTACCTGGTTGGCGCTGCGCCGTTCCCTAATCTTGCGGGCGTTTTCCGGCGTTTCCGGGTTAAAATAGTGGGCTTTTGTCCCGTTTTCGCCCACAAGTTCCCGCAAATACTTCTTTTCCTTTTCGGTTGCTTTTCGTTTCATCGGTTTTCGTGTAAATCGTTATTCAGTATATCGGCCTTTTTCTGCGCGGGGCTGGCCGCGTCCCAGTCTATTAGTTCCGCAAACATTTCGTTTATTTCCTCCGCTATCGGTGTGGGCTGGCGGGCGCGTTCCTGGGCGCTCATTTTGCGCCTGGCGGCGTACTGCGCTACCTGGGTAAGCAAGGCCCGCGCAAAGGCGCAAACGTTCTTAAATCCCCCGGCCAGCGCCAGGCGTTCCGCTTGTTCATACTCCGCCCGTCCCAGGCTTATATTTATGCGTCTGCGTTCCGTTCTCATAGGCCCAAATTATCGAAATCGTGCCGCCCTATTTCCTGGCGTGCAATGTAGAAAAACGTTCCTATTTGGGTCTTATATTCCGGGTGCTGCAATAGGTTGCTATATTTCGCGTCCGTTTGTTCCTGGCTATATCCAGGATAAAGCGCGCTTATTCTATGGGCGTAATCCCGGCCAGCCTCCCCAAACGTTGAGGCCAGGGCGGAAAGCACCCGCACCCAGTCCGCGTAATCCGCCGTAATATCCCAGCGGTTAGCCTCACAAGATTTAATAACGGCCTCCACTTTGGCGGCGGTTTCGGCTGCGTCAAGATCGCGGCCCAGGGTTTCCCGTGTGGCGTGTTCCCGTTCCGGCAAGGTGTAGGCGTAAGGCGTGGCCGCCGTGTTAATATACGGGTCTGCGTCCCAGGAAACGAAACGTTTGCGGCTTATATCCTTGCAAGCCGGGTCTATCGTAAGGCCGCACCTTTCAAAGTCCACTTGCAGCGCCTTGTAATAATCCCGGTATTTGGCCGGGTCTGCTATCGGTATAATAACAAAGTACCCAGCACCCCGGCAAGATAGACCGCAATAGGCCACACACGGCACGCGGGAAATTTCCGCTTTTAGATCATACCCGGCCAGGGCGTTATTTATTCCCTTTTCGGGCTTGTAGTCAATATCCACACAAAGAAAGCGGGACGGGGTTTGCAGCCCAGCGCGGGAAACGTGGCGGAACGTGCCAGCTGGCGTAAAGCACGGCAAGGCATCTTTTAGGGCCTTTTGTTTGGCCGGGTCTGCCTCCGCCCTTACGGCCTCAACTTTCGCCCGCCAGGCATCCGAAAAGAGCGCCCGCGCCAGGGATATAGTTTCTATTTCGCTATCGTCTGCGTTTACGCAAGGTAAAAAGGTAACTTGCGCCGTGAAAAGTGATTGTTTCATAGGCATTTAGCTAAATAGGTGCAATGGTGCAAAATAGGTGCAAAATAGGTGCAATTGCACTAAACGCGGCAAATAGGTGCAATGGTGCAAAAGCGTATATATAGATACGCTTGCACCTTTGTTGCACCTTGCCGCTATGCGTGTAGTTAAATATCATCTTCTGCGTTTATATCCTGGAAAGGCAGGCAGTAATAAACCCGCCGCCCGTCTATTTGCCTATCGAGTACGCGGGCAAAGGTTGCGGCCTTTATAGCATCCTGGGCCGTGCGCTTGCTCTTTTGGTAATAGTCCATATACGCGGCCACAAGTTCCCCGGCGGTTAGCCGCTGGGCATCCGCGAAAAGCGGCGCAAAGGCTTTGTTTAAAGCCGCAAATCTTTCTAAATCCGTGTTACCCTCTGCGGGCGCTGCTATCTTGAAATCATCCGCAAACGTGAAAGAGAAAGGCGGCACGGGGGCGAAACGGCTAAAAGGCTGCGTTACCTGGGCGGTGTTCCCCTCTTTGTTTACCTGGTATATTTCCGCACTCTTTTGCTGCATTATCGCGCCCAGGTGTCCGCGCGCCTCATCGTTATACTTGTTAGTGTGGATCAGCCCCAGGATAGCCGCGCCGTACTTTTCCGCGTGGGCCTCTAACTGGCGCACTACGGCCCGGCTCTTTTCCTCATCGTTAAACGCCTGGCACAAATCTACTACCCCGTCAAGAAAAACGAAATCTGCGGCGTTTTCCGCGATCGCTTGCAAGGTAGCGGCCAGCGCGTCCGCCGGGCTGCCATACCCGCGCAAGGTTACTATTTTAAGGCTTTCCGGCATCGTTTCCCGGCCAGCCATAGAAAGCACGGCCTTTGCCTTTTGGCGCAAGGTGTTTTTGTCTTGTTCCGTGTCTATCCAAAGCACGGCCAAATTTTCCCGGCTGGGCGTAATGCCTATAAATTCCCCTTTGATAGCGGCCACAATCAGCGCCAGGCCCGCCGCACTCTTTCCGGCTTTCTTTTGGCCTTGCAAGGTGTGCAAGTTCGCCCGCGCTATTAGCCCGTATTTGCCGCCCAGGGTAAAAAGAAAGTCTATCGGATCATCTACCCCGTTAATATCCAAATACGGCACGGCGCGCCCGCTTTCCTGGGCGTTATCGTGTACGGGCCAAAGGTCTAAACGTATTTGCTGGCGGCTGCTCATTTCTGCAAGGGATTAGCGGCGCAATAGGCGGCGGCGCGGGCCGCTTGTTCCGCCTGGGTTGGAACGGCTTGCAGCCTGGCGGCGCGCCAGGTTTCCAGGGCCGCGCGATCAAACATAATAAGCCGCCCGCCGTACTTGTAAAAGGGTATTTGCCGGGTGCTGGTTAGCTTGTAAAGGTAGCTTTTCTTAAAGCCCAGGAAAGCCGCCGCCGCGTCAAACGTTATAAGTTCTTGCGGCTGGGTGTCCCCCGGCTGGGAAATAACGGCCTGGCGCAAGGTTTCGCCGCCGTGTGGGTTTTCGTGCTGCATATTGCTACTATTTTGGTTATACATTTGGCCTTTTCAAAAAACCCGCGCCCAGGTGCAACGGAAAAGAGGAAAGCGCAAGCGGCGCGGGTTGGAAAGTTTTTCAGCAATCCAGGGACAAAGTAACGGCAAGAAAGGAAAACGAAAAACCCCGCAAAGTTTCGGTTTAACTTTGCAGGGTGTTAGGATTTGCCGGGCATCCCCGGCGGCGGGGTGTACCTGGGCGGCCTATCCTTTGGCCGTGTGCTTGTTAATCAGTTCCCAGGTTAAAACCTCGTCAGTTTCCGCCAGCACTACGGAAATAAGGGCCGCAAGATCGCCGGGCGTGTTTACTACTGGCGCGCCCGTTTCCTCAACGGAAAAGGCGTTTACCTTTGCGGCGGTTTCGCTTACAATCCCGGCCAGCTGCCGCGCCTGGGCCGTTATTGCCTCATAGGTTTCCCGGTTGTTAATAACATACTGCCGCAAGGTTTCGCGGGTTTCCGGTGTAAATTCGTGTTTGCTCATTTCGTTTGTGTTTACTGGGCCGTAATAAAGTAGTCTTGTAAGCGGTTAAGCCCTTGCAGGGTGTCCCGGAAAGTTTCGGCGGGGGCATCTTTGGGCCAGCACTTTAAAAGTAGGTCAATAGCATTTGCGCAAACGTGCTGCGCGTCCTGGAAAAAGTCTTGATTTTGCATAACTTGTTACTATTTAAGGGTGTTAAAAATTGCGTCTATTTCGGTGCTGCCTTTCGGCTTGTGCCTGGTTTCCTCCTGGCGCATATCGGAAAGGTACGGCCTTATAGTGTTACGGCGTTTTTCCTCACTAATACCAAAGGCACGGCAAAGGGCCTTTTCCCGGATTGTATAGCCCAGGGCGGCCCGCTGCATATACATAGAAAGCCGCCAGGCAAAATAACAAAATAGGGCATCCGTTCCGCGCCAGCAAAGGGCCTTTTCCTGGCCTTGCGGCTTGCGGTTGGATAGCTGGCCCAGGTAATACGCGAAAGTGGCCGCCGTGCCGGAAATAAGGCCCTGGCGGGTCAATCCGTCCCAAAGGGCGGCGGCATCCTCCGCGCCCAGGCGTTCCGCCCTGGGTATTGCGGCCCGCTTTATTGCATCCAGTTCCGCCGCCAGGTGTTCCGGCAAGCCCTGGCGCGCAAGTGCCGAAATTTCGCCGCCCGTAAGGGTTAGGCCCTCTGCATCCAGGGCGCGGCACATTTCGCAAAATAGGGCATCCAGGGCGGCAACACGGGCGGCCAGGCGTTCCGCCTCTGCCTGGGCCTCTGCGTTCCCCTGGGCTGGGCTGGTTTCCGGCTCTGCCTGGCTGGGCGTTTCCGGGCCAATCCCGGCGAAATCCTGGGCCGCGCTGCATCTTTCGGCGCGTTCCCTTTCCAGGCTTTCCGCCTCCGCCGCCCAGGTGTTACGGGCTGCGAGAGCTGCGGCCAGCTCTGCCAGCATTTCGGCGCGGTCTGCCTCCCCGTCCCAGCGCATCCGTTCCGCGTAACTGGCGGCAAGTGTGGCCGGGTTTTCGTGCAAGTACAAAAGGCGTTCAAATAGTTTCATACCCCCGGCGTGTTAGTCTAAAATCCCGTTCAAAAGGTTTACGGCGGCTTGTTTCTTTTGGTCTATGATCGTGGCGTAAATCTGCGTTGTATTTACGTTTGTGTGGCCTAATAGCTTGGAAATGCTATACAAGTCCGCGCCCTGGGTTAGTGCCAGGGTTGCAAAGGTATGCCGCGCGCAATGGAAAGAAATGTTTTTAGTGATCCCCGCGCGTTGTACCCAGGTGCGTATATCGCACTGCGTTGTAACTCTTTTAGGCAAGTCAAAAACGCGGCTTTCCGGGCCTTTGTCCCCGCGTTCCGGCATATAGCGGCGGGCGGCATCCGAAAGCGGCAAATATAGTATTTGGCGGGTTTTCTTCATCCTGGTTTCTATCTGCCAGGTGTCCCCGTCCTGGTGTACCTCCGCCCAGGTTAGGCCCTCCACGTCCGAAAGGCGCAAGCCGCAAAAGCAAGAAAAGAGAAACGCGGCCCGTACTTGATCGTTAGGGCATTTTGCAGCGGCCAGGGTTTTAAGTTCGTCAGCGGTTAGGTAGTCCCTTTCTACTGGCGGGGCGCTGGGCTTTTCGCTATTCTCTACAAGTGCGGCGGGGTTTACCGAAATAAGGCCCTTTTTGTACGCATCATTTAGCGCGGCCTCAAAGGTGCTATAATATAGCGCGCTGGTAGTTTCAGCGATCGGCAAGCCGCCTTTGTGGATTGTTTGGCCGTTCTTTGTGTAGTGGGAACGTTTGGCCGTTTTAAGGTATGCCGCAAAGCCCGTGCAAAATTCCTTATCCACTTGCGCCAGGGTAACGGCGCGGCCTTTATACTGGGTATCAATGTAGCGGCGTAAGTGTACGGCGGCGGTTTTTATGCTTTCGGCGGTGTTACTGGTAACGCGCCCGGCCTCCCTGGCGGCCTTATCGGCGCGGTCTTGCCTTTGCTGCATCCAGTCCAGTAGTAGCAAATTCTTGCCGCCCAGGGTCTTAATTCCGGCCTCCCCGCTTACTATTTCCCTAATCCGCTGGGCCTTGATCGCGTTTGCCGCGTCAAGTGTGGTTTTATTTGCCACTTTGTCCGCCTCAACGCCTGGGCGTTCTGGGATAAGGTAAAGTTTTAGAAATTCGTAAGAGCGCACCCCGTCCCGGTAAATATCCAGGTAAATAGATTTACTGCCTTTCGCCAGCTCTTTAAAACGGATTGTTACGGGTTCTTTGGCCCGCTGCTGCTTTTTCGGTCTTGCCATATAGAAATACTTAACTTGTTACGGCTACAAAGATAGGCAAAAAATCCGAAACAAGTAACAAGCGGGTAACAAAATTTGCGAAAAGTAACAAAAATTGCATCAAAGAGGGTAAAGCAAAGGCAAAAGAAAAGGCGGCCTAAATGCCGCCAAATCAACGAAATAAGTTTACTTTATTTTACCTACTTTTACCGTTTACACGTTGAATAGGAAGTGCATGATGTCGCCGTCCTGCACGGTGTAATCCTTGCCTTCCACGCCCATCTTGCCGGCGGCGCGGCAGGCGGCTTCGGTCTTGAGCGCGACGAAGTCGTCGTACTTGATGACCTCGGCCCGGATGAAACCCTTCTCGAAATCAGAGTGGATGACGCCTGCGGCCTTGGGCGCCTTGTCACCCGCGTGGATGGTCCAGGCGCGGCATTCATCGGCGCCGGCAGTAAAGAAGGTCCTCAGCCCCAGCAGGCGGTAGGCGCCCTGGATGAGGCGTACTACGCCCGATTCCTGCAGGCCCATCTCCTCCAGGAACATCTGCCGGTCCTCATAGGAGTCGATCTCGGCAATTTCGGCCTCGGTCCTTGCGGCAATGACGAGGATCTCCGCCTGCTCGTCCTTTACGGCTTCACGCACGGCTTCCACATAGGCGTTGCCCGATGCGGCCGAGGCCTCGTCCACGTTGCAGACGTACAGTACGGGCTTGTTGGTGAGCAGGAACAGGTCGTGCGCAAGGCTTTCTTCCTCCTCGTTCTGCAGGGCGACGCTGCGGCAGGAACGGCCCTCCAGTAGGGCTGCCCGGTAGCGGGAGAGCAGTTCGGAGAGTTTGCGGGCCTCCTTGTCGCCGGCCTTGCCTGCCTTGTCGGCTTTGGCGAGACGGGCCTCCACCGTTTCCAGGTCCTTGATCTGGAGTTCAAGGTCGATCACATCCTTGTCGCGGACGGGGTTCACGCTGCCGTCCACATGCACGATATTGTCGTCGTCGAAGCAGCGGAGCACGTGCAGGATGGCGTCGCACTCCCTGATGTTCGCGAGGAACTGGTTGCCCAGGCCCTCTCCTTTGCTGGCGCCCTTCACCAGGCCGGCAATGTCCACAATGTCGACCGTGGCGGGGATGGTGCGCTGCGGGCGGCAGATTTCGCTCAGGGTGTCGAGCCGTCGGTCGGGCACGTTGGTGGAGCCCAGGTTGGGCTCGATGGTGCAGAAGGGGAAATTGGCGCTTTGCGCCTTGCCGGAGCTGACGCAGTTGAAGAGAGTGGACTTTCCCACGTTGGGGAGACCCACAATGCCGCATTTGAGGGACATACATTTTTCTTTTATGCATACAAAAATAATTCTTTTCACCCTGAAAACATAAAAATCTTCCCGTGTCGGAAACAAATGTGGGTTTTTGATTGACCGGGCGCCGTCGAAGAGCCATCTTTGCCGCATGGGAAGAGGTGCGAAGAAGAGGACGGCCTGCCTGGCGGGAGCGGTGCTGGCCCTCGCTGTTGCTGCAGGGGCGCAGGTGACACCGCAGGATGCCGGCCAGGAAGAGCTGTTGCTGATGTTCTGGAACGTGGAGAACTTCTTCGACTGGCGCGACGGCGGATCGGGGCAGAGCGACCGGGTCTTCTCGTCCCTGGGCGAAAAGCACTGGACCCGGGGGCGCTTTTATGCGAAATGCAATGCCGTAGTCAAGACGGTCCTGCTCACGGCCGACCGGTTCGGCCGTCCGCCCGACCTGCTGGGTCTTGCGGAGGTGGAGAACCGTTTCGTGCTCCGCCAGCTCGTGCAGGAAACCCTGCTGCGGAAATGGGACTACGAGATCGTGCATTACGATTCTCCGGACCGTCGCGGCATAGACTGCGCCCTGCTCTACAGGCGGAGTCGCTTCCGGCTATTGTCCTCGCGGGCCTGCCCGCTGCGCGATAGCCTGGGCGCCATCCTGCCCACGCGGGACATCCTGCTGGCGGTCCTGGAGCCAATTAGGGGCGGTCTTGCCGAGCCCGTCGCGGTGCTGGTGAACCACCACCCCTCGAAAGTGGGATCTGGGTCGGAAAAGCGGCGCGCTTTGGCAATGGGGCGGCTTTCCCAGTTGCGCGATTCGCTTCGGACGGCGGGCATCGGGCGCATCATTGCCGTGGGCGATTTCAACGACGCCGTTACGGCCGCTCCGGGCGTTGCCGGGCCGTTTCTCTGGAGCGCCAGGGGAACGGAAAAGGCAGCCCCGGAGCCATTCCCAGCGGCTCGCCCGGCCCGCACCGCCGGCACCATCAAATTCCAGGGACGCTGGGAGAAAATCGACGGCTGCCCCGTCCTGGAGGGCTTCCGTGCCGTAGAATACATCGTGGACGCGCCTCAGCTAAGCGTTCGCGACAACGGCCACGCCGGAACCAAGCCCTGGCGCACCTACAGCGGCCCCCGCTACCTCGGCGGCGTCAGCGACCACTATCCGGTTTTTTATCAACTATTCAACGAAAAAGTTGAATAATGAAAATTATTGTTTATTTTAGCACAGGAAGGGATCGTCCGTTTACTGGTTGTGCAACAAATCTATGTGACGTTAAACAAGAGATGCATTAACATTAGCTGTTTTATGGCACATCGTTTTCTCTCTTTTATTGCGTTCGCCCTTTTGTGTGCTCCGGTTTTGGAGGCTCAAGAGCACAAATACAGGAACCAGGTGGAAGTGTCGTATGGGCTGGAGTCTCCTATGAATACGATGTTAGGCCTGTTCACTATGCTGAACCTTTCGGACAACTGCCACGACAAGAATTATGGCCTGGCTTATTATCGGGAGTGGACGGAGCGGGTTTATGCGGGAGGCGTTCTTAACTATTCCTCCGGTTTCTCGGAACGTAGGAATGGTTCGGATTATTTCGCAATCTGGTCGATTATGGCTTCGGCAAAAGTCCGCTGGTTTAAGTATTATGGCCTTTCTGTGTGCACTCGCGCGGGAATTGGCCCCGGAATCATAACGATAGAATCGTCGTCAAGCTCCGGTAAAACATTTTTGCGCCCGATATATCATTTGGGTTTTCTTTCACTGAATTATGATTATCGGCACGTCGGCTGCTTCGTTGAATTAGGCTGGGGTTACCTGGGTATGCTAAACGGAGGGTTTGCTATTCGTTTCTAGGGGCCGGGACTTCGGCTGGCGTCTCCCAGCACTCCAGATTGAGTTCGGGCATCTGGTCGCGGGTGAAGACCGGGTTGGCGATGCCGCGGCGCTTCTGCTCGTTGTAGTCGCGCAGGGCCCGGAGGGCGTAGCGCCCGAGCAGGAAGAGCGCCACCAGGTTCACCAGGGTCTGCAGGGCCATACAGAGGTCGCCCACCGTCCAGACGAGGTCGAGGCTGGCGGCGGCGCCGAAAAGCACGAAGACGCAGCCCGAGAGCAGGCGGAACACGAAGAGCACGCCCCGCTTCTGCGTGAGATAGCGCACGTTGGCCTCCATATAATAATAGTTGCCGATGATGGTGCTGAAGGCGAAAAGGAACACAGCTATGGTGATGAAGACGGGGCCGGTGCGCCCGATTTCGTTGAACAGGGCCGCCTGGGTGAGTTTGATGCCGCTCACGCCCGAGCCCAGGTCGACGCCGCTGAAGAGGATGATGAAGGCGGTGCAACTGCACACCACAAGCGTGTCGACAAACACGCCCAGCGCCTGGATGAAGCCCTGTTTCACGGGGTGTGAGATATCGGCCGTGGCCGCCACGTTGGGCACCGACCCCTCGCCCGCCTCGTTCGAAAAGAGGCCGCGGCGGATGCCGGTCATGATGGTGACCCCGATGCCGCCTCCGGCCACTTCCCGGATGCCGAAGGCGTCCTTGAAGATGAGGGAGAACACCTGCGGGATCATATCGATGTGGCGGCAGAGGATGAACAGCGCGAGGGCCATGTAGCCGAGCGCCATGATGGGCACGATGACGCTGCTCACGTTGGAGATGCGGTGGATGCCTCCGAATATGATGACGAGCGTGAGCGCCGACAGCGCCAGCCCGGCCAGCAGCGGCTTGATCCCGAAGGCGCCGTGCAGGGCCGAGCAGATGGTGTTGGCCTGGATGGAGTTGTTGGCCATACCGAAGTTGACGATGATGAGCACGGCGAAAAGCGCAGCCATCCATTTGCAGTTCAGACCTTTGCGGATGTAGTAGGCCGGCCCGCCGATGAAGGACTCCTTCTCCTTTTTCTTGAAGATCTGCGCCAGGGTGGACTCTACGAACGAGAGGGAGCTGCCGAAGATGGCCATGATCCACATCCAAAACACGGCTCCGGGTCCGCCGATGGTGATGGCCGTGGCCACTCCGGCGAGGTTGCCCGTGCCCACGCGCGTGGCCATGGAAACAGAAAAGGCCTGGAAGGCGGAAATGCGGGTTTTTGTGTCTTTCTCACCGATGCCCGAGCGCCCCAGCACGCGGAACATCTCCCCCAGGTGACGGAACTGCAGTCCCTTGCTGCGCACGGTGAACCAGAGGGCGCCGGCGACGAGTACGCCAATGAGGATATAGGTCCAGATGGCGTCTCCCACGGACGCCAGGGTGGTGTTGAGCCAGCCTTCTGCCGAAAACAAATCTCCCATAACACCGCAATATACGTTTTTTTTGTATCTTTACAAGACCAAGACTATTAACCAACACAGCAATATGAAAACCAAGATTCAAGCAAAATTCAAGGAACTCTACGGTGACGGAGCCCGTCTGTTTGCCTCGGCCGGCCGTGTGAACCTCATTGGCGAACACACCGATTACAACGGCGGTTACGTCTTCCCGGGCGCCATCGACAAAGGCATTATGGCCGCCATCAAGCCCAACGGACTCGGCGTCGTGCGCGCGTTCTCCATCGACTACAACGAAGCCTCGGAATTCGGCCTCAACGAGGAAGACAAGCCCGCACAGGCCTGGGCGCGCTACATTTTCGGCGTCTGCCGCGAGACCCAGAAACGGGGCGGTAAGGTGGAAGGTTTCGACACCGTGTTTGCGGGTGACGTCCCCCTGGGCGCCGGCCTTTCCTCTTCGGCGGCCCTCGAGAGCACCTTCGCCTTTGCCATCAACGAACTCTTCAAGAACGGCATCGACAAGTTCGAACTCGCCAAGATCGGACAGAGTACCGAGCACAACTACTGCGGCGTGAAGTGCGGCATCATGGACCAGTTCGCCTCCTGCTTCGGCAAGGCCGGCAGCCTCATCCGCCTGAACTGCAAGACCCTTGAATACAAGTACTTCCCCTTTGAACCCAAGGGCTACAAGCTGGTGCTCATCGACTCCTGCGTGAAGCACGAACTCGCCAGCAGCGCCTACAACAAGCGCCGCGCCTCCTGCGAGAACGCCGCCGCGGCCATCCGGAAGAACCATCCCGAGGTGGAATTCCTGAGCGACGCCAAGCGCATCTGGCTGGAAGAAGTCCGTGCCGACATCCCCGAAGAGGATTTCCTGCGCGCCGAGTACGTAATCGGCGAGGTACAGCGGGTGCTCGACTTCTGCGACGCCCTGGAGCGTGGCGACTATGAGACCGCCGGCGAGATGATGTACCAGACCCACTTCGGCATGAGCAAGCTCTACGAAGTGAGCTGCGAGGAACTCGATTTCCTGAACAAGCTGGCCCGCAAGATGGACGTCACGGGTTCCCGCGTGATGGGCGGCGGCTTCGGCGGCTGCACCATCAACCTGGTGAAGGACGAGCTGTACAAACCCTTCGTCGATGCTGCCGTGGCCCAGTTTACGGCCAAATTCGGCCACGCCCCCAAGGTGTACGACGTGGTCATCTCCGACGGAGCCAGGGAACTCAAATAGGGCTTATCCCAGGAACTGAGCGAGCCACCGGCGGTCCACGCGGACCAGTCCGGTGGCTTTCTCTTTCATGGCCGGATTGCGGCGGACGATGGCCGCACTGTCCTCATAGACGTTGAATCCGATCTGGATCATCTGCATCTCGCCCTTCTCCGGATAGGTGAGCGTGAGGTCGTTGTCGGGCCCCTCCATCCGGAAGAAGCGAAGATCCACTTCGCGCCCGAGTTCCTGGCAGGTGACGTATTTGCAAAGCTCAATGGCAATGTCGTCGAGCCCGGCGTCGGCGATCTTGACCTTTTCCATGAGGTCGCCCGGACCGTCCGCAACGCGGAGCGTGTAGTCTTCCAGGCCGTCTCCGGAAGCGAGAGCTTCACGCATCCGCTGTTCCGTTTCGGGTTTGCCGTCGGAGAGCCAGACCATGAGGCGGGCGTCCGGATCGTGATACAGGAGCGGGGCGCGCAGCAGGCCGGGCGTGCCGCAGGAGGGACAGCGCCAGACGAAAATCCGTCCGCTCTGGACCTCTTCCTTCAGCTCGGGATGATCCTTTACGTTCACGAGGGCGGGGAAGGCGACTTCGCTCGCTTTCCCGCAGTGGGCGCACATGGCGCTGACCTGTCTGTTGTCTTGCATCATAGTTGTCTGTTGCGTTCATCGCGCACGGCTGCCATCATGCCCTGCACTTGGCCCAGGGCGAGCATCCGCCCGTGGAAGCCGTATCCCGGAGGATAACCGGCGCGTTCGTCGCCGAGGATGGCCCGGCCGTGATCTACGCGCATGGGGATATTGCGCCCCTCGCGCTCGAAGATGCGGATCAGTTCCACCAGGTTCGCGCGTCCGGCGGTGTGCGGCGCTTCCACGAAATCGCCGCCCGGCAGCAGCTCGCAGGAGCGGAGGTGCACGAAATGGGTGCGCCCCGCGAATGCCCGCGCCATGGCTTCCACGTCGTTGTGCTTCCCGGCGGAAAGGGACCCCGCGCAGAAGGTGAGCCCGTTGTGGAAATCGTCCACGGCGCCGAGCAGCCAGCGGATGTCTTCGGCGTCGCAGACGATGCGCGGAAGGCCGAAAACGGGCGTGGGCGGATCGTCGGGGTGGATGCACAGGCGGATGTCCCATTCCCGGCAGACCGGCATCACGGCTTCGAGGAAATAGCGCAGGTTCTCGCGCAGCTGCGCCTTGGAAACGTCTTTGTACGGCGCCAGGAGGGCGCGGAAGCGTTCGAGCGGAGCGGCGTCCGATCCGCCCAGCGGGCCGTTTATGAAGCCTTGCGTCCGGGTGACGATGGTGTCGACGAGCTGCGCCTTCTCTTCCCCGCTCATGCTCCTGTCCAGCGCCTCCACCCGCTCCACAACCTCGGGCAGGAAGTCCTTTTCCGCTCCTTCCCGCGCCAGAAGCTTGATGTCGAAATAGGCGAAACGGAGATAGTCGAAAAAGAGGGCGTGCGAGCCGTCCGGCATAGGGCGCTCAAGGTCTGTGCGCACCCAGTCGATGACGGGCATGAAGTTGTAGCAGACCGTCCTGATGCCGCAGCGGCCGAGGTTCTCGAGGCTCTGCCGGTAGCGGTCGAGGAGGGGGTCGCGATCCGGACCGCCATATTTGATCTGCTCGCTTACCGGAAGGCTCTCCACAACCGACCAGCGCAGGCCTTCCGCCTCGATGCGTTCTTTCGTGGCGCGGAGTTCCGCCTCTGGCCACACTTCTCCTGGAGAGTGCCGGTGCAGGGCGGTCACGACGCCTTCCACGCCAAGCTGGCGCAACATGTGTAGCGAGACCTTGTCGCCGGGGCCGAACCATCTCCAGGTAATCTCCATAAACGCGGACGTTGCAATTCAGGACAAAGTTAAGAATTATCACTATCTTTGTCCATTGTGTACGAACCAAATCTTTTAGAAAATGAGCAATAACAAGAACGTGTCCAAGCTGCTGAAAACCGAAGACTGGCTCTCGGTGTGGCTGGGATTCATCGTCATCGCCATCGGGGCGGTCTCCGTCCTCTGGGGTAAATTCGACTTCAGCGCCCTCAAGTTCAGCACCTGGGCCTGGGGCGAAAGCCTTTCCGAAGCGGCCTCGGCCAAACTCATACCCCTCGGCACCCAGCTAGCGTCGGGCGCCTTCTGGATCAAGGCCCTGCGCACCTTCCTGGTGCTGGGCATCCTGTTCGGGATTGGGGTGAAACTCCAGGGGGAACGCCTCCGCAAGTACATTCCCGCCTTCATCGGCCTCTTCGTGCTGGCGTTCGTCGTTCGCCTCATCAGCGCTGAATTCACGCTCAACCGCTATCTGGAATGGGCCTTCTGGGCGCTCATCGTGGGTCTGCTCGTATCGAACACCGTGGGCGTGCCCGCCTGGCTCAAACCCGCCGTCCGCACCGAATTCTACATCAAGACGGGCCTGGTCATCATGGGCTTCTCGGTGCTGTTCTCCAACATCGCCAAGTTCGGCCTCTACGGCCTGGGCATCGCCTGGGTGGTGACGCCCATCGTCATCATTTTCATGTGGTGGTTCGGCACGCGCGTGCTCAAACTGGATAACAAGCCGCTGGTCATCACCATGGCATCGGCCACCAGTGTGTGCGGTACCAGTGCGGCCATCGCCACCGGCGCGGCTTCCAACTGTAAGAAGACCGACCTCACTATGGCGGTGTCGATCTCCATCATCTTCACCGTGCTCATGATGGTGTTCGAACCCATGATCATCAAGGCCTGCGGCATGTCGCCCATCATGGGTGGATCGCTCATCGGCGGGACGGTCGACAGCACCGGCGCCGTGGTGGTGGCCGGAACGGCCCTGGGCGGCGAGGCACAGACCGCAGCCGTGCTGGTGAAGTCTATCCAGAACATCCTCATCGGCTTCGTGGCCTTCTTCGTGGCCCTGTTCTTCGCCACCCGCGTAGATCGCAGCGGCACGCAGAAGGTGGGCGCCATCGAGATCTGGAACCGCTTTCCCAAGTTCATCATCGGCTTCTTCGTGGCTTCGCTCGTGGCCTCGTTCCTCATCCAGCCGCTCTGCGGACCCGATTCAGTGGGCGCCATCAACAAGGTGCTCGACCAGTACAAGAACTGGGCGTTCGTGCTGGCCTTCGTGAGCATCGGGCTCGATACCAACTTCAAGGAAATTATTTCCCAGATGCAGGGCGGGAAGGTACTGTGGCTCTATGTGGTGGGTCAGACCTTCAACCTCGCGCTCACCTTCGCGATGGTCTGGTTCCTGCTCTCCGGCGCCGTCTTCCCCGTTCCGGTGCTTGACTGATGCCGCGCCTGAACAAGGTTGCAAAAATACTGACGGCCGTCCTCGCCGGGGCGGCCGTCCTTGCTGCGTTGTGGGTGATGATCCGCGGCCGCGGGCTGGTGGATACGCTCGATTTCGGGGCCGGTGCCTATTACTACGCCGACATCCCCGACTTCGAGCGCTACCAGCGCTGGGACGCGTTCAAGGCCGCGCTGCCCTACGGGGTCTACGCGCTGCTGTTTCTGCTCTGGGGGCTGCTGATGTACCTGCTCTGGAAGTGGGTAGACCGGCACTGAGGCCGCTTATTCCGACACTTTGGTGGTGATGAGCACCACACCGTTGGCGCCTTTCACGCCATACATTTCCCCGTCTTTCAGGATCTCGACCTTGGACACGTCGGCCAGTTCCACGTCGATCAGGGAAAGCACCTCCGTCCCGTCCAGCAGGATGAGGGCGTAGGGGTCCGCGTTGAAGGAATTGAATCCGCGCATGATGACCTGCCCTTCCGGCGTTACGGTAACGGTGCCCAGCGCGGCGATGGCCTCGGCCAGGTTCTTTCCGCCGGTGTTCTGCAGGTCCTGAGCGAAGAAGATGTTCCCTCCGCCCGTTTCCTGTTGTTTCCGGGCCTTCTTTTCAGCCGGCTTATCCTTGGGTCGGATGAGGTCGGCCAGGTTGTCGGCCAACTTCATGTGGATGGTGTTGCGGCCGGCCACAGGCACGGCAGTACGCACCTTGTTGTATTGGATGAAGAGGGTGTCGCCCGGAGCCACGTCCTTGAAGAAAAAGAGACCGTTCTTGTCGGTGTGGGTCTGCTGGCCGCCTTGAGCGAGGGATACTTTCGCCTTGACGGGCTGGTTTTCAAGGTTGCGGATGCTGCCCATCACCATAGGCAGACGGTCGCCGGCCTGGAGACTGGTCGCAACGAGCAGGGGAAGAAGGAAATGTGTCAACATAGTACTAAATGTCTATTTCAAAGATGCCGCCCAGCACGAATTCGTTGCCTGGGAGGGCGTTGTCATATCGCAACGAGAAGCCCATGCGGGCTCCGTAGGGAATCCAGAGGAAATTGCCGAGCCGGGCGCAGAGCGAAACCGTGGTGCAGGCGGGGTCGGACCCGACTGCCTGGGCGAGCCTCAGTTCGAAGTTGCGCACGTAGGCCAGGGGGCAGAGGAAGGTCCAGTCTACCGGGGCGAAAGGAAGGGCGTACTCCGCTTCCAGACGATGCCAGACGCGGCCGCTTCCGTCCGTTGCGCACTGCAGGTCGCCGATGAGGCGCAGGCCGTGTGTGCGCGCGAAGCCGGGCAGGTAGGAATAGAGGTGCAGGTAGGTGTAGGGCGTGGATATTTCACTCAGGCCGGGCCGGAACCAGGCGCCCGCCTCGGCGCCCAGGCCCCAGCGTGGGAAGATAGCCGACGTGGCCCTGTCGCGGATGGCGTAAGCCCGCACGGCAGCGGTGACGGCGGTTACCGGAACCGTGCCCCCGGTGCCGGTAAAACGGTCGTTGCGGGCACGCAGCTGCAGTGATGGAAGGACGCCGCGCGACCATCCGCCTGAAGAAAAGTCGAGCGGGACATAAGCCTTCATCTCGGCGAGGAAAGAGGGGGCGCCGTCGGGCCGGAACAGGAGCGCGGGCTCTTCGACCCCCGGTTCATACGAGAAGAAATAGTGCCGTGCCTGGCCCGAGTCGAGGTCGAGGTTGGCTTCGATTACGGGATACAGGCCCGAGTAGACGGCCTGCAGGTGCGCCCCGTGCCGCCACGACTCGTCGGAAAGGTCGTAGCCTAGGCTGTATCCGGCCGAGCCGCGCATCGTGCCCAGGTCGTTCTGGAAGAGGACCGTGGCACCCAGTGAACCGTCGTTTTCCAGATCTTCGCTGCTGATGGCGGAGATGTCGTTGAACCGCAGGTAGAAGGGCACCCAGGAGTGTAGTTTAATGAGGTGCGCGAGGCGCGAATAGCGTTGCGCTTCTCCCTCGGGCAGGACCGCCTCTCCGGGCAGCTGGGGCTCCTGGGCGGTCATGCGGTCGGCGTCGGCATAGCGGAACAGTTCAGAGAAATCGACGCTGCGCCGCTCCAGGCGGGCGGTCTCAATGCGGCGGACAAGGCGCCCTTCATGCAGTTCTTCCGTGAGCAGCAGGGCGGAGGAGTCGGGCGAGAAAGCGAAGGAGGAGGCGCCGAAGCGCAGCGACCCCAGCTGATCCACCCGCTCCGAGACGGGCTCGAGGGCATAGAGGTTGTCGGCTCCGTTGCGGTCGCTTAGGAACAGCAGCTCTCCGCCCCGGGCGGAAAGGGCTTTGATTTTAACGGGTTGAGGCGGGAGGATGCAGCGCCACGAGGCCGCAGGTTCGTAGATGCCGATCCCCTCTTCCGAAACGGCGCTGACAAAGAGACGGCTTCCCGTCCAGGCCGATTCCAGCACCTGAAGCCCGTCCGGAGCGGGGTAGGACTGCAGGAGGGCGCCGTCGCGGGCGCTCAGAACCTGCAAGGCAGACTTTCCGTCGGAGAAGTAGGCGCTCACGCTGAGCCGGTCCGAGGCCGGATCGGCGGCGGGGTTGTAGAGGTGCCCGTCCGAACGGAGCGTATGCTTCTTTCCGTCACGTCCCCGGTAGCGCAGGGCCGAGATGGACAGGAATTCCCAGCGGGGATGGGGCAGGCTCTCGGTCCAGAAGAGGCGTCCCGTTGCGGGGCTGTAGCTCAGGCGCGAGCTGCGTCCGGCAAAACTCCCTTCCGCGTGTGCCGTCCCGTCGGGGTCGATGCGGACCAGTTCCGCGGCGCGGTCGAGGCCGGCGCGGACGGCCCAGAGGCTGTCGCCTGCAAAACAGAGGGAGCCGTAGCGCGTGTAGAGCGGGTGTTCCGGCCCGGCGGCTTCGGTGGGGGTGAAGGGCCCCCGGGCGGCTTCCTCTTCCGCCCAGCCGGTGGCCACGTGTTCCTGAATCTGCCGGAAGGCGTCACGGAATCTTAGGCCGGAGTCTTCCCGCACGGTTTTCTGCAGATTGAAGAAAGGCAGGCCGAATTTGCGGTTGAAGATGCGCCGGTAGTAGTCGGCCGTGAAATACGGCGCGTCGAAACGGGTGCGCATCCCGGAGGTGAGCAGGTAGCCCAGCGCATAGTGGTTGGGGCTATAAGCGTTCAGCGAACCGTAGCGCCAGCGCCAGTAGTTGCGGTAGTCGCCCTGGGCGAAACTGATGCGGTAGTACGACAGGAAATCGGCCGTCCGTCCGCGTCCGGATGGGGTGAGGGCCGTTTCGGCCACCACGGCGTCGCCCTCGAAGAAGGACGAACCGCCATAGAGGGCCGTGGCCATTCCGGCGAGGAGTTGCCCGGTGAGCACATGTCCGATTCCGAAAATCCCGTCGCGCACGAACTGCATCTGAGCCACGTGCCGCCCCTCGTGTACCGCCAGCTGGGTGGGCCAGGAGAGCGGCTCGGGGCTGTAGGCCTCGGGGATGGTGAAGAGTTCCATGCGCCGCGGCGTCCAGGCCACCATTCCGTTGGCTTCGCTGTCGGCGTGAAGGATTACGGGCATGGGACGGCGGTACTTCTGGTTGGGCTCATAGCCCGCCGTACGGGAGACCGGGCCGCGGAAGCGTTCCAGTTCGCCCACATACACCCGCGCCAGGGAATCCATCCCCTCTGGGAAGACCACGCGGTAGGCGGGGGTGCGGAACTGTCTCCAGCGTCCGCGGGCGGGTTCGCTCCCCTCCGAATAGAACTGCGCGCCGGCCGCCAGGGGCAGCAGGAGGCAGAATAGCAGGGAGAGGGCGAATCTTTTCATTATAACCACAAATTTAGTTTTTTTTCGCGATATTTGTAGGGAATGCGTGTGCGAAGCATCATAAGCCTGCTGCTGGTGACAGCCCTGCTCTCCGCGGCCTGCGGTCGGGGGCGCAGGCAGAGCGTGGAACCGGGGCCCCGGCCCTTTCCGCAGGTGCGTGTTCCGGCCGTCTGTTCCGACCCGCAGTCGCGCACGGCCTACCTGTTGCAGCACTTCTGGGACGCGTTCTTTGCGGGCGATGGACGCTGCGATTCCGCCCTCGTGCTGGGGGTCCCCAAGGCCGAGGTGGAACAGTCGCTCGCGAATTTCCTGGCCCTGCTCGACCTCGCCCCCCTGCCCGACGCGCAAAAGGGGATGGAACGGCTGTTCAACCAGATATCGGATCGTCAGAAGGCCGACACGGCGTGCCGCGTCTACCTGCAGATGACCGAGATAGTGGGGCGCTACCTCTACGACCCCAATTCTCCCCTGCGCGATGAAGACTACTATCTTCCTTTCGTGCGGGCGATGGCGGCCTCTCCGCTCACTTCCGAGAAGATGCGGACGGCCTGCCGCTACGAGGCTGCAGGCTGCGCCATCTGCCCCAGGGGGTCCGTCGCGCCCGATTTTCGCATCCGTACCGCGGGCGGAAGGGTGGTGCGGCTGCATGGGGTGCAGGCCCGGAACACCGTCCTCTTCTTCAGCAATCCGGGCTGTCAGGCCTGCAAGGAGATTATCGACGCCCTGACGGGCCGTCCCTATCTGGACCGGCTCATTGCAAGTGGGGAGGTGGCCGTGATGAACGTCTATATAGACGAGGACATCTCCGCCTGGAAGGCGTACGAACCCAAGTATCCGCGCAATTGGGTCTGCGGGTACGAGTATGAGGGGCTCATCCGGAGCGAGCGGCTGTTCGATGTGCGCGCCATCCCCTCGCTCTATCTGCTCGACGCCGACAAGCGTATCGTCCTCAAGGATGCGCCCACCGAAAAGATGCTCGCCCGGCTCGACACGATCGCTAATAACCAAAAACAATAGAATATGGATATCCGCAAACAGAAATGGGGCGTTTCGCCCGACGGGAAAGACATTATCAAGTATGTGATTACCAATGCGTCAGGCGCCAGCGTGGCCCTGGGCAGCGTGGGTGCCGGCATCCTCGAGATCAGAGTCCCCGACCGCGACGGACACAAGGACGACGTGGTGATCGGCTATCCCGATCCGCTGAGCTACTTTGCCGACGGCCCCTGCGCCGGCAAGGTCCCCGGACGTTACGCCAACCGCATCGCCCGCGGCCATCTGGAGGTGGACGGCAAAGTGTATGAGCTCCCCATCAACAACGGTCCCAACCACCTGCACGGCGGACCGGAAGGCTTCCAGAACCAGGTTTGGGAGAGCCGGATCGACGGGGACGCCGTGGAGTTCCTCTACGATGCGGCCGACGGCGAGATGGGATATCCCGGCGGCATCAAGGTGGTGGCGCGCTACGAATGGAGCGAGAAGAACGAGCTGAGGCTCACCCTCACCGCCCGTTGCGACGCCCCCACGGTGGTAAACCTCACCAACCACGCCTATTTCAACCTCGAAGGACACGGGGCCGGCAGCATCTTCGACCATGAACTACGGCTGAACGCCTCGCTGTACCTCCCCACCGACGACACCCTCATCCCCCTGGGAGAACCCGAAGCCGTTGCGGGCACGCCCATGGACTTCCTGAAACCGAAGCCCATCGGACGCGACATCAAGGAAGACTTCCCCGCCCTCAACTTCGGCAAGGGGTATGACGCCTGCTGGGTCATCGACGGATGGGAGGAAGGCCAGCTTCAGGAAGCCGGCGAACTCTATGCGCCGAAGAGCGGCCGCTGCATGAAGGTCTACACCACCCAGCCCGGCATCCAGATCTACACCGGCAACTGGCTGGAAGGCTGCCCGGCCGGCAAGGACGGAGCCGTCTACCACGACTACAGCGCCGTGGCGATGGAATGCCAGCACTTCCCCGACAGCCCCAACCGGCCCGAGTATCCCGGCACGCTGCTGCGCCCGGGCGAAACCTTCGCCCAGGCCATCATCTTTGCGTTCTCAGTGCGCTAGGCCCTTTTCTCGTAGACGACGAACTCGAAGGGAAAGCCCGTCTCCGGATCGGTAAAGGTCTCGGAGCGGCTGGCCACGCGCCAGACGGCGGGGTCGATTTCGGGGAAGAAGGCGTCGGCGTCTTCCACCACCGTGTGCACGTGGGTGATGTAGAGCCGGTCCATCTGGGGCATGGCAGCCCGGTAGACCGATGCTCCGCCCATGATAAAACAGCGCTCGGCCCCTTCGGCGGCGGCATAGGCCTCATCGAAGGAATAGACGCATTCCACCTCCGGAATGGGGTCTCCGCCCAGGTTGAGGACGATGTTCTTGCGTCCGGGCAGCGGCCGTACGGGCAGGGAGAAATAGGTGGTGCGCCCCATGATGACGGGGCAGCCGCGGGTGGTTTCCTTAAAATAGCGCAGGTCCTGCGCGATGTGCCAGGGGAGTTCCCCGCGCACGCCGATGCCGTTGTTGTCGGCCACGGCCACAATCAGACATTTGATCATACGGCAACAGGTGCTTTGATGGCCGGCCAGGGGTCGTAGCCTTCCAGACGGAAGTCATCGTAACGGAAGTCGAACACATCGTGCTTCTCCGGATTGAGGATCATGCGGGGAAGTGGGCGCGGTGTGCGCGAAAGCTGTTCGGCCACCTGGTCGAAATGGTTGAGGTAGATGTGCGTGTCGCCCGTGGTGTGGATGAATTCACCCGGCTGCAGGCCGCAGCTCTGGGCGAGCATCATGGTGAGCAGGGCGTAGGAAGCGATGTTGAAGGGCACGCCCAGGAAGGTGTCGGCGCTGCGCTGGTAGAGCTGGCAGGAGAGTTTCCCGTCGGCTACATAGAACTGGAAAAGGCAGTGGCAGGGCGGCAGGGCCATCTTGTCCACCTCGCCCGGATTCCAGGCGCAGACGAGCATGCGGCGCGAATCGGGATTGGTGCGGATGGTTTCCTGCACCTGCGCGAGCTGGTCGATGCTGCGTCCGTCGGGGGCGGGCCAGCTGCGCCACTGATGCCCGTAGACCGGACCCAGGTCGCCGTTTTCGTCGGCCCACTCGTCCCAGATACTCACCCCATTCTCCTTGAGGTAGCGGATGTTGGTGTCGCCCGCAATAAACCAGAGGAGTTCGTGGATGATCGACTTCAAGTGCACTTTCTTGGTGGTGAGCAGGGGGAAGCCCGCGCTCAGGTCGAAGCGCATCTGGTAGCCGAAGACGCTCTGGGTGCCCACGCCCGTGCGGTCGTGCTTGATGCTCCCGTGGGCGCGGATGTGGCGGAGAAGGTCCAGGTATTGCTGCATAAGGCGAAAAAATAACTATCAAAGATAAGGATTTTTTCTTTGTCTGCGCAAAAACACTACCTTTGTATCCGTTAAACCGTAGTGTATCCTTCTTCCATGGAAAGAGAGAAATTCGGCAGCCGCTTTGCCGTTATCATGGCCATGGCCGGTTCGGCCATCGGGCTGGGCAATATCTGGCGTTTCCCTTATATGGTGGGCGAAAACGGCGGCGCGGCCTTCATTGTGGTGTATCTGCTCTGCTGTCTCTTCCTTTCGCTGCCCGTCTTTTTCTGTGAATCCATCCTGGGGCGCAGCACCCGGACCGACACGGCGGGGGCTCTGCGGAAATTCCTGCCCGGCTGGCGGGCGCGTCTGATCGGGCTGGTGCCGGTACTCACCGCCTTCTGCCTCCTCTCGTTCTACAGCGTGGTGGGCGGATGGTCGGCCGATTACTTCTACCGCTCCTGCTTCACGGGTTTCGAGGGACTTTCCACCGAGGCGGCCACCTCGCTTTTCGAGGGGATGTCATCATCGGTCTGGGAGCCGGTGCTGGGACATACGGTCTTCCTGCTGCTCACCGCCCTCATCGTGCTGGCGGGCGTAGAGAAGGGCATCGGCCGCTTCTCCAAATTCACCATGCCCGTGCTGTTCATCACCATGGCGCTCATCCTCTGGAGGTCGGTCACCCTGCCGGGCGCGTCCGCCGGCATCGAATACCTGTTCAGGCCCGATTTTTCGCAGCTCACCGGCCGCAGCGTCGCCTCGGCCCTGGGGCAGTCGTTCTTCTCCATGTCACTGGGCGTGGGGGTTATCCTCACCTACTCTTCCTACATGAAGAACGACGAGAATATCCTGGCTTCGGGCGGGTGGACGGCACTCTTCGACACGCTGTTCGCCCTCATCGCGGGGCTGGCCATCATGCCGGCCGTGTTCAGTGCGGGCATCCGTCCGGAAGCCGGACCTTCGCTCGTGTTCGAAACCCTGCCCGTCATCTTCTCTGGCATCGGACCCCTGGTTCCCATCCTCTTTTTCGCCTCCATCCTCATCGCGGCCCTGTCGTCTTCCATTTCGGTGTTCGAGGTGTGCGTGGCCTTCCTGGTGGAGCATAAGGGACTGAGCCGCAAGGCCGCCACCTGGCTGGTCTTCGCCTTCGCCTGGATTCTGGGCGTGGCCTGCGCCGTGGGCCCGGCCGTGTTCTCGTTCTGCGATCACCTCACCTCCAATTACCTGATGATCTTCTGCGCGCTGGTCTTCACCATGATGGTGGGCTGGAAGATGAAAAAGGAGGAGGTGCGCAGCGTAGTCACCAATGGCGGCCGCCTGCGTGCGGGCAGGATCCTGTTCCCGGCGCTGTGGTTCCTCATCCGCTATGTGGCGCCCGTCGCCATAGCGGCCATTTTCCTGTCGAATTTCCTGCTGTAGCGGAGTCTAGTCCTTCAGGCCCATCTCGGCCTTCATCTCGCGGAGCAGGTCGAAAGCCTGCAGGGGGGTCATGTTGTTGATGTCGGCCGCCTCGAGCCGGGCGCGGAGCGCAGCGAGGGTGGGGTCATCGAGCTGGAAGAACGAGAGCTGCACGCTGCCGTCTTCCTGCACCGCTCCCTGCCGGGCCACCGCTTTCACGCTGTTTTCCTTGCGCTCCAGTTCGCGCAGGGTGCGTTCGGCCGATTCCACCACCTCGCGCGGCATGCCGGCCATGCGGGCCACGTGGATGCCGAAGCTGTGGGCTACGCCGCCCTCGCAGAGTTTGCGCAGGAAGATGACCTGTCCGCCCGCTTCCTTGATGGCGATGTGGTAATTCTTCACGCGGGGGAACTGCTCCTCCAGGTCGTTGAGTTCGTGGTAGTGCGTGGCGAAAAGGGTCTTGGCGCCTTTCCCGCTGCGGTGGATGTATTCCACCAGGGCGCGGGCAATGCTCATGCCGTCGTAGGTGGAGGTGCCGCGCCCGATCTCGTCGAGCAGCACCAGGCTGCGGGCCGAGAGGTTGTGCATGATCATGGAGGTCTCGAGCATCTCCACCATGAAGGTGGATTCGCCTCGGGAGATGTTGTCGGTGGCGCCCACGCGGGTGAAGATCTTGTCGAAGATGCCGAAATGCGCCGCTTCGGCGGGGACGAACGAGCCGATCTGGGCCATCAGCACAATGAGGGCGGTCTGTCTCAGAAGGGCCGACTTTCCGGCCATGTTGGGCCCCGTGAGTATGATGATCTGGGTAGACGAACTGTCCATGTGCAGGTCGTTGGGCACGTATTCCTCGCCCGCGGGCATGAGGGTCTCGATGACCGGGTGCCGCCCTTGACGGATGTCGAGCACCGTGCCGCCATCCACCTCGGGCCGGCAGTAATTCCTTTCCGCGGCCTGCAGGGCGAAACCCGCCAGCACGTCGAGCGCCGACACGATGCCGCAGTCCTTCTGGATGGCGCGGATGTTCTTCTGCACCTCGGCCACCAGGGCGGCGTAGAGGCGGCTTTCGAGGGCGTAGATGCGCTCTTCGGCGCTCAGGATCTTCTCCTCGTATTCCTTGAGTTCGGCCGTGATGTAACGTTCCGCATTCACCAGGGTCTGCTTGCGCACCCACTCCGGCGGCACCTTGTCGCGCGAGGAATTGCGCACTTCGATATAGTAGCCGAAAACGTTGTTGTAGCCGATTTTGAGCGAGCCGATCCCGCTGCTTTCGGCTTCGCGCTGCTGCAGCTGCAGGAGGAAATCCTTTCCGCCCCGGGAGATGGCGCGCAGCTCGTCGAGTTCGGCGTTCACCCCGGGGGCGATGACGTCCCCCTTGCCGATGAGCGCGGCCGGTGTGGGACAGAGGGTCGCGGCGATCTTCCCGATGAGGGAGGGGCAGTGGTTCATGCCGCGCACGAGTTTGTCGAGGGCGGGGACCGATGCGGCCGCACAGAGCTCCGAGATGGGCTGCATCTGCGAGAGGCTGCGGTGCAGCTGCATCATCTCGCGGGGCAGGATCTTGCCGGTGGCGGCGCGCGACAGGATGCGCTCCAGGTCGCCCACGTCGCCGATATGGCCACGCAGGGTTGCGAGGCCCTCCTCGTCGCGGACGAAGTGCTCCACAATGTCGTAGCGGGCATTCAGCCGCTGCCGGTCCATGATGGGCATGGCGAGCCATTCGCGCAGCAGCCGGGCGCCCATGGGCGAGGCGCAGCGGTCGAGCACGTCGACCAGGGCCACCCCGTCCTTACCCGCGTTGGAGGCGAAGATTTCGAGGTTGCGGAAGGTGAAGCGGTCCATCCAGACGAACTTCCCCTCGTCGATGCGCTGCAGCGAGCAGATGTTGCCCAGGCCCGCGTGCTGCGTCTGTTCCAGATAGACCATGAGGGCGCCGGCAGAGCAGAGGGCGAGCGGGAAGGCATCGACGGCGAAGCCCTTGAGCGACTCTACCTTCAGCTGCCGGCAGAGCCGTTCCACGGCCGCGTCGTACACGAAGGCCCACTCGTCGAGGGCCGAGACGTAGTAGTCGCCGAAGCGCTCTTTCACTCCGCGCAGGCAGTCGCGCTGCACCACCAGCTCCTTGGGACAGAGCGAGGAGAGCAGGGTACCGATGTATTCAACGCTGCCCTGGGCCACCTGAAAGGTGCCGGTAGAGACGTCGAGGAAGGCGGCACCACAGCTCTCGCCGTCGAAGGTGAGGCCCGCCAGGTAGTTGTGCTCCTTCTGTTCAAGCATCCCCGCCCCGAAGGCCACGCCGGGGGTGAGGATCTCGGTGACACCCCGTTTCACGAGTTTGCCCGAGGCGAGTTTGGGGTCTTCGAGCTGGTCGCACACGGCCACCTTGAAGCCGGCGCGGATGAGTTTCTGCAGATACTGCTCCAGGGCGTGGTGGGGGAAACCGGCCATGGCCACGTCGCCCTTCTCCCCGTTGGAACGGCGCGTCTGTACAAGCCCCAGCACTTTGCTCGCCGTGACGGCGTCGTCGCTGTAGGTTTCGTAAAAGTCGCCCACCCGGTAAAGCAGGAGCGCCTCGGGGTATTGCGCCTTGGTGGCGAAATACTGCCGCAGCATGGGTGTATCCTCGTTCTTCTTGGCCATGTCACACAAATGTACGAATTTTTATTAACTTTGTGTTCTATGAAGCGGGCCTTGATCGTTTCCTATTACTGGCCGCCGACCGGAGGGTCGGGGGTGCAGCGCTGGGTGAAATTCTGCAAGTATCTGCCTGCCGCCGGATGGCAGTGTACGGTATGCACGCCCGACAATCCGGACCGCCTCGCTCCTGACTCTTCGCTCCTGGACGACATCCCCGCTGAAACGGAGGTGCTGCGCCTTCCCATCCGCGAGCCCTATGCCCTCTACCGGCGGCTCACGGGCCGGAGCGGCGCCGTGAAGGGCGCCGGCGTGAATCCGGTGAACGCCCAGAAAAAGAGCTTCCTGCAGCGTCTGATCCTCTTTCTGCGTTCCAATCTCTTTGTCCCGGACCCCCGTGCGGGTTGGGTCCGTCCCGCCACCCGCTACCTGAAAGCCTGGCTGCAGGAGCATCCCGCCGACGTGCTGGTGACCACCGGTCCGCCGCACTCCATGCATCTCATCGGGCTGCGGCTGCACCGGGCCACGGGCATCCCCTGGGTGGCCGATTTCCGCGACCCCTGGACGCGGATCTTCTATTTCAAACATCTGTCGCTGCTGCCCGCCGTAAGGAAGCGGCATTTCCGTCTGGAACAGGCCGTGCTCGACGAAGCCTCGGCCGTGGTCTCGGTCTCTCCGCGCGTGCAGGCCGATTTCGCCGCCCGCACCCGGACGACGGTCCACCTCATTACCAACGGCTATGACGAGGAGGACTTCGACCGGCCCGCCCCGGAACCCGACGGCTTTTTCCGCCTGGTGCACACAGGGCTTTTCGCCAGCGACGGCAACCCCGGCGTGTTTTGGGATGTGCTGGCGCACAAATGCGCGCAGGACCCGGAATTCCACAGCCGTCTCCGTCTGGTGCTGGCAGGGAAGGTCGACCCGGAAATCGTGGCGTCGCTGCGCAAGCGCGGCCTTATGGCTTGCGTGGAACTGCCGGGTTATCTCCCCCACAACGAGTCGGTGGAGGCATTGCTGCGGGCAGACCTGCTCCTGCTCCCGCTGCGCTGGGAGCCCGAATACAGCAAAGTCCTTCCCGGAAAGATTTTCGAATATCTGGCCGCCCGTCGGCCCGTGCTGGGGATAGGCCCCGTGAACAGCGCCGCGGCCGACGTGCTGCGCGATGCCGGCGCCGGCGTTTTTGCCGACTGGATAGACGCCCTCACCATGAGTCAGACCCTCGACGCTGCCTGGGACGATTTCCGCTCCGGAACGGCCCGCCGTCCGGAAGGCCGGATCGAAGTGTACGCGCGGCGCCTGCTCACGCAGCGTATGGCCGACCTGTTCAACAGCCTCCTATGAAGAAAAAAGCAGTAGCATACGTCCTCATCGTCCTCTTCTTCCTCGTGCTCTCCTATGCCTTCGTGCCGCAGGTGCTCGGGGGCAAGATTGTGAACCAGAGCGACATTTCGGGGCACCTCGGGATGGCGCAGGAGATGACGGTCTGGAACAAGGCGCACCCCGGCGAGCCGGCCGCATGGACGGGCTCGATGTTTGGCGGCATGCCTACCGTGACCATCCACGCACCCGAGCGGGGCGACTGGACGCAACCCCTGTACAAGGCCCTCTTGTTCGGAAAACGTCCCGCCAGTTATTTCTTCCTGTCGCTGCTGGGGGCCTTCCTCCTGCTGCTCGCCCTGGGGGTGCATCCTCTCATTGCGGCGGGCGGGGCCGTGGCCGTGAGTTTCTGCGCCTACAATCCGCAGATCATCCAGGTGGGACACAACACCAAGATGCAGGCCATCGCATTTATGCCCTGGGTGCTTGCCGCCGTGGTGTTTACCTACCGTTCCCTGTTGGAGCGCAAAGACCGCAGGGGCTGGGTCCGGGGCCTGTTGGGTGCGGCGCTCTTCGCCCTGGCGCTGAGTTTCCAGGTGAAGGCCAATCATCCGCAGATCAGCTATTACCTGGCCCTCGTGCTCGCGTGCTACGTGCTCGCGCTCTTCGTTTCCGTGCTCCTTTCTCAGGAGCGGAAGGCCGCGCTGGGCCGTTTCTTCGCCGCGTCGGGCCTGCTGCTGGTGCTGGGCTGCGCGGGCCTTGCCACCAACGCCACCAAGTTGATGCCCACCTGGGAGTATACCCCCTATTCCATGCGCGGTGGCTCGTCGTCGGGAGAGAGCAAAGGACTCGACCTGGGCTACGCCACTGCCTGGTCCTACGGCTGGGAAGAGCTGCCCAACCTCATGATCCCCAATTTCAACGGGGGATCGTCATCGGGGGCCGTCAATCCCGATAAGTCGGAAACCATCCGCCTGTTGCGCGGCGCCGGCCGGGGTGACGTGCGTGAAATGGCCCGGCATCTGCCGCTCTACTGGGGTCCGCAGCCCTTCACGGCCGGCCCTATGTATATGGGCGCCATCACCCTGTTCCTCTTCCTACTGGGCCTGCTGCTCTGCAAGGGACGCGACCGCTGGTGGCTTCTTGCCGCCACTATTCTGGCGGTGCTGCTGGCGCTGGGCAGTCATTTCATGGGCTTTACGCGCCTGTGCTTCAAGCTGCTGCCGCTCTATAACAAGTTCCGTACGGTCTCCATGGCGCTGGTGGTGCTGCAAGTCACCCTGCCCGTGCTGGGCTTCATGGCCCTGGACCGGATGGTCCGGGGTGAATTCGCCGAGCGGGACTTCCGCCGCGGTCTGAGCATCGCGGGCGGCATCACTGCGGGATTCTGCGCCCTGCTGGTGCTTGTGCCTTCGTTGGCCGGGAGTTTTCTGGGCGCGGCCGACGCCGGTCAGCCCGAGGCCCTGCAGCAGGCCCTGGCGGCCGACCGCCGGTCCCTTTTGGTGCACGACGCCTTGCGTTCACTCCTCTTTATCGTAGCGGCCTGCGCCCTGCTCCGCTGGGGTTCCGCCCGTGGAAGCCGGCGCCTTCCCGCCGCCCTCTGCGTGAGCCTGCTCGTGCTCGTCGACCTCTTCACGGTGGGGCACCGTTATCTGAATGCCGAGCATTTCGTGACGCCGCGTTCCTTCCACGCGCAGTTCAAGCAGCGGCCCGTCGACAAGGAAATCCTGGCCGACAAGGATCCGTCGTTCCGGGTGCTCGACCTCACGGTGAACGTGTTCAACGACGCTCATCCCTCCTACTGGCACAAGAACATCGGCGGCTACTCGCCCGCCAAGCTGCAGCGCTATCAAGAGTATATCGAGCACCACCTGAACGGGGAGATCAACACCCTCTACAAGGCGCTGGAAGGGGTTTCTTCGCTGGAGGAGGCCACCGCGGCGCTGCCCGAACTGGAGGGGCTTTCCAAACTCAACTGCCGCTACCTCATCCTGGGCGGGGAACTCCCGCCGCTGCGTTATCCCTATGCCAGAGGCAACGCCTGGTTCGAAGCCGCGCCGGAAGGGGCGGCCATCGAGTTGCTTTCTTACACGCCCGACTGCCTGCGCTACCGCTACAGCACGCCCGAGGCGGCGAAAGCCGTTTTCAGCGAGGTGTACTACCCCGCCGGATGGAGCCTCACCGTCTGCGACACCGGAGAAACGCTCCCCATTGAACTGAGCGACGAGGTGCTGCGCAGCGCCCTCCTGCCTGCCGGAACGCACGAGCTGGAGATGCGCTTCCAGCCGGTTTCCTACCGGCGCGGAGCCGCCGTTTCCCGCATCGCTTCGGTGCTGGTGCTGATCGCCCTGCTGGGCGCCGTGGTCCTGTTTGTCGTCCAAAAACGAAAGGAAGATGGAAGTGAGGGCTAAAAAGGCGCTGGGGCAGCATTTCCTGGTAGACCAGGGTGTGGCGCGCCGCATCGTGGAGGCGCTGGAACCCCGCGAAGGCCTGCGCGACCTGCTGGAAGTGGGCCCGGGCACGGGGGTGCTGACCCGTTATCTGCTGGAACGGCCCGATCTCGACCTCAAACTGGTGGAGATCGATCCCGAGTCGGTGGAATACCTTCGTGCGCACTATCCGGGCATGGAAGGCCGACTCCTGCAGGCCGACTTCCTGCGGCTTCCTCTGGAGCGTTTCTTCCCGGGCCCGTACCGTATTATCGGCAATTTCCCCTACAACATCTCCTCGCAGATCTTTTTCAAGATCCTCGACGAGCGTGACCGGGTGCGGGAGGTGGTGTGTATGATCCAGAAAGAGGTTGCCGACCGCCTTTGCGAAGGCCCCGGCAGCAAGACCTACGGCATCCTGTCGGTGCTGCTGCAGGCCTGGTACGGGATCGAGCCCCTCTTTACCGTTGAGGCGGGCGCTTTCGCTCCGCCGCCCAAGGTGCGTTCGGCCGTCATCCGCCTGCGCCGGAACGGGCGGGACAGCCTGGGTGTAGACCCCGCGCGTTTTAAGGCGGTGGTGAAGACCGCCTTCAATCAGCGGCGCAAGACCCTGCGCAACGCCCTCAAGCCGCTTCTGCCCGAGGGCGCCGACACATCGGACCCGGTCTTCGACCTGCGGGCCGAACGGCTGGGCGTGGAAGATTATATTGATTTAACCCGCAAATTATTCCCCGGTGATCAGGCCTAGACTATATTTCTCGATACTTTGTCTGCTCGGCATGGCGGTCTCCTGCAAGGAAGCGCCGGAAGACACGCCCCCCGTTCAGGAAGACGGGGTTGAGCTGCAGTCGGATATTGCGGAAGGAGCCGTCACCCTGTTCAACGATCGCACGACTGAAGCCCTCCCGCTGGTGCTGGAAGACGGTGTAGGACGGGTGGTGCTGCCCAAAGGAGTGACACAGCTTTATGCCCTCTATCCCTTTGTCGCCAATCCGGGAAGCGGCCCTGCGAATGCGGTGGTCCGCCTGGCCCGGAGTCAGGAACGCAGCGGTCTGGGCGAACCTCCGCTCAAGGCCTGTCCGCGTTACGCCCAAGCTTCCGTGCGTGAGGGTGAGCCCATCTCTCTGCACTTCGCCCCGCTTTGCGCAACGCTCAAGTTTGATTTCTGTGCGCCCCCTGCGGCAGGAGAAAAACTCAAAGCCGTCTCCTTCTCCACGGCCAAGCCCCAGTCGCTTTGCGGCGCGGGCATCGTGGATCTCACGTCCGAGCGGCCCCTTTACCTTTCCGGCGATGAAAAATACGCAGCCCTGGAGGCCGTGCTGGAGGCGCCTGCAGCCATTCCCTCCACCGCATCGGGCTCCGATGCCGGCCGGCTCTTCCTTTATCTCCCCTGTCAGCGTTTCACGGCCATCACCCTGACGGTCTTTACCGACAAGGCGCGCTATACTTTACTCCTTCCCGACGACTTCGAACTCGATCTCAGCGGAGCGGAAAGCCGCTATGTGCGGGTTTCGCTCGCATCGGGCCGTTTGCAACTTGAGGGCGGGCCCGAAGTGGAATGCACCCGCCGCACCGTCGAGCCGGGCGACTTCTCGTCCCTGGATCAGATTCCTCCACGCGATACCCTCTCGGTGGATATCATTCCCGACTACAGCCGTGTGGGCTACAAATACGGTGACGCAGCCATTCCCGATCTGCCCGTGAAGCGGACGGTGACGGTGGCGGACGTGGCGGCGGCCATTGCGGCGAATCCGCAGCTCGACACCACCTCTTATCTGCAGAGTGTGATCGACGAGGTGGGCTCGTCGGGGGGCGGCGCCGTGCTGCTCAAGAACGGCGTGTACAACGTGGCGGGGACGCTGTTTATCGATTTCGACAATACCGTCCTGCGGGGCGAGAGCGAAGCAGGGACCGTCATCAACGCCTGGGGGCACGGCCGCCGCGTGGTGCTGGCCCTGGGCCGTTCCATCGAGGGCCGCAAACTGAACGTGGAAAAGCAGCAGACCATGGACGTATTCAAGAACATCATCATCATGGAAACGCTGCGTCCGGCCACCCCAGCCCGTGAAGTTGATTTTAATACTCAAACCTCTGTGATTGAGGACTTTGTGCCCGTTGGACGGATGTGGGTGCGGGTGGCGAATCCCGAGAACTTCAATCCGGGCGACCGGGTGGTTGTGGTGCGGCCGGGAACCGATCAGTGGGTGAGCGATATCGGAATGGACAAGGTGGCCAACGGCAGCGGGGAACTGATTGGCGAGATTGCGCCCTGGAAGCCTTCCGCTTACGACCTCACATACGAGCGCATCGTCACGGCCGTGAACGGCGACCGGATCTATTTCGAAGCGCCCCTGGTGCAGGCCCTCTACAAGGAGTATGGCGGCGGATACGTGGCCCGCTGCAGTTTCGACCGCATTCATGGCAGCGGCGTCGAGAACCTCACCGTAGACAGCACGTTTGACGGCACGCTGCTCTCGACCAATAACCTCTATACCGAAACAGGCAAGAAATACTGCTACGACGAGAACCACGCCTGGAACGGCGTGACGGTGTCGGCGGCCGAAGACTGCTGGGTGCGCCATTTCACCTGCAGGCACTATGCGCAGTCGGTGGTCTACTTCCAGCGCGGAGCACGTCGCTGCACGGCCGAATACTGCACAGGGCTTGATCCCATATCGATCGTGCGCGGCTACCGTCGCTATGCCTATTATTATGGTTCCGGGCCGGAACTCTGTCTGGTACAGCATTCCAGTTGCGACCACGACCGGCACTGCTGTGTGACGGGCAAGGCTTTCGGGCCCAACGTCTTCTACGACGTAACCTGCACCCGGACACATGAGGTGGTGGGGCCGCACATGTCTTGGTGTACGGGCACGCTCTACGACAGCATCTGGACCGACTACGGCTTCCAGTCCATCGACCGCGGCAATTACGGAAACGGGCACGGATGGGCGGGTGCGAACCAGGTGTTCTGGAACTGTACGGCCACGGGCAGCTACGGCATCGCGGCGCAGAGCCCCTGGGTGAGCGCCCGCAACTACGTGGTAGGCTGCGTAGGTTACCGCAATCCGGGGCGCAAGGACTATGGCCAGTACAGTGAAGATTACTACGAGGCCCAGGGCCTTTCGCGGCCCGAGGCGGAGTGGTATCCCGAGCGGGCGATAGGTTCTACCGGCGGCAGCAAGGTCTCGCTCCCGCTGGCCGTGCCGCCCCGTGACTGGTGGCCACGTTTTCAGATATCAAGCTTTTCCACTCCCGAGTCGCTCTACGTCTGCCAGCTGGAAGACCGCCACGCGCGGGGAATTTGGCTTGCGGGTTCCCTGACAGACTAAACAAACCAGATTATGAATAAGCTTTTGCTTCTTGTCCCCCTTTGCCTCACCTGCGTTTCGCTAGGCGCTAAGCCCCGTTTTATCACTTACGAACAGTATGGTGCCAAGGGTGATGGCCATACCGACGACATGCCGGCGATTGTCGCCGCGCATAAGGCCGCCAACGAAAAAGGCCTGCCCGTGCGGGCCAAAGACGGAAAGACCTATTTTATCAGCAATGCGCCCCTGACGGCCGAGATCCGCACAGACACCGACTTTGGGAAGGCGAAATTCATTATAGATGATGTGGGGACGGAAGGAATCAGAAAAGCGGTCTTTACCGTTCTTCCGGACGAGGAATCCTTCCAGCCGGATGGACTCCGGACGCTCTACCGCGGACAGACCAATCTGGGGACCCGGCTGCCTTGCAGATGCCTTGTGGAAGTGATGAACAACGGCCATAAGGTCTTTATCCGGAAGGGGCTCAACCAGAATAGCGGTACCGCGCAGAAGGAGGTGCTGCTCGTCGACAAGGACGGAAGTATCGACCCCTCCACGCCGGTCGTTTTTAACTACGACCAGATTACCTCTGTCAAGGCCTGGCCGGTTGGGGAGAAACCCATAAGTCTGAAGGGCGGAACCTTTACGACCATCGCCAACCAGTGCGAGAACACCCGCATGTACCATGCTCGCGGCATTACCGTCAAACGTTCCAACACCCGCATAGAGGGAATTACCCACTTGGTTGCCGGAGAGTTGGACCACGGAGCTCCCTACGGCGGATTTATCTTACTGGACCATGTTACCGGGGTGGTTGTGAGCGACTGCCTCATGACGGGTCACAAAACCTATGTGCGCGCCAAGGGCGCCGCGGGAAAACCGGTGCGGGTGGGGACCTATGACCTCAACGCAAGCTGCAGCGCAGGCATCCTGTGGAAGAACTGTCGCCAGACCAACAGCATCGACGATACGACCTATTGGGGCGTATTCACCTCCAATTTTTGCAAGGACCTCCGGCTTGAAGACTGCTCCTTTTCCCGCTTTGACGCACACCAGAGCGTGACGAATGTCAGGCTCAAGGGCTGCACCTTTGGTCATATGGCCGTGCGGATGGTGGGCTACGGAACCATCCGGATGGAGGATTGTGAAGAGCACGCCAATTATCTTCTGGCTCTCCGGGACGATTATGGCAGCACTTGGGATGGCGATATCATTGTCCGCAACTGCATCATCAAGCCCAATGCGGATGTGAAGGAGGTCTTTATTCTTAAAGGCGGAAACAACGGTTCACACGATTTTGGCTATCCGTGCAGCCTGCCCTCCTCGCTCACCGTAGAGGGCCTGGTTATCGACGACAGCGCCGTCACATCCCCGAACTACAAAGGTCCCAGCGTGCTGTCCTCGTTTAGCAGGAAAACCGGAGCGGAAGAACCCTTCCCGTTCAAGACAGACTGCATTGTGAACCTTTCTGCGCTTCAGATAAGCAGCGGAAAGCCCCTGTCGCCGGCGCCCAATCCCGGGGCTTTTCCCGGGCTGGTCGTCCGGGGGGAGACTCACTGATTCTTACACTTCATCAGGCGCTCAAAAGCCTCCAGGAAGTAATAATCTGCATAAGAGAGCGGCGCGTCAACCTCTGAATGGCGGGGCAGGTTGCCGGTGGAATGCTTTAGAATAAAGCCGCCGTTGGTTCCGGGTTCGGCAAGGTATTCGGGAGAGGATAGGACCCTGAGCGTCTTTTCTGCAGCCGCCAGGTATCGGGCTCCCTCTTGTTCCGGCACATATCCGCTGAGTTCCACAAGGGCACTCGCTGCAAGTGCGGCAGCAGAAGCATCCCGGGGTGCTTGGGGGATGGCTGGATCGTCATAGTCCCAGTAGGGTACCATGTCCTGGGGGAGGCGGGAAAGGATGTAACCGGCAATCCTCTGCGCGTGTTCCAGGAAGGCGGGGTCCTTGGTGTAGCGGTACATCATGGTGAAGCCGTACAGGCCCCACGCCTGTCCCCGGGACCACGAGGAATCGTCGGCATAGCCCTGGTGGGTATGCTTGGACGTAACCTCCCCGGTCTGCGGATCATATTCAACGACGTGCCAGCTGCTGAAGTTGGGCCTGAAATGGTTCTTCATGGTGGTACGGGCATGGCTCACGGCAATATCGGACAAAGTAGTGTCTCCCGACAGTTCCGCCGCTTCCATGAGCAGTTCAATGACCATCATGTTGTCTATGATTACCCTGAAAAGGCCCGGCCGGTCCTTGGGGGCGTCCCAGCTGAGGATACAGCCAGTATTGGGATTGAAACGGGTGGCCAGATGCCGGGCCGAGGCGATGATTTCCTCTTTGTCGGCTTCCTGGCCCAGGAGCTTGTAGCGCCGTCCGTAGCTGCAGATGATCTGCAGGCCGATATCGTGTTGGGAGGTGGTTGTCTTCAAAGTTTCAAGTCCTTCGGTCAGGCGGTTGGCGGGCTCAAGGAAACGCTCTTCTCCTGTTGCCGCGAACAGTTCCCACAGCACACCGGGGAAGTAACCGGAGCACCACCATTTGTAGTCAGACGTCCATAATTCCCCATCTTGGACGGAACGGGGATACTCTCCGGGTTTGATGGAGGCGAGCATTGCGTCTGTTTGGGCGCACGCGCTTTTCAAAACCCTCTGATAGACCTGGTCGATGGGCTCTTCCCTGTGGCATCCCGCAAAGAGCAGAACGGCGAACGCGAGAAGACTAATAACTCTTTTCATACTAAAGCACATTGAAACGGTTAAAGATAACAAAAAATCGTAACTTTGATTTCAAAGAAACCAATACTCATTACCCATGAAAAAGTTTTTCATTTACATCTGCGCTGCGGCGCTCTGCATGTTTGCGTGCAATGAATCAAAAGCTCAAACCATCGCCGGTACGCCCGAGTACATCAAGGCCCTCACGGCGGAGTGGAAAGGAGAACGCTTTCCCGACGGCCGTCCCCGGATTCCGGACGATCTCCTGGAACGGCTCAAGCATGTAACCATTGAGGAATGCTGGGACGAGCTGATGAAACTTGGGTATAAAAACCAGTATGAGGGCGACTGGAAGCTTGTCCATGAAACGGAAGATGCTGTGATGACCGGCCGGGCCGTGACGGCGCAGTTCATGCCTTACCGTCCCGATTTCGAAGACGCGATCATTGAGCAGGGCAAGAAGGAAGGACGTATGTGGGAGCAGCGAAGGACGGTCTCGTGGGTCATCAACAGTCTCGTGAAGGGCGATGTCTATGTGGCCGATACCTATAATAAGGAGTTCTACGGTACTGTCATAGGCTCCAACCTGGGCGCGGGCGTCTATAACGCCACCGGCAACGGCATCGTTACCTATGGCCACGTCAGGGATTTGGAGCGACTGCGCAGGATTCCGGGCTTCAACGCCTGGACCAAGGGGTACGACCCATCCTATATGCAAGGCTATGACAACGCCCACCTGCGGGAAGCCATCCTCACCAGCTACAATATTCCCATCCGTATCGGCAAGGCCACGGTTATCCCCGGAGATGCCGTTCTGGCCAAACCGGGCGCCGTCCTGTTCATCCCGGCGCACCTTGTGGAGCAGATCGTCCTCACTTCTGAGTTTACGAGGCTGACCGACGAATTTGGAGAAGAGATGATCCGGAGGGGCGTCTATACGGCAGGTCGGATCGACAGCGGCTGGGACGACGAGATGAACAAGCGCTTCAAGGAATGGCTTAAGACCTATCCCGAAAAGCTGTCCATGACTGACGAGCAACTTGAGCGCTGCCTTCAGGGAAGGAGCAATTAGGATGCTCTATACCCCGCTGAAACTGGAGAAGCCGCCGTCTACGGGAAGGACCACTCCCGAGTCGCTCTACGCCTGCCAGCTTGAAGACCGGCACGCGCGCGGCATTTGGCTGAACAACCTATAGAACAGTATAAGCAATGAAAAGATTCTTTACCACTGCAGCGTTGCTGCTCCTTGCCGTCTCGCTTCAGGCGCAGACGGTCCGGCATCCGGTCATCGTTCCCGACATTCCCGGATATGTGACCCTGAAGGGCGACTTGCACATCCACACGATGTTCTCTGACGGCCAGGTATGGCCGGTCAACCGCGTGAACGAAGCGTACCTGGAGGGCCTCGACTACATTGCCATTACCGATCACCTGGAGACCAAACTCCGGAAGCAGATCACTGCGGGCATCGTCAATGGCGACCGCGACAAATCCTACGAAATGGCGCGCGACCACGGCAAGGGCCGGGGTATCATTGTGATCCATGGCGCGGAAATTACGCGCGGCATGCCTCCCGGACACTTCAATGCCACCTTTACCACGGACAATGATCCCATGGGAGAGGTTTCCGACGCCGAAAAGAACAATCAGAAAGCCATGCTCGCCTGTCTCGAAATCGCCCGCAGCCAGGGGGCTTTCCTGGTGTGGAACCACCCCAACTGGTCGCGTCAGGCCCCTCAGGAAACCAAGTGGTTTAAGGAGCATACCGAGATTTATGAGCGCAAACTGATGGATGGCATCGAGATCTTCAACGGGTACTGCGGCTATGCCCCGGAAGCCCATCATTGGGCCGTAGAAAAGGGGCTGACCATCGTGAGCGGCACCGATTCGCACCAGTTGGTGTCTCTCCGCAATGACATTACCGGCGGCGCATTCCGTCCGATGAACCTAACCTTTGCGACGGAACGGAGCGAAAAGGGCATTCACGAGGCGCTCAAGGCTGGCCGCAACGCCGTCTTTGCCGATGATCGCGTCTACGGGCCGGAAACCGTCCTGCGTCCGCTGCTCGACCAGATCCTGAAGATCGAGAAGGTTTCCAGGGACGCAAAACAGGTTGGTATCCGTGTCCACAACGGCACGTCCATTCCGGTCTATCTGGAGAAAGCCGCACCCGATGCCTACAGCTACGACCGCACTATCTACATTGCCCCGGGAGCCGACTTTTCCATCCGTGTCACTCCGGCCAATGCCAAGGCCGGTTTTCCGGCGGGCCCCGTTGAAATCAAGTACAAGGCCACCAACTTCTTCGTAGACGCCGGTGTGCCCCTGGAGTACAGTATAAAGGTCGACTGACCGTTCCATACGGCAAACAAAGAGGCCGGTCCGAAAGGGGCCGGCCTCGATGCGTTTATGGCGTTCTGTTAATAGGTATAGTAGAACTCCAGTTTGCTGACAGTAAGGTTGTAGCCGTAATAGCTGGTGCCGCTGGTGGCGTAGAAGGCCAGGTAGTAAGGCGTGTCGAGTTCTGGATTGGCGAGCTCCCAGGTTTTTTCGGCGCCTTTACTGACAGTCGTAGCCGCATACTGGCGGTAGTCGCCTGTCCCTTCGTACGGCACCTGATTGGAGATGTTCCAGCGGGATTTGTTGCCGCCCACCGTGAAGACCACCTTGGCAAGACGCTTCCCGGGCACGACCGCGGTCCTGAGCCAGCCGATACCGTCTTTGCCACCGTAGGTCGGAGGATCGTTCGACGTGTCACAGGTGTTGTACCGCAGGCCGTTGATGTTGCCGCTGCTTGTGGATTTGGAGATGCCGTAGGTGGCCCAAAGCTGGAAGGTGTAGGGCGTTCCCAGATTGTGGTAGAGGATGGTCCCGCCGTTACAGGTCGCCCCTTCCACCGAGGCCCGGTTGCTCGGCAGGTCGTCGATGGCCGATCCGCTCGGAGTGCCCGGAGCCAGGTTGATCTTGAAGGTAAAGGCGCTTTCGCCGTCGGGGATGAAGGTGTGGAAGCTCCGGGTGGGGCCGTACACCTTAGCGCCCGAGCCCTTCGCCCATGCGCGGTAGGAGTAGTCGGTGTCCTTCGTGAGCCCCGTCACGGCCTTACTGAAGTTGATGGCCGGGCTGTCGCAGCTGACCGAGGTCCAGTCACCGTCGCCCGCCGCCTTGTACTCGAAGCCGCAGCTATACTGGGTGGCGTCGAAGCCTTCGGAGGGGATGAACGAGCCGCTCATGAGGGCGGTGGTACCGGTGGTGAGGTCGTTGTCGCGCGCGTCAATGGTGGTCACCCTGGCGGCATTGTAGACACCGGTTTCATCGGCCGTCGTGTACCAGACTTCGATCCGTCCCATACAGAGGGTTCCGTCTGCGGTCATCTGGATGCGGTAGGGCGTGTTCTCTGCGGTCCCGGAAAGGTACCAGGTGTGTTCTTCTCCGTTGAAGACCGTTCCTGTCCAGGCCTCGCCTCCGGTGACCAGGGTGCCGCCGGTGGTGTAGATAGCGGGCGACCCGATCGCTCCGCTCATATTGGGCGTGGCCTGTATCCGGATTTTGTAGATGCGTTTGCCAGCCTGGGCCGGGACCTCCATATAGTCGCCGCTCGCGCCGCCGAAACGTACGCCGAGATAGCCGTGGCGGGCAATGGCGTTGGAAGCAAGGATCCTGAACGGAAGGCCAGAGCCGGAGAGCGTGTATTCAAACACGTCCGTGCCGGCGGTCCAGCTGCCCGCACCGGTAAGATTGGTGTAGGCCGTTGTGGTCTTTTCCGCATTGTACGAGGTAGGCATGGTGTTGGTGTTCTGCGTGAACGGCCAGTTGTAGTAACGGCAGCCCTTGGTGAAGGCAATCTCCAGCGGAGCGTCTTCCCAGTCAAGGCTGGCCGGGTTGATGGTGCCCAGGGGCGTGATGCCCGAACGGACCACGTCGAGGATGGAGTCGCCCAACTTCTCGGCGTACTTGCCGTCGTTACGGTAGAAACGCAGGGAAATGCCCTTTGTGAACCTCATGACCGGCAGGCACATGTAATAGGTGCCAGCTTTAAAGGTCCCTTCTTCCGGGGTGAGGGCGAGGCGGTAACTGCGGTGTCCCTCCGGGGTGGAGGCGACAGCCGGATCCTTGTAATACAGGGAAGTGGGGATACCGTCGCTGCCGAAGTCGATCTTGGCGATGCCGGACACCCATTCCTGGTTGCGGCCCACGAGGACAATCTTCTCAATATCGGTGTCGGCGGCAAAGGTGACGCTCACCAGGCCGTCGGCGTTCTTCATGGAGAATTCGCCGCTCACTTCGGTAACGCCCGCAGAGAAATGCGCCGCCGGGTCGAAGGAGCCCGCAGGTGCCGTCTGGTCCATGGGATAGGTTACCAGGATGTCGGCACTGCTGGAAATCTCGGCGCTGGCGGAATAGGGATAGAGGGCGTAGTACTTGCCGTCGTCGGAAACCGCGGCGCTGCCCGTGAAGGTGGCGTTTTTGCCGCTTTCGGTGGTGGTGAAGGTGTAGGACGTCCCGTTGGAGAAGACGTTGATCTTGTCTCCGCTCACCCAGTTGATGGTGCTGCCGTCGCCGTCCAGGGCGGCACGGGCGTCGTCGGACCGGACAGAGAACGACATAGGAATGAGTTCCCGGCCCTCGTTTTGCGGGGCTGCGGCCTCTTTGGCGCAGGATGCGGCTACCGTCGCTGCGACGGTAGCCAGCAGGAGAAAACACTTACCATTCATACTCGTCCTCGGTTTTTAGTCCTTCCATGCTGACGCAGAGGATCGCCTGGGGCCGCAGATCCACGACCTCAAGGCTGGGGGATGTGTACGTATTGTTCATGATCTATTTAACCTTCGCTTTCTTGACTTTCTTCACCTTGCCTGGCACCTGGTAGTAGACGCTGATGCCGAAAATGTCGCAGGTGTATTTGCTGCTGAGCACGAGGCGGGCCGGCTCTCCGGCTTTGAGCCCGGAAAGCACCCAGCTGTGTTCTTCGCCGGTCTGCTTGTTGCCGGTCCAGGCCGCTCCGCCTTCAACGTCGGCGCCGGAAGCGTCGGTAATCTTGGGGTTGCCGCAGTTGCCATTGGTGGCCCCGCTCACGAGCACCACTTTTGTGACGGCCTGTCCGGGGATGGCGGGGAATTCAATGTAGTCGCCCACTTTGGAGCCGAAACGGATGCCCCGCTTGGAGTTGCGCACCAGGGTGGTGCTGGGACAGAACTTGAACACGTGGCTGCTGCCGCGAACGGTGAACGCGGTCTCTTTGCCAAGTAAGGGATTCTCGTCTCTGGCGGAAGTCGGGACCTGCGTGGACTTGCCCTCGAATGGCCAGACCAACTTTGCTCCGTCGTGGAAACTGATGCTGATGACGGTGTTCTGGTCCGCTTTCTGCTTGGGGGCGGCCGAAGCGCTCAGGCAGAGGCCCGCCACTGCGGCGAGCAGGAGGATTATGCGTTTCATATTCTATTTCTTATAGGTAAGGGTGATTTTCTGGACGGTGAAATTCTTGGCGTCCTTGATGCTGATGTAGTAGGGACGGCCCGCTTCCGGGTCTTCGAGGAGCATCGAGGCCGTGCGGGAGAAGGCGAAAGAAGTGTCGCCCACCTGGTCGGCGCTGCCGCGTCCGCTCTCGTCGATGATGGCCGAGGAGATGCCGGCTACGCCCGAGGAGCGGTCTTTGGCGGGAATGGTGGCGCTGGTGGTCATTTCCACGCTGACGAGTTTCATTCCCTCGATGCCGGGCAGTTTGATCCAGGCCGCGGCGGGCTCTTCCGATCCATAGTGCTTCTTGGTGGCCGAACTCATACCTTCCGCATTGAGGCTCAGGGCGCTGATGACCTTTCCGCCGCCGGAGGTGGCTTTGGTCACGCCGTTCTTGGCCCAGAAGTCGAAGTTGTATTTACCCACGGTCTTGGTAATCGTCTTGCCGGCGTTCTTGTCGGTATAGGCGAGGGTGGGAAGGTCGAAGAGGAGGTCGCCCTTTTCGTTGGTTTCGCTGTTAAAGACGATCTCCACCACTTCCACCGAGCCTTTCTTGGGCTTCTTTACCTTGGCGTTCTTGTAGAAGACTTCCAGGTCCTGCAGCTCGCAGATGCCGCTGCGGGTGATGGTGAGGCGCACCGGAGCGCCGGGCTCCACGCCTTCGAGCATCCACTCGTGCTCGTCGCCGGTCTGTTTCTTGCCCGTCCAGGGCTCACCGCCCTTGATGTCGGCGCCGCCCACGGTCTTGATGGCGGGCGTGCCGGCTGCGGACCCCTTGCTGCCCGCGCGCATACGGACTTTGGCCACCACCATGCCCTCCTGGCCGGGGATCTCAAAGAAATCGCCGGCCTTGTTGCCGAAGCGGAAGCCCATGGAGGGGTGCGGAGAAAGGATATCCGAGGCATAGACTTTCACGAACAGATTGCTCTCCTTCACGGCGAAGGTGTGGATCTTGCCGCGCAGTTCCTGCTGTGCGGGATCGCTCACGGAACCCGGAAGGCGGCTCTTGCCCGCGAAGGGCCAGTTCTGATGGCGGTCGTTGCTGCCGAAATTGAGGTGCAGGCTGCTCTCTTTGGCCGCCGATGCGCCGGTGACGCTGCCCAGCAGGGTGGCGAGGGCCAGCGCCAGGGAAAGGAAACGTCTGTTCATGGTCTACCTCTTTTCGTATTTAAGAACCAGATGCTTGATGCTCACGTTCTTGGCGTCCTTGAAGCAGACCCAGACGGGTTGCCCGACCAGGGGTTTTTCAATATTGATTGTAACGCCGGGCGTGAAGACGAAGTAGACTTCGGGCGAGAGGTCGCCGTTTCCGGTGCCGTCCGTGTTGATAAGAGCGCTCGAAAGATTCATAACGCCCGAGGCGACCTTGGAGGGGAAGGTGTAGTTGCACTGCACCTCCACGCTCACGAGCGCCAGGCCGTCGATGGCGGGCGCCTTGATCCAGGCATTGCCCACTTCGCCGTAGGGCTCGCCCTTCCGATTGCCGGCGGGATTGAACACCAGGCCGGTGATCTTCTGTCCGCCGTTTACGGTGGCCTTGGCCACGCCGTGCTCTGCCCAGAAGGTCAGTTCGTATTTACCCATCTTCAGGGGCACGTTCTTGCCGCTGTTCTTGGCGATGGCAGCTCCGAGCGTGGGAAGCCCGAAGATGAGGTCGCCGTCGGTGTTGGTGTCGCTGTTGAAGATGGCGTCAATGGTGACCTGGGTGCCTTTCTTGGCTTTCTTTGCCTTCACGGTCTTGTAGAAAACCTCGATTTCCTGAGGCTCGATGGCGCCGTTTCTCGTGGAAATGAGGCGCAGGGGCTGTCCGGCCACGGGCTCCTCGATGGTCCAGACGTGCTCATCGCCCTGGGTCTTCTTGCCGGACCAGACGCCGCCGCCTTTCACGATGCGGCCGTCGATGCTCTGGATGCAGGGTTCGCCGCAGAAGGAGCCGGTCTGTCCGGCGCGCAGGCGCACTTTCACGATGGCCTGGTTGGGTTGGGCGGGGAGTTCAAAATAGGCGCCGGCGTGGTTGCCCACACGCAGGCCCATCCACGGGTGGCGGGCAATGACGTCGGGAGCGAAGATCTTGACGGGGACCTGGCTGTCCTTGACGGTGAAGACATGGATCTTACCGGCAACGGTCGCCTGTCTCGGGTCTTGGACTGACGAGGGAACAAGCTTTGCCGGAGAAGCGAAGGGCCAGAGCATCTGTTTTTCGCTGTCACAGAACTTCAGCAGGAGGCTGCTTTCTTTCGCGGCGGAGGCGCAAAGGGCGCTTCCGAGCAGGGTTGCAAGGGCAAAAGCCCAGGTAAGGAAACGTGCTTTCATATGTGGTTAATTGGTTATTAGTTACTTTGATTATTCATCATCCTTCTCTTCCGCGGCGTAGGCTTCGAGCAGTTTGGTCTGCACTTCGGCCGGCACCTGCTGGTACTCGGCGAACTTCATGCTGAAGGTAGCACTGCCGCCGGTGAGCGAACTCAGGGTGGTGGAATAGCGGTAGAGCTCGGCGAGCGGCACGCGGGCGTGCAGCACGGTGAAGCCCTTGTCCATATCCTGGTTCATGATCATGCCGCGACGGGTGTTGAGGTCGGACATGCAGGGACCCACATAGTCGTTCGGCGTGAGGATGTCCACGTTGTAGATGGGCTCCAGGATCTTGGGGCCGGCGTTGCGGAAGGCCTCCTTGAAGGCGTTGCGGCCGGCGATGATGAAGGCGATTTCCTTGGAATCCACGGGGTGCATCTTACCGTCGTAGACGTAGACGCGGATGTCGCGGGCGTAGGAGCCGGTGAGGGGGCCTTCCTCCATCTTGGACTTGATACCCTTAAGGATGGCGGGCATGAAGCTGAGGTCGATGGAGCCGCCCACCACGCAGTTGTAGAACTCCAGGCGTCCGCCCCATTCGAGGTCGATGATTTCCTGGCTCTTGAAGTTGAACACGGTGTCCTTGCCGTCGATCTTGAAGTTCTTGGGAGCGTCACCCTCGGTGTAGGGGCAGACCAGCAGGTGCACTTCGCCGAACTGGCCGGCGCCGCCCGACTGCTTCTTGTGGCGGTACTGGGCCGTGGCGATCTTGGTGATGGTCTCGCGGTACGGCACCTTGGGGGCGTAGAGTTCGATGTTGAGCTTGAACTCGTTGTTCACGCGCCACTTCACGTAGTTGATGTGCTGCTCACCCATGCCGCTCAGGATGGTCTGGCGGAGTTCCTTGGAGTATTCCACGTTGATGGTGGGATCCTGGGCCGCAATCTTGTTGAGGGCGTCGCCCACCTTGGCCTCGTCGTTCTTGTCGACGGCCTTCACGGCGCAGCGATACTTGGCGTCGGGGAAGACCATGTGCGGGATGGCCTTCACGCCCGGCTGGGCGAGGGTGACGTCGGTCTTGCCGTTCTTGAGTTTCATAACGCAGCCGATGTCGCCGGCGCTGATGGAGGAAACCTTCTCCTTCTTGGCGCCCGCCACGGCGTAGATGGCGCTGAGGCGCTCTCCGTTGCCGTTTTCGGGGTTCACGAGGTCGGCGCCTTCATTGAGGGTGCCGCTCATTACCTTGAAGTAAGATACGTCGCCGAGGTGCTGCTCCACGCTGGTCTTGTAGATGAAGAGGCTCACGGGGCCGTCGCTCTTGCAGGCGGGGGCGGGGGCCACGTTCACGATGAACTCCATGAGGCGCTTCACGCCCATGTCGTTCTTGGCGGAAAGGCAGAAAACGGGGATGACTTCGTCTTTCGCCAGACCCATGGCGAGACCCTGGCAGATCTCCTCGGTGCTGAGCTCCATGGTGTCGAAGAACTTCTCCATGAGTTCGTCGGAGCCTTCGGCGGCCTTCTCCATGAGTTCGGCGCGCAGGCTCTCGGCCTCGTCGGCGTATTCGGCGGGGATGTCGAGCTCTTCACGGGTGCCGTTGTTGTCCTTGAAACGGTAGTACTTCATGGTGATCACGTCCACGAAGCCGTTGAAGCCGGCGCCCGGGTTCACGGGGAACTGGCAGAGGATGGCCTTCTTGCCGAAATGCTCGTTCAGCGAACGGTGCACGAGGTCCCAGTTGGCCTTTTCGTGGTCGAGCTGGTTCACGGCCACGATGAGCGGAATCTTGTAGTTGTCGGCGTAGCGGGCGAAGATCTGCGTGCCCACTTCCACGCCCTGCTGCGCGTTCACGAGCAGGACGGCGCTTTCCACCACCTTGAAGGCGGAAAGGGCGCCGCCGCTGAAGTCGTCGGAACCGGGGGCGTCGATGATGTTGAGTTTGTGGTTCAGGAATTCCGCGTACAACGGGGTCGCGTTCACGGATTTCTGGTTGGTCTGCTCGAATTCGGTATTGTCCGACACGGTGTTCTTGTCTTCCACCGTGCCGCGGCGGTCAATTACCTTTCCTTCGTAGAGCATGGCTTCCGCCAGGGTGGTTTTGCCGGACTTCGAACTGCCCAGCAGAACGACATTCCTGATTTCTTTGGTAGCGTAAGATTTCATTGTTTGGTTATTATTTGAACTTTTGTTTTTGCTGCCTTTAATAATAGCCTACAAATCTAACAAATTTTGGAAGCAATACAAAATTTCGGGCCCGTCCATCCCCAATTCTTTTTGCGCGTACGCGTCGAGGGACGCGGGCGAGACCCTCAGGCGCAGGCAGATTTGTTCGTAGGAGGGGCAGCGTTCCCCGCTGGCGCCGCCGCGGAGCAACCAGCGGCCGAAGCGCTCGAATTTCTTTTCAATGGTGCACATAATCTTGTCTTGTTTGGCAAGGCAAAGATGTCCCTGCCGAAGCGAAAAAGCAAGCATTTCCCTGGAGTAAAACATGGAGTAAAAACAAAAAATTTACGTTTTCATAGTAAAAAGAAAATTTATACTTGCCTTTGAAAAGATTTTCTTGCCCCCTTGGAAGGCCTCCAAAGTGTATTTTTGAAGTCCAACAATGCTAAAGAAGAGATGGACGAAAAAAGCGTGAAAAGGAACATCCGACGTACGCGTGAGGCGCTGGGGCTGTCGCAGCGGCAAATGGCCGAACAGCTGGGCATTTCGCGGACGGCTTACCGCAATTTCGAAACAGGGGAAACCCGGATTTACAGCGAACACATCACGCAGATGGCTGGAATGGCGGGCAAGACCGACGAGGAGGTCCTGCTGGGCGACGAAGCCCGCGCCGCCGCCTCCGAACTTCGGGAGAGCGTCGACTGGGAGGCGCGGATGCGCGCCCTCACCGCCGAATACGAGCGCCGTCTCGAAGATCTGCGCCGTGAAATCAAGCATCTCAAGGCCTTGTTGGAGTCGAAAGAACAATCCATCCGCCTGCAGGAGCAACTTCTCGGAATGTATGCCCGTAAATCGCAGGAAAATGATTAAATTTGTGGCTGTATGCCACGCGAGATCCATCTTTTGGACCACTTCTGCGAGGGGGTGGTAGAGGCCGGGTGTGACGAGGCCGGCCGGGGGCCGCTCGCCGGACCCGTCTATGCGGCGGCCGTCATCCTGCCGGAAGGCTTCCGGCATCCGCTGCTCAACGACTCCAAACAGATGAGCGAAACTGCCCGGAACGAACTGCGCGCCGTGATCGAGCGGGAAGCCGTGGCCTGGGCCGTGGAGGCGGTGGAACCCGCCGAAATCGATGCCCTGAATATCCTCAGGGCCTCCATTGAAGGCATGCGCCGCGCCGTGCTGCGCCTCTCGCCCCGTCCAGATTTTCTGCTGGTAGACGGCAACCGTTTCCTCCCCTGCGACGGCATTCCCTACCGGACCGTGGTACACGGAGACGCTACCTACGCCTGCATTGCGGCCGCGTCGGTCCTTGCCAAGACCCACCGCGACGAGCGGATGCGCGCCCTCGCCCTGGAATATCCGGGTTACGGCTGGGAGCGGAACATGGGTTATCCCACGCCCGAACACATCGCGGCCATCCGCCGGCTCGGCTACACGCCGATGCACAGAAATAGTTTCCATCCCAAAGAACTGGAACCCGTGCTGTTTGATTTTGAAAACAACTGAGATATGAAGAGATTCGCTTTGGCCCTTGCCCTGCTGCTGACCGTGCAGGGGGCCCTTCGCGCCGACGAGGGGATGTGGATGCTGCCCCTCCTCCAGAAAATGAACGCCGACGCCATGCGGCGCCTGGGCAGCCGGCTCAGCCCGGAAGACATCTACAGCATCAACAAATCTTCGCTGAAAGACGCCGTGGTGCATTTCGGCGGGGGCTGCACTGGGGAAATCATTTCCGACGCCGGCCTGCTGGTCACCAACCACCACTGTGGCTACGGCTCCATCCAGGCCCTCTCCACCCCCGAAAGGAACTACCTCGAAGACGGCTTCTGGGCTTCGTCGCGGAGCGAGGAACTGCCGGTGCCGGGCCTGACCGTCACCTTCCTGCAGTCCATGACCGACGTGACCCCCGTCTTCGACAAACTGGAAGGGGCGGCGCCCGAGGCGGTGCAGGCCGCGGAGCAGGCGCGTAAGGACAACCCGGGCTGCGACGCTTCTGTGACCCGTTTCTACAACGGGAACGTTCGCTACCTCATCGTGTCAAAGGTCTACCGCGACGTCCGTTTCGTGGGCGCTCCGCCGGCCTCGGTGGGCAAGTTCGGGGGCGACACCGACAATTGGATGTGGCCGCGCCACACCTGCGATTTCTCCATGTTCCGCGTCTATGCGGGGGCCGATAACGAGCCGGCCGACTACAGTCCCGACAACCGCCCCTTCACGCCGAAGAAGTCGCTGAGCATCTCGCTCCGGGGCGTGCGTGAGGGCGATTTCGCGATGATTATGGGCTATCCGGGCCGCACGCAGCGTTTCCAGACGGCCGCCCAGTTGGAAGAGATGCTCGCCGTGAACGAGATCCGCATCGCGGCCCGAACCATCCGGCAGGAAGTGCTCTGGAAGGAGATGCGGGCGAGCGACAAGGTGGGCCTGCAGTATGCCAGCAAATACGCCCGCTCGTCGAACGGCTGGAAAAAGTGGATCGGGATGCGTGAGGCTTTCGCCAAACTCGATATCATCGGGCGCGAACGCCAGAAGGAGGCCGATTTCATGAAATGGGTGAACAAGAACGGAAAGCGCCGGGCCCGTTACGGCGGGGCCCTGGAAGGCCTTTCCGGGGCCACGGCCTCCTGCGCGGCGCAGACCCGGGCCTATGTGTTGCTCACTGAAACCCTCCTGCAGATTGAACTCGGTGGCCTGAGCCGCCTTCAGGGCGAGGAACTCCAGCGCGCCTGGCGCGATTACGACCCCGCCGTAGACCGCAAGGTGGCCTCGGCCATGCTGCGGCACTACCTGGAAAACGTGGCCCCGCAGGATAAGGTGGAGGTTCCCGGAATCGACCTGAAAAAAGCCAATTACGAGCAGTGGCTCGACGATCTTTTCGCCGGCAGCGCCTTCGTGAGCGAGGAGCGTTATGCCGCGGCCGTGGCCGCCGGCGCCGACTTGGAGCAGGATCCCGCCGCCGTGCTGCGCAGGGCCATCCGCGACCGGGGAAGGGCACTCGGCCCCGTCGTGCGCAAAGGCATGGAGGCGATGGAACCCTACGCCCGCGCCTTTGCCGCCGGGCTTCTGGAATGGAAGAAGGGCGAACCCTCATACCCCGACGCCAACTCCACCTGTCGCCTCACCTACGGTAGCGTGAAGGCCTACTCGCCCCGCGACGGCGTGCTCTACCGCCATTTCACCACGCTGGCCGGCGTCATGGAGAAAGAAGACCCCGACAATTACGAGTTCCGGGTTCCCGCCCGGCTCAAGGAGATTGATCAGAAGAAGGACTTCGGCCGCTACGCCGACGCCGACGGCAGCCTGCATACCTGTTTCCTCACCAACTGCGACATCACGGGCGGCAATTCGGGAAGTCCGGTGCTCGACGCCGACGGCAACCTGGTGGGCCTGGCCTTCGACGGCAACTGGGAATCGATGAGCAGCGACGTCATGTTCGAACCCGAACTGCAGCGCTGCATCTGCGTGGACATCCGCTACGTGCTGCTGATGCTCGACAAGTTCGGCGGCGCCGGCTGGCTGCTCAAGGAAATGAAACTGGTGCAATAACATGAAAGAGAAAGAGATCCTGAAATATCTGCGCGAAGTGCAGCACCCGGCCGAACAGGACCGGGACATCGTGTCGCTGGGCATGGTGCAGGGGGTTGAAATCACGTCCGGCAAGGTGACGGTGACACTCGTCTTCCCGCGCCGGCGCGACCCGCTTGCGAACTACCTGGTGGGCAGTGCCCGGGCGGCCCTCATCCGGCATCTTCCCAAAGAGGTGGAGTCGGAAGTGAAGACCGTGGTGGCCGAAGAGGAAGCGCCCAAAAAGAAAGGGCTCGACCTCGACGAAAAAGGCCTGGAGCAGGTGCAGCACATCATCGGGATCGCCTCCGGGAAGGGAGGCGTGGGCAAATCGACCGTGGCGGTGAACCTGGCCGTCGCGCTCGCCCGCCTGGGCTACAAGGTGGGCCTCGCCGATGCCGACGTGTACGGTCCGTCGGTTCCCCTGATGACCGGCACCGAGGGCGCCGTGCCCGCCGCACTTGAACTTGACGGCCGCGACTGGATGATTCCCATCGAGAAATACGGGGTCAAGTGGATGTCTGTGGGCTATTTCGCGCAGCGGGGGCAGGCCCTTATCTGGCGCGGACCCATGGCGTGCAACGCCCTCAAACAGATGATCCTTCAGGTGCAGTGGGGTGAACTCGACTTCCTGCTGGTGGACATGCCGCCAGGCACGGGCGACATCCACATCAGCCTGGTGAAGGACATTCCCATGAAGGCGGCCGTGATTGTGACGACGCCTCAGGAGGTGGCCCTCGCCGACGTGGAGAAAGGGGTGCAGATGTTCCGCAACGACAACATCTCCTGCGAGATCCTGGGTCTGGTGGAGAACATGTCCTGGTTCACGCCGGCGGCCCATCCGGACGAGCGCTACTACCTCTTCGGCCGCGACGGCGGCGCCCGCATGGCGGAGCGTTTCGGCCTGCCGCTGCTGGGGCAGATCCCCCTGGTCCAGGACATCCGGGAAGACGGAGACCGGGGCGAACCGGCTGCGCTTTCAGCCCGGCCCGACGGCCTGGCTTTCGTGCAGTTGGCTGGAGCCCTTGCCGATGCGGCCGGCGCTACGAAAAAATGAGTATATTTGTATTCCATAAATAAACCAACATATGTACAGAACACATACCTGCGGAGAACTCCGCCTTTCGCACGCCGGGCAGAAAGTGACCCTGGCGGGCTGGGTGCAGCGTTCCCGTAAACTCGGCGGCATGCTTTTCATCGACCTGCGCGACCGTTACGGCATTACTCAGCTGGTGGTTGAGGCCACCGCCCCCGCCGAACTGCTCGCCGTTGCAGAAGGGCTGGGCCGCGAATACGTGATTCAGGTGCGCGGAACCGTGGTGGAGCGGCAGAGCAAGAACCCCAAGATGCCCACCGGCGAGATTGAGATCGGGGTGGAAGCCATCACGGTGCTCAATGCGGCCGCGACGCCGCCCTTCACCATTGAGGAGAACAGCGACGGCGGCGAGGACCTGCGGGCCCGTTACCGCTACCTCGACCTGCGCCGGCCCCCGCTGCAGCGTGCCCTGGCCCTACGGCACCGCCTGGCCCAGGAGGTCCGGAGCTACCTCGACAAGCAGGGATTCATGGAGATCGAGACCCCTTATCTCATCAAGTCCACCCCGGAAGGGGCGCGCGACTTCGTGGTCCCCTCCCGCATGAATCCGGGCACTTTCTACGCTCTGCCCCAGAGCCCGCAGACCTTCAAGCAGCTGCTTATGGTGGCCGGGTATGACCGCTACTTCCAGATCGTACGCTGTTTCCGCGACGAGGACCTGCGCGCCGACCGTCAGCCCGAGTTCACCCAGATCGACTGCGAGATGAGTTTCGTGGAGCAGGAAGATGTGCTCGAGACCTTCGAGGGCATGATGCGGCAGATGTTCCGCGGCGCCCTGGGTGTGGAGATCCCCAATCCCATCCCGCGTATGCCCTGGGCCGAGGCCATGGACCGCTACGGTTCCGACAAACCCGACATCCGTTTCGGGATGACCATCTCCGAGATTACCCCGCTGGTGCAGGGACACGGGTTCGGCGTATTCGACAGCGTGCCGTACGTGGGTGCAATCGCCGTCCCGGCCGCGGCCGAGTGGTCCCGTAAGGACCTCGACGGTCTCACCGAATGGGTGAAACGTCCGCAGGTGGGCGCCAAGGGCCTCATCTACATCAAATGGGCTGCGGACGGAAGCATCAAATCGAGCATCGACAAGTTCTTTACCCCCGAGCAGCTGCGTCCCGTGGCCGAAAAGGCGGGCGCCGCGCCGGGCGACCTGGTGCTGGTGCTCTGCGGACCCAAACGCAAGGCGCAGACCCAGCTGGGCGTGCTCCGCATCGAACTGGGTAACCGTCTGGGCCTGCGCGATCCGGGCGTCTTCGCCCCGCTCTGGGTGGTGGACTTCCCCCTGCTGGAATGGAGCGAGGAAGACAATCGCTTCTACGCCATGCACCATCCCTTCACGGCGCCCAAGCCCGAACACGAGCAGTGGTTCTATTCCGACAGGAAGGAGGATCTGGAGCGCGTTTGCGCCAACGCCTATGACTTCGTACTCAACGGCACCGAGCTCGGCGGCGGCTCCATCCGTATCCACAACGCAGACATGCAGAAGCGGATGTTCGAAGTGCTGGGGATCGGCCCCGAGGAAGCGGAATACAAGTTCGGTTTCATCATCAACGCCTTCAAGTTCGGCGCCCCGCCCCACGGCGGCCTGGCCTTCGGTTTCGATCGGGTCTGCGCCCTCTTCGGCGGGCAGGAGACCATCCGCGACTACATCGCCTTCCCCAAGAACAACCAGGGCCGCGACGTAATGATCGATTCCCCCTCGCGGATCGACGAGGTGCAGCTCGAAGAACTCTGCATCGCTATAAAGGAAGAAAACCAATAACCAATTAAGTATATGGAGAATATCTTTGACATCAAGGGCAAGGTGGTCGTGGTGACCGGTGCCTGCGGCGTGCTGGGCACCCGCATCGTTCGTTATTTCGCCGGCCAGGGCTGCAAGGTGGTCCTGCTCGCCCGCGAGCGCCATGCCGACGAGGCGAATGCCGTCGTGGCCGAGATCAAGGCTGCGGGCGGTGAGGCCATGTTCCTTGTTTCCGACGTGCTCAACCAGGAGATCCTGGAGCAGAACCTGAAGGACGTGCTCAAGGCCTACGGCTGCGTGGACGTGCTGATGAACGCCGCTGGCGGCAATATGGGTCCGGCCAACGTGACCCCGGAACAGACCATCTTCGACCTCGATATCGAGGCCACGCGCCGCGTGGTTGACCTCAACCTCTTCGGAGCCATCATTCCCACCAAGGTCTTCGCCAAACCCATGGCCGAGGCGGGCAAGGGTTCCATCATCAACTTCTGCTCCATGTCGTCGTTCCGTCCGCTCACGCGCGTGGCGGGCTACGGCGTGGCCAAGGCGGGTCTGGCCAGCTGGACGCAATGGCTGGCGGGTGAACTGGCCATCAAGTTCGGCTCGGGCTTGCGCGTGAACGGCATCGCCCCCGGCTTCATCCTCACCAACCAGAACCGCACGCTGCTCACCAATCCCGACGGCAGCCTCACCGCCCGTTCGCACGCCATCATGGGCCATACGCCCTTCGGACGTTTCCTCGAGGCGGACGAACTGCTCGGCGCCCTCCATTATCTGGCTTCCGACGCCTCCAAGGGAGTAACCGGCACCATCGAGGTGGTGGACGGAGGATTCAACAGCTTCGCCATCTAGATTATGCCCCAGACGTCCAAGAAGCAGTACTACGCTTCCTTGGCGATGCTGGGATGCCTGTTCTTCGTCTTCGGCCTCGTGTCATGGGTGAACTCCATCCTGGTACCGTATTTCAAGGTTGCATGTGAACTCAAGAGCGAGGTGCAAGGCTACCTCGCCCAGTTCGCTTTCTACATCGCCTACCTGGTGATGACCATCCCGGCCTCGGCGCTGCTGAGCCGCACCGGCTACAAGAAAGGCGCCCTCATCGGGCTCTGGATCCTGGCCGGCGGAGCGCTGCTCTTCATCCCAGCCGCGCTGAGCCGTACCTACAACCTCTTCCTGCTGGCCCTCTTCACCATGGGAACGGCCCTGGCGATCCTGCAGACCGTGGCGAACCCCTTCGTGACCATCATCGGTCCCATCGAGAGCGCAGCCAAGCGCATCAGTATCATGGGTATCTGCAACAAATTTGCAGGTATCCTCGCGCCCATCCTCTTCTCGGCCATCGTGATTGCGCCGCAGAAGCCGCGTATGGACGCCATCGCCGCGGGTACGCTCACTGGCGCCGAGAAGGAAGCGGCCCTCGACGCACTCCTGCACGGGGTAATCCCCCCGTACCTGGTACTGGGTGTGGTGCTCTTCCTCTTCGGCATCCTGTTCTACCGCTCGTCGCTGCAGGACATCAACCCGGCCAAGAACGCGCCGGCGACGGATGAGGGACGGAAGTCAATCTTCGCCTATCCCTACCTCGTGCTGGGTGTGCTGGCCCTCTTCTGCCATCTGGGTACCCAGGCCCTGAGCGTCAATACCATCATCGGCTTCGCGGCCGAATCGGGTGCCGGTGCAGGTGCCATCCTGCCCTGGAGCTCGCTCACCCTGGCCTGCACGCTGCTGGGTTATTTCATCGGGGTGCTGCTCATTCCCAAGGTGCTGACCCAGCAGCAGATGCTGCGGATCGTCACCTGCGTGATCCTGCTGCTCTCGGTGCTGGTGCCGCTGCTGCCGCCCGACAAGGCCGTCTGGTGCCTGGTGCTCATGGGCATCCCCAACTCGGTGGTCTACGCCGGCATCTGGCCGCTGGCCATCCACGACCTGGGCAAATGGACCAACCTGGGCTCTGCCATCATGGTCATGGCCCTCTGCGGCAGCGCCATCTTCCCGCTGGTCTACGCTTCCATCGCCGACGCCTCCGGCTCGCTGCACACGGCCTACTGGCTGCTGCTGCCCGCCGCGCTCTATATGGTGTACTATGCTTTTGCCGGACATAAGATAAACCATTGGAAGAAAGCATGAAGACGTTAATCAAGAACGCCCGGCTCATCCTTCCGGACGGAATCCGCGAGGGGACGCTGATTCTCTCCGACGGCAAGATAGAAGAGGTGGGAGCACCCTGGAAAGGCAAACTGCCCGAGCTGGTACATGCTGACGACCTGCAGGTGATCGATGCCGGCGGCAAGTATGTGGCGCCCGGCTTCATTGATATGCACACGCATGGCGCCGGCGGGGCAGACTTCATGGACGGGACGGTGGAGGCCTACTGCACGGCGGCGCGCATGCACGCCAGTCACGGTACCACCCTGCTTTTCCCCACCACGCTCACCAGTACCAACGAGGCCCTTTTCGAGTCGTTCGACACCTACCGCGAGGCTGTGAAAGCCAATACCGACGGTGCCGCGTTCGGCGGAATGCACCTTGAAGGACCCTATTTCTCGCCCAAACAGGCTGGAGCCCAGGACCCGCGTTACCTGCGTCATCCCGAGCCTTCTGACTACCGGGAGATCCTGCGCCGGGCCGATGGACTGCTGAAGCGCTGGAGCTTCGCCCCCGAACTGGAAGGCTCTCCCGCTTTCGCCGCCGAACTGAAGGAACGGGGCATCATCTCGTCGATGGGCCATACCGACGCCACCTTCGAAGACTGTGACGCGGCGTTCCGCAGCGGCTGCAGCCTCATGACCCATTTCTACTCCTGCATGAGCAGTATCACCCGGCGCAACGCTTACCGCTATGCCGGTGTGATCGAGTACGGCTACTGGCAGGACGCGATGGACATTGAGATCATTGCCGACGGCATCCATGTGCCCGCTCCGCTGCTGAAACTGGTGGTGAAGATCAAGGGAACGGGCCGCATCTCGCTGGTGACCGACTCCATGCGTGCGGCCGGCATGCCCGAAGGACCCAGCATCCTGGGTGGCCTGAAGGGCGGCCAGGAGGTGATTGTGGAGGGTGGCGTGGCCAAGATGCCCGACCGTACGGCCTTTGCCGGCAGCGTGGCTACAGCCGACCGTCTGGTGCGTACCATGGTGCGTGAGGGCGGCGTCCCGCTCGAGGACGCCGTGCGTATGATGACCGCCAACCCCGCCCGCATCATGGGCCTTTCCGACCGGAAGGGCAGTATCGAGAAAGGAAAGGACGCCGACCTGGTGATCTTCGCCGGGGAAGACGTTCGGATAGACAAAACCATTGTTGGAGGTAAAATTGTTTACGATGCTAAAGAAAGATTATAAGGTTGACGCCCTGCGCGTCAAGATTTACGGGAGCCGCGCCGCCATGGGCGCCGCGGCCGCGGCCGACGTGGCCGCCTGCCTTCGCGGCCTGCTCGCCAAACAGAAAGAGGTGTGGATGATCTTCGCCGCCGCACCCTCGCAGAACGAGGCCCTTGCGGCCCTCTGCGCCGAGGAAGGGGTGGACTGGACGCGCGTACACGCCGTGCACATGGACGAGTACGTGGGTCTTCCCGCCGACCATCCGGCCGGTTTCGGAAACTTCCTCAAGCGGGGCATTTTCGACCGCCTGCCCTTCGCTTCGGTGCATCTGATCGGTTCGCAGAAAGCGCCGGAACAGGCCATTGCCGACTACGACCGTCTGCTTGCGGAACACCATCCGGACCTGTGCCTGATGGGGATAGGCGAGAACGGACACATTGCTTTCAACGACCCCCATGTGGCCGATTTCGACGATCCCGTGCGCATCAAGAAGGTGGATCTCGACCTCAAGTGCCGCACCCAGCAGGTGCACGACGGCTGTTTCGCCCGGCTCGAAGAGGTTCCGGAGTACGCCCTCACCCTCACGGTGCCCACGCTTTTCGGCTGCCCGCATCTCTTCTGCGTGGTGCCGGCGCCCACCAAGGCGGAAGCCGTGCGCACGACGTTGCAGGGGCCCGTTTCCGAGGCCTGCCCGGCATCCATCCTGCGCCGGCACGGCGACGCCACGCTCTACCTCGACCCCGACAGCGCCAGTCTGATCCTGTAATCTATGAAAAGGCTGCTTCTTTCTTTGCTTGCTGTAGCTCTTCTTGGGCAAAGGCCGCTCTGCGCCCACGAATTCGGAATCCGTGGTTTCCATGTGGATCACCGGACCCAGGTGATGACGCTCCCGGCGCTGAAGGCGTTGGCCGACAAAGCCGCTGCGGGAGGGCTCAACACCCTCCTGATGGAGTGGGAATCCTCCTTCCCCTTCCAGGAAAACGCCACCCTGTGCGGCCCCGATGCTTTTACGCCAGAGGAACATAAGGAGTTTATCGACTACTGCGCCGCCCGGGGCATCGAGGTGATTCCCCTGCAGAACTGCTTCGGCCATGCGCAATACATCCTCCGCCATGAGCGTTACGCGTCATTGAGGGAGGACGACAATGACCGTTCGCAGGTCTGCCCGCTCAAAGTAGAGGAAGCCCGTGCCGTCTTTGGCAGCATTTTCAGTGAGATTGCCCGCGCCCACCCGTCCAGGTACATGCACATCGGTTGCGACGAAACCCGCTTGCTGGGCCGCTGCCCCCGCTGTGCGGAGAAAATGGCCCGGGACGGGATATCGCGCCTGTTCGTGGACTACGTGATTGAGATGTGCGCCCTGGTGCGCGCCCTTGGCAAGACGCCCGTCATCTGGGGCGACATGCTGCTCCAACACCCTGAAGCTGCAGACCTGCTGCCGAAGGACCTCATCGTGATGGACTGGAACTACGGCCGCCCGTTCAACCGTTTCGGCGATATCGGGGCGCTGCGCGCCAAGGGCTTCGAGATGTGGGGCGCCTCTGCGCTGCGCTGCGGCCCGGACAACATCTTTCTCACCAACTGGCCCAAACACTTTCATAACCTCGAAAACTACCTCCCGTATTGCCGCAAGATGGGGTTCACGGGCATCGTGCAGACCTCCTGGTCTACCTCCGGCGCCTACGGCTACATCTATGACAACGGGCATGAGGTCATTGATATCCAGCCAATCCGCCAGGTCTATCCCATGTCGGGCTTCGATGTCCTGCAGCAGGCCTTCTGCGAAGCGGTGCGCATGCAGGGCCCCATGGATGCCGGGGCCTTCATCGAACGCTATACTGCAGCGCATTTCGGCCTGGGTGCGGACGGTGTCGCCGTCTTCAAGGACCTGTTCCTTCAGGACCAGCGCGAGGTGACCGGCCGCAATTTCAATGAGGAGACCATCCGTCGCGAACTGGCACGGGCAATGGACCTGCGCCGTCGTCTGGGCGCGTTGGTGCCTACCAGGGGAACTGCCGATTTCGTCCACTTCCCGTTGATGCTGGATATCCGCATCAATTACCTGCAGTTCATGGCCCTGCGTTGTGAATTCGAGTCGCCCTCGTTCCGTGCCGGACAGAAAGCGGCCCTGGCCGCCAGGCTGGCGCCCGTGTTGCAGGAAGCCCAGCGCCTGCGCCGTCGTTTCAGTCAGCTCAACGGCTTCTACCTCAAGCATCCGGAACAGTGCCTGAACGACTGGACTTACGTGAAACAGATGGAAAACCTCTCCCAAATCCTTAACAATCCTATGACCATTTCCCGCACCCCTGCCCAGGCCCCGCAGGCCATCGCCTGTCTGAACTGGGCCGAAGCCTACCCCTATGCTCCCGACGTGCAGTTCAACGCCTGGCACGACGGCGCCAACCTCTACATCGAATACAAGGTGAACGAAAAGACGACCCGCGCCCTTCAGAACGTACCCGGGAAGTTCGTCCACACCGATTCCTGCGTGGAGTTCTTCATCCAGCCCTCGAAGGACGATCCGCATTACTACAATTTTGAATGGAACGCGGGCGGCAACCTCTACCTGGCCCGCCGCACCAGCCGGCACGACCCGGAAGAGGCCCCGGCCTGGGTTCTCGAGAGCGTGGAGGCCGTTTCTTCCCTGGGCCCGGCGCCCTTTGCGGAAAGGGCCGTGGGCGGTCCCTGGACCCTGTGTGTGAAGATTCCCATCTCGGCGCTTTGGGGTGACAAGTTTGAATCGTGGAGCGGCCTGCACGCCCGGGCCAACTTCTACAAATGCGGCGACGGCCTGCAGACGCCCCATTTCCTCACCTGGGTGCCTGTGAAAACACCCGCCCCCGACTACCACCGGCCCGAATTCTTCGCACCCGTCGAATTCTTGTAGTTTTCCAATATCTTTGTAAGGATGATCACCCGCACCGAAAACTATAATCTCCGTTCCCGGAATACCTTCGGGATGGATGTGTCGTGCGCCCTTTTCGTGGAGTACGACAGTGCGGGCGATCTTGCGCAACTCGACTGGGAGGCCCTTCCGAAACCCATCCTGCATGTGGGGGGCGGGAGCAACCTGCTCTTTACCGGCGACTTTCCGGGCACCGTCTTGCACTCGGCCATCCGCTACGTGAAATTCGTAGACATGGGGCTCGACGACGTGCTCATGACCGTGGGTGCGGGCGTGGTCTTCGACGAGTTCGTGCAACGCGCCTGCGACGCATCGCTCTGGGGAGCCGAGAACCTGTCGCTCATTCCGGGGGAGGTGGGCGCCTGTGCCGTGCAGAACGTGGGGGCGTACGGAGCGGAATTCAAGGACATCGTCTCCGGAGTGGTGTGCTTCGACACCCACACCGGCGACAAAACCGTATTCAAGCAGCCGGAATGCGCCTACGGTTACCGCGACTCCATTTTCAAGCGCCCGGAGAACAAGGGGCGCTACATCGTGACCAGTGTCCTCTTCCGTCTTTCGCGGCGGCGCGGACCCCGGCTGGAGTACGGAGGGCTCAAGGCCGCCGTTGAGGCGGCGGGCGGTCCCGTGACCCCGCTCTCGGTGCGCGAGGCCGTCCTCGGCATCCGCCGGGCCAAACTGCCCGATCCCGCCGAAACGGGAAGCGCCGGCAGCTTTTTCAAGAACCCGGTGCTGGACCGCGAGCGTTTCTCGCGCATCCTCTCGGCCGCCGAGGGACAGGAGGTGCCGCATTACGACCTGCCCGGAGGGATGGTGAAGGTGCCCGCCGCCTGGCTCATCGAGCAGTGCGGCTTCAAGGGCTGCCGCAGGGGCGGCGCGGGCGTGTGGCCCAAACAGCCGCTCGTGCTGGTGAACGCCAGCGGATCGGCCCGGCCCGACGAGATCGTGGCCCTCAAGGACGAGATTGTGGCCGTGGTGCGCGCCCGCTTCGGCGTGACGCTCGAGCCGGAAGTGGTAATTGTTTGATAAATCATTCGCTATGAGCCAGTTTATTATAGAAGGAGGCCATCGCCTGAGCGGGAGCATCACCCCGCAGGGGGCCAAGAACGAAGCCCTGCAGATCCTGAGCGCCGTGCTGCTCACTGCAGAGGAGGTGCACGTCTCCAACGTGCCCGAGATTCTGGACGTGCGCAACCTCATCGCCCTCCTGGAGGGGATGGGCGTGCAGGTGAAGCGGCTTCAGAAGGGCGACTACCTCTTCAAGGCCGACGCCCTCGACATGGACTTCGTGGGCAGCGCCGAGTTCGTGCGCAAATGCGCCTCGCTGCGCGGATCGGTGATGATCGCCGGCCCACTCCTGGCCCGTTTCGGCGAGGCCTGGTTCCCCAAACCGGGCGGCGACAAGATCGGCCGTCGCAGGGTGGACACCCACATCGAGGGTTTCCGCTCCCTGGGTGCCGGATTCGACTACGACAAGGACCGCAAGGCCTACCACCTCACGGCCCCCAAAGGCCTGCACGGCCGCTATATGCTGCTCGACGAGGCCTCGGTGACGGGTACGGCCAACATCGTGATGGCCGCCACCCTGGCGGAGGGGACCACCACCATCTACAACGCGGCCTGCGAACCCTATGTGCAGCAGCTCTGCCGCATGCTTTCGGCCATGGGTGCGAAGATCGATGGGATCGGGTCCAACCTCCTCACCATCAGCGGCGTTCCCCGGCTCGGCGGCGCGGAGCACCGGATTCTGCCCGATATGATCGAGGTGGGTTCGTTCATCGGCCTGGCGGCCATCACCCAGAGCGAACTCACCATCCGCAACGTCTCCTACGACAATCTGGGCATCATCCCCGAGAGTTTCCGCCGCCTGGGCGTGAAACTCGAGCAGCGGGGCGACGATATCTACGTCCCCGCCCAGGAGAGTTACGAGATTGAATCGTTCATCGACGGGAGCATCATGACCATTGCCGACGCGCCCTGGCCGGGCCTCACCCCCGACCTGCTGAGCGTTCTGCTGGTGGTGGCCACGCAGTGCAAAGGCAGCGTGCTGGTGCATCAGAAGATGTTCGAGAGCCGCCTGTTCTTCGTCGATAAACTCATCGACATGGGCGCGCAGATCATCCTCTGCGACCCGCACCGTGCCGTGGTGATCGGGCACGACCATAAGTTCCGCCTGCGTGCCGGGCGGATGGTCTCACCCGATATCCGCGCCGGTATCGCCCTGCTGCTGGCCGCCATGTCGGCCAAGGGCGTCTCGGAAATCGACAACATCGAGCAGATCGACCGCGGTTACGAAGATATCGACGGCCGTCTGCGTGCGCTGGGCGCCAGGATCGAGCGCCGATAAGCCATGGATTACGCGCGTTTCTTCTCCGACGACGTGGCGTCGTTCCTGCCCTCGCCGGTGCGGGAGATTTTCCGGAAGGTGGACCTTTCGGCCATCTGCTCCTTTGCCGGAGGCTATCCCGATGCGGCCACTTTTCCCTTGCGGGAAATGCCGGAACTGACGGCCCGGGTGCTGGAGAAATACGGCTCCAGGGCCCTTCAGTACGGAGCTACGCAGGGTGTGCCGGAGTTGCGCGCGTTGCTGGCGGAGCGGGAGGGCGTTTCGCCCGATGAGGTTCAGATCACCACGTCCTCGCAGCAGGGGATCGACGTCTGCGCGCGCATCCTGCTCAATCCGGGCGACCGGGTGCACGTACAGGAACCCACCTATCTGGGGGCGCTGCAGTCGCTGCGGGCCTACCGGGCCGAAACCGTGGCCCTGCCCGCTTCGCTGGGGGACGCCCGGGCCGTGCCGGGCGCCAAATACATCTACGTCATCCCCGATTTCTCGAACCCCTCCGGAGAAACGCTCTCGCTGCCGGAGCGGGAGGCGTTGGTAGACTTCGCCCGCAGGGAAGACCTGCTCATCGTGGAAGACAGTCCCTACCGGGCCCTGCGTTATGAAGGGACCCCGCTGCCAACCCTCCGGAGCCTTGCGCCGGAGCGGACGCTTTACCTGGGGAGCTTCTCCAAGATCTTCGCGCCCGGCTTCCGCCTGGGCTGGATGGTCGGGCCCCCGGAGCTGCTCGGAAAGGTGTACCTGTGCAAGCAGGCGCTCGACCTCTGTCCGCCCGTGTTCGACCAGTACCTGGCCACCGAGTTCCTGGCCAGCGGCGCGCTCGACCGTAACCTTGCCCGCAGCGTGGAACTCTACCGCGGCAAACGCGACCGGATGTGCGACCTGCTTGCCCGGTATATGCCGGAAGGCGTGCGCTGGACGCATCCGGAAGGCGGACTTTTCCTCTTCGTGAGGCTGCCGGAACAGATTGACACCGTGGCCCTCTACGACGAGGCCCTTTCCGCGGGCGTGGCCTACGTGGCCGGCTCGTTCTTCTACCCCGACGGGAGCCACCGCAACACCATGCGGCTTAATTTCTCGTTCGTTGCCCCTGAAAAAATGGAGCCGGGCATCCGGCTGCTTGCCTCCCTCATCAGAAACAAACTGTCCTTATGAACAAGACCTTTACCCTTCTTCTGGTTATGACCGCCGCCCTCACCCTCGATTCCTGCGCCCCGCGCCTCCCCCAGACGCGCAAGGACGATACCGTAGACAGCTATTTCGGTCAGGAGGTAGCCGACCCCTACCGCTGGCTCGAAGACGACAATTCCGAAGAGACGGCCGCCTGGGTGGCCGCCCAGAACCGCGTGACGGAGCATTACCTGAAACGGATCCCCTGCCGCACTCCGCTGCTGAAGCGCCTTACGGAACTGAGCAACTACGAGAAGATCGGCGTACCCACGCGCAGGAAGAACGGGAAATGGTATTTCTACCGCAACGACGGCCTGCAGAACCAGAGCGTCCTGTATGAAATGGACGCCCCAGGCTCTGAAGCGCGCGTGCTGCTCGATCCGAACGCCCTTTCCGACGACGGCACCGTGGCCCTCAAGGGGACCTGGTTCAACAAGGACTGCAGCCTCATGGCCTACGCTATCTCGCGCAGCGGCAGCGACTGGCAGGAGTTTTATGTCATGGATGTGAAGACGGGGGCGCTGCTCCCCGACCATATCGAGTGGGCCAAGTTCTCCGGAGCGGCCTGGCAGGGCGACGGCTTCTACTACAGTGCCTACGGCATCCCCGAGCAGGGGCACGAGTTCTCGGTGAAGAACGAGGGCCACAAGGTCTTCTACCATAAGATCGGTACGCCCCAGAGCGAAGACAAGGTCTTCTTCGAGAACCCGGCAGAACCCATGCGTTTCTATCTGCTCTATACCAACGAGGAGCAGACCATGGCCTTCCTTTTCGAGGACGGGGCCGACGTGGGCAACAACCTCTATGTTAAGGACCTGCGCGTTGAGGGCAGCCGCTTCGTGCAGATGACCCCGGACATGAAACACAATTGTTCTCCGGTCGAGACCGACGGCGACACCATCTATCTGCTCACCAACCTCGATGCGCCCATGAATCGCTTGGTGGCGGCCGACGTGCACCGTCCGCAGAGCGTCCATTGGAAGGACGTGCTGCCCGAGGGGGAGAGCGTGCTGGACGAAGTCTGCTTTGCGGGCGATCGGATCATCGCCACCTATAATAAAGATGCGGCCACACACGCCTATGTTTGCGGACGCGATGGTAAGGACTTGCGCGAACTGGCCCTTCCGGGCCTGGGCAGCGCCGGCTTCAACGGCAGCATCGGCGAGGACTGGTGCTACTATGCCTACACCTCCTTCACCACGCCGGGCACCATCTATTCGCTCGACCTCGCTTCCCTTGAGAGCTCGGTTTATACCGCCCCCAAGCTGGCGTTCGATTCCGACGCCTTCGTGAGCGAGCAGCTTTTCTTTGCGAGCAAGGACGGTACCCGCATCCCCATGTTCATTACCTACCGCAAGGGTCTGGAGCGGAACGGGAAGAACCCCGTTTACCTCTATGGTTACGGCGGATTCAACATCTCGCTGGGCCCGGGCTTTTCGGCCATGCGCCTGCCCTTCCTGGAGAACGGGGGCATCTACGCCCAGGTGAACCTGCGCGGCGGCGGCGAGTACGGTGAGGCCTGGCATCTGGCGGGGACCAAGTGCAACAAGCAGAACGTCTTCGACGACTTCATCGGCGCGGCCGAGTTCCTCATTGCCGAGGGCTATACCAATAAGGACAAGATCGCCATTGTGGGCGGCTCCAACGGCGGATTGCTGGTGGGCGCCTGCATGACGCAGCGGCCCGACCTCTTCGCCGTGGCCGTGCCCGAGGTGGGCGTGATGGATATGCTGCGCTACCACAAGTTCACAATCGGCTGGAACTGGGCGCCCGACTACGGCACCAGCGAGGACAGCCCCGAAATGTTCGCCTGCCTGCGGGCCTATTCGCCCCTGCATAACCTCAAGCCGGGCGTGTCCTATCCCGCCACGCTCGTGACCACGGCCGACCACGATGACCGGGTGGTCCCGGCCCACTCCTTCAAGTTCGCCGCCACCCTGCAGGAATGCAATGCGGGTCCCGCGCCCGCCCTCATCCGGATCGATACCAAGGCCGGTCACGGTGGCGGAAAACCCCTTTCCAAGGTGCTGGAAGAGCAGGCCGACATCTACGCCTTCATTTTCAGCAACCTGGGTATGAAGTTCGGGGAATGAAGCCGTTCGTAGCATTCAGCGGAGCGGGCAACGACTTTGTCCTGCTCGACGGCCGCGGGGAAGAATACGCTCCGCTGCTGGAGGCGGCCGAGGTGCAGCGCGTCTGCCGGGAATGGAAGACCGACGGACTTATGATCCTGGACCTGCCCCGCGTGGCCGGAACTGACTTCCGTATGCTCTTTTTCAACCCCGACGGCAGCGGAGGTATGATGTGCGGCAACGGCGGGCGCTGCATCGCGGCCTACGCTGACAAACTCGGCATTGCGGCCTGCGCGCAGCAGAACGGGCTGCCCGTCTATCGTTTTGAAGCCCCGGATGGAGTGCACGAGGCGGCGGTGCTGAGCCGTCCCTGCCCGGACTGTCCTGCCTGGACCGTGCGGCTCGGGATGAAGGATGTGACCTCCGTCGAGCGGCTCCAGGAAGGATTCTTTCTCGACACCGGCACCCGCCATCTGGTCGTTTTCGTACATGACGTTGATAAGGTCGACGTGGCCGTGCGCGGGCGTCAGCTGCGCCATCTGCCCCGCTTCGCGCCCGTCGGGACCAACGTCGATTTCGTGTCCTTTCACGAGGATGGCCTTCACGTGCGCACCTTTGAAAAGGGGGTTGAGGGGGAGACCCTCGCCTGCGGCACGGGCATCACGGCCTCGGCCATCGCGGCCTTTGAATACGGCATCCCGCCGGAGTCCTGCGAAAGTATCGTTCCGCCCGATTGCGGTATGCTGGACGGCCCCGAACGCGTAGGTTATGAGCTTATTGCCCGGCGCGGAGACCGCCTGAAGGTGGAATTCGACGTCCACGCGGAGGGGGTCCTTGCCCGCAACGTGGTCCTCACCGGTCCGGCAGAAATTAGATTTGTTATATGAAACACATCCTGTATTTTACCCTTTCTTGCATTTTGCTGGCGTCAGTTTCCTGTCAGCGCAATTCGATGCCCCAGATCAGCTGGTCGCTGATGCACCCGGAAAAACTGGATTCCGTCTATATGCAGCGTATTGTTGCGGAAAGTGCAAAGCATCCTGTCAATCATTTCGAGATTTGCGGCGGAGACGCGGTGGGCCTGGACGGCCTTATGCTCTATGAGGAGTATCCGCTTGCCGCCGCGGCGCAAGATATGGAGAAGGTATTGGAGAGCCGTGCCCAACTCCGCAGCATTGTCCGGATGGCCCACGAGGCGGGAAAGGAAATTTACTTCTGGCATCGGGAAATCCTTTGCAACGAGGGGGTCATCGCCACGTTCCCCGACCTGCTTGGCCAGGATGGGGAGTTTGACCTGTTCGGCAAGACCTACGAGCAGTTGCTCCGCTATAAGATTGGCAAGACCTTCGAACTGGTCCCGGACCTTGACGGAATCGTACTGACGTTGACTGAGGCCCGTTATTCGGTGTTGCACCATTCCCGCCCCGACCTCTATCCACCCGAAAAGGTGGTGGCGCATATCGGCGGCATCTTCGCAGATGAGTTGGAAGCGCGCGGGAAACGTTTCATCATGCGCACTTTCGGGTCCATTTCTGAAGACTACGAGGCCATCATGGCAGGAAACGCGTTGCTGGCCAAAAACCATAAGTTCGAGGTAGAAACCAAGATCACCCCCTACGACTTCGACCCCTTCCTGCCGGATAATCCCTTTTTGGTCAAAGTGCCCGGCACCACCCTTGGGGCGGAGTGTGAAGTGAGCGGCGAGTTCATGGGGTGCGCGCGCATGCTGGCCGAGCAGATTGAAGATATCGTCCGTTATGCCCGTTTCGCCCGCAAGCGGGGTGTGGACCGCATCACCATCCGTCTTGACCGGCGGGGGAAGACCATCTTCGATATCTATCCCATCAACCTGTATGCCTACGAACAGGCCCTTCAGCATCCCCGCATGACAGCAGACCAGATTCGGCATTCCTACTATTCTGCGCGCTATCCTGACGACATCTGCGACAGTCTTTGTGTCATGAGCAAGGAGGGGATGGAGGTGGTCCGGAAAACCGAGTATATTGACGGGAATTTGATCTTCCACACCTTCCCCTTCCCGCCTAAGCTCCACTTGATCAAGGCTGGCGGCATCCTCGACGTGTTTGCACCGAATGGGTCGCTGGGGAATGCCCGGAAACAGTGGGGCATCCTGTCCAATCAGGATGTTCCCGGCCGTGCGCAGATCCTTCGGGAGAAGGAGGCTGCCGTGGCGCTGGTCCATCGTAACCTCCGTCGCCTGGATTCCATAAAAGAGCGTCTGGACGCCCATGACCGCAAACGTCTTGAAGAGGCTTGGGCGTATTCCCTTGGGGAATCAGTGTCGGTGCTGGGACTGTGCCGGCTCATCTGCGCCTATTTCGATGAGATGGAAGCCCGCAGCGATGTGGCTCCGTCCTTGCACGCGGCGTTTGACAGTCTGTCCGGAAGCATCGAGGACCTGACCCTTCTGCGTCCCATTCCCGAACTTGCCCGTTGTATCTGCGAAGAATACCCATCGGAACTTGCCTTGCGCAAGGAACTGGACGGTCTGGCTGTCGACTACGTCCTTCCCGGCTGCATCACGGATCAGATCCGCACCGAACACTATATGCACGGCTGCCTCTACGATGTGCTTCCGGGCCGTCCGGTTGTGCAGATTGGGAATCCGGTCTTCCCCAACGGCTATCTGACCGTTCACCTGAAGGGTACGGAAAAGGCGGCCACGCTCCTGCTCAAGGGCGAAGCTTGCTGCCGGGTGCGCGTGAATGGGACGGACTACGATGTAGACCTTTCTTCAGGTTCCGCACAGTTGCCGCTGCCGGCGGCCGGGTCGTATGAGCTCAGCGTTTTCAAACAAGTCGGCTCCTCTGTCTTCCCTGTTCTGGAGGCCATTGCAGTAATCTGATGTCTCGGCCCGGCCGGGCGCCTGCTGGCGCCGTGTATTTGTCTGCTGCGGGTGACAGTCGCCCCTAACGGAAGGCCGGCGCCGCCTGCTCGCAGTTTCGCCAAACAAGCGCACGGAACAATGGCCTGTAGGCCTTTCTGGAGCATCCTCGCGTGCGCGACCCCCTCAATTTGACCCCCAAGCGCATCCTGCCCTTCCTTCTAAAGCGTTCAGTGGCCCCCTGTTGTGCGCTTGTCTGGCGAACTCAAGTCGTTAGCCTTGCCCTCGTCGGCCGCCCCTTAAAAGATACCGTTCCTTCTCCCGCATCCTGCAATGCGGGCAAAGGTTATTGATGGCAATCTCTTAAGCAGTTCCGTCAAAGGAGAATTAATCACGGAAAAGGCGCCGGAGTTCAAGGGTGCGTTATTTTTTCGGAAGAGCAAAGGGCTCACAATCGGCCAATTATACTTAGAGTATCGCCATTGCGATATGCGCGCAGGCCTCGGCGTCGGCCAGGGCGTGGTGGTGGTGCGTCAAATCGTAGCCACAGGCGGCTGCCACGGTTTGGAGCTGATGGTTGGGAATACGCCAGCCGAAATGCCGCCTCGAAGCCGCGAGCGTGTCGTGGAACACGTAGTCGGGGTAATCCATCCGATAGACCTGGAACGCCGCCTTGAGGCAACCCTCGTCGAAGCGGGCGTTGTGGGCCACCAGCGGCAAGCCTTCGATCTTCGGGGCAATCTTCTCCCACACGAACGGGAACACCGGCGCATCGTCGGTGTCTTCCGGCCCCAGCCCGTGGACATGCTGGCAGAACGGCTGATAGTATTCAGGCTCCGGAAGGATCAGACTGTAAAACGAGTCCACGATTTGCCCGCCGCGGACGATGACCACCCCTACGCTGCACACGCTGCTGGGGCATTCGTTGGCGGTCTCGAAATCTATTGCTGCAAAATCTGTCATTTAGTGTCGTCAACCTGCGCTGTTTACGGTGTCCAGTATTACAGGTTGGAGAGGTCTTTCCCGGAAAAGCCAGTGTACTTTTTAACAGTTTCTTCGGAGATCCCGTCGGCCAGCATCTGACGAGCGATGGCGATGCTGCGATTTCGTTCGCCTTCCTTCAAGCCTTTTTGTTTCGCAAAGGCAATCTGGTTACGTATGTCGCGTTCGGTTGTCATATCGTTTTCGTATCGGATACGTTCTTCGGGCGTAAATGTAGCAATATCCGCAGACTCAAACAAGAGTTGGAAGATTTCTTCTTTCAGTCCATCAGGTTTCCGGTCCAGCAAAGACAGGTTGTGCAGCGCCCAGCCGAACTTCTCCAGGATGCCGATGAAATAGACGGTCTTGAACGTATAGTTCTGCACGCCGGTTGCGAGTTGCTTCTGAACGGCGAAGGTGGAATAGAAGACGGCCCTGTCGAAGAAATCGAGTTGTTCAGCCCGCTGCATCTCCACGACGAAACGCCGGCCTTCGCTATCGGTGCACTCCACATCTACGCGAATGCCCTTGTCGTCTTCGTCAGGATTGAGACCTTCCTGCGCGGAATAGGCCAGGTCGACGATTTCGCGTTCGGGAATGAGTTCGTTGAGGAAGAGGATGAGCAGCCGTTTCCGGTTTTCGTTGCCGTAGAAGGTGCGCTTGAACCAATAATCGAGGAGGACGTTGGCGTAGTGCCGCGCCGCGGGGCGGGATTGAGGTTGAGATTGAGATGGGGTTTCCATAATTATACGTTTAGGTGAGCGCTAAGCTACAACACGTCATTCAACGATGCAAGAAACCGAAAAATACATCTCAAAGATTTTTCTGTTTTCATATCGTTATTCATCCTTACTCCATCAAAATGAACTGAATATGGACTTGAACGGGAAGTGTAGGGTGGTTATTTTTGCCAAGATTATCGATAATCCATTTTGACACTATGATCAAAAAAATCTTTTATGGTGCTTTCGTGACATTGATGGCGTTGGTTTCATGCGATTCAGCGACCGAGATCGAAACCCTTCAGCAGCAGATTGACGAGCTAAAGTCGGCCGACATTGCCACGATTCAGCAGCAGATTGCAGGAATAAGTGGTTCTCTAAATGCATTGGAAACGACTGATGCAGAGTTAAAAGGCTACATTAAGACGCTCCAGGAGCAAAAAGAAACGCTTGAACAGGCAGAGATGGACTTGGATCAAGCAATCAAAGACCTTCGGACTGAGTTCTCCGATGCAGTTTCAGCAGCGGAGGCCAGTTCGCTGGCGCAACTCGAGGCGTATAAAGCAAGTTTGGATGCGTCTATCCAGTCCATTCAATCAAAAATTAATGATTTGACGGCAAAGGATGCAGACCTTCAAGCACAGATAACGGCTTTAAGGAATTATATCGACAACGAAATTAAATCCTTTATCAGCTCAGGGGATGATGCTGTAAAAAGCTGGGCGTCTGCTTCTTTCGCCACTCTTGCGCAGTATAACGCAACGGCAGAAATCGTAACGGGAATCCAGGGCGATATTGAGGCCATCAACGACCGCATAAACGAACTTGCCGGTGGTGTTTCCAATTCTGGATTTGAGGAGGCGTTAGCTGCGCTTGATGCTAGTCTTCAAGAGAAAATAGCAAAGGCGGTGAGCGACTGCAACGATTCAATTACAGCAGCAAAGAATGAAATTACTGCTGCGTACACGGCAGCTATACGGGATGCGATTTCTGCAAGCGAGAACTCTATGAAGGTCTGGGTGAACGCTCAACTTGCCGGGTATTATACCATCGCGCAGACAGATGCAAAGATTTCCGCTCTCAAGAGTAATCTCGAGGGACAGCTCAATAGTCAGAAGACCTACTTGGAGGGTCTTATCAGCAACCTTGAAAGCAGCTTGAATGGGAAGATTGCTGCAAACAAAACCCTGATAGACGGTTTGCAGACGCAACTGAATGGACTTAGTAGCGATTTGGCGGAGTTAGCCGGGAAGGTGGTGGCCAACACCAAAAGTGTATCTGACAATGCAGCCGCCATTGCAGCCAATGCGCGTAGCATCACAGCCAATGCCAACGATATCGATGCCTGCGAACGTCTGATTGCGGCGAACAAAAGGCTCATAGAGGACAACACCTCCGCAATCAGCGCCAATGCCACTGCCATCACGGCGCTTCAGAACCGTACCTCAGCGGATGAGCAAAGTATTGCGTCCAATGCTGCAGCAATCGCGACGAATGCTTCCGATATAGCGGAGAACGCATCCTTGATTGCCGCCAATGCTACAGCTATTACCAATAATGCGAGGGCCATCAGCGACAATGCTGCAGCCATTGCCACATTGCGAACAGACTTGAATACCGCCCGCACCGAGATCACTTCTGCCTATCAGCAGGCAATCAGTTCAGCAATCAGCACTCTGGACGGGAAGTTGAGCGGCCAGTTGGCAACCGAGGTCGCAACCATCAATACGCGCATCGATAATGAGATTGCCGCTGTTGAAACGGCAATCGATGCCCTTGCTGCCAGGGTTACCGCTTGCGAAAAGGACATCAAGAGCATTAAGAATACCATCTATTCGATGCAGCAGGACATCGAAGACCTGCAAGAGCAGGTGACTTCGATTCTTGCACGAATTCAGTCCATTACTTTCGCTCCTGCATATTCCGATGGGAAAGTGCCCGTAAGCTATACAGACAACGGAACGCTTACTCCCGGAACTGCCGTCCTGGACTTCAAACTTCAGCCTGCATTTACGGCTGCCGAACTCGTCAAGGTATGGCAGACGGCGCTCAAGATGGAAGCTGTATACACCATCACAAAATCCGCTCCGTTGCAGGTGCAACTTCCCATAACCAGTGTGACGGCGGAAAACGGATTCATTACCGTGACCGTGAGTGGCAGTTCACTCAAAGAGGATTTCTTCCGTAGCCGTTGCAGCGCCAACGCTGCACTTGTCATTTCCGACGGGAACAACGAACTGGCCAGTGAATACGTCCCGCTGGTTCCCTGGACAACCGATGTAATCTCTTTCGGATGCCCGAACTTCAAAGCCTACCTCGTGGAGAACTTCGACACGGATGGAGACGGCGAAATTACCGAAGATGAGGCAAAGGCGGTGACTAATATCACTGCATCTATGCTCAATATCACATCGCTTGTCGGCATTGAGTACTTCAGCAACCTGGAGACGATAGACGTGAGCTTTAATAAGTTGGAGGCGCTTAATCTTTCGCATTCTCCCAAAATGACGAGCATTTTGGCGAATGGCAACAAACTTCAGAGTCTTTCGCTGGCGGGGTTAACTGCCCTTCAGACGCTCGACTGCTCCAGCAACAAACTCACCGAGATAAACGTCAGCGAATCGGAAGGCCTGAAAAGCCTTATCTGTTCCGGGAATAACATTGGTACGCTCAACGTCAAGAAGAACAAGGCCCTCACCGACCTGCAGTGCTCCAATAACCAGCTCACATCTCTTGATCTTAAGAACAATACAGCACTAGAGACCCTTTATTGCCGCAAGAACAGTATTGGCGTACTGGATGTGACCAAGCTTACTGCATTAAAGCACTTTGACTGCGCCAATAATAGTCTGTCTTCTTTGAACCTATATCAGAACACTCTTCTGGAGACGCTGTACTGCGGCAATAATAGCCTGACATCTCTGGGTGTCTCTGCCAATACCGCACTTACAGTCCTGGATTGTAGCGGAAATGCCCTCACCGCTTTGGATCTCACCAAGAATGCGGCGCTGGAAACGCTCAGCTGCGCCAACAACGCGATGACCAGCCTGGATGTCAGCCGCAATGCGTCTCTGCTCTCGGTCAATTGCAAAGGTAATGTGTCAATGGCTAAGCTTTGGGTAAAGGATGCTGCGCAGGCGGCAGCGCTAACCATTCAGAAAGAGGACATTACCCAGATTGCCTTCAACGACGGAGGCATCAACATCCCTGATGCCAACCTGAAGGCCTATCTACTGACTTTGTTCGATGATGACGAGGATGGAGAAATCAGCATCCTTGAGGCGGAGAACGTGCAGAATGTCAATTGCTCCGGACGCAGCATCGCCAGTCTTGTGGGTTTGGAAAGTTGCCCGAACCTGAAGTATGTGAACTTCTCCGGGAATAGCGTGCCGGTGGTGGAATTGCCTAACCTGACGAAACTCGAGACCATCGTAGCTTATGGGAATCCCATTGAGCATTTGAATGTCGATAACGATGCGGCTTTGGAAGCCCTTTATCTTCAAGCGGTAGACAAGAATGCTTTGATACCTCACGAAGAAGGACCTTGTGTATCGATTGAGGGATACAACCAAGCTCAGTCGCTTTTCCTTTCTTTTGAGGGGACGGGGCGGAAAACGCTGGTTTTGAAGGACAGTCCGTTGCTGACGTCAATCGACATATCAAACAATACGAGTCTCACGCACGTGAATGCAAGCGGGAACTCACTGATTTCACAGTTGAATGTGTCGACCTTGCCGAATCTAGCTTCTCTTGTGGTGAACGGTTGTTCGCTCACGTCGCTCAACGTCGAGAATAATCTCAAGCTGGGGTTGTTGAACTGTTCCGATAACAGTTTGGCCGCCTTGAACCTGGACAATAATGATGCACTCAACGACTTAAACTGCGCGAGCAATCAACTCACAACCCTCCGCATCAGCAACAACCCCCTGCTGGAAACGGTCGATGTCTCCGACAACCAGTTGCTGAACCTCAATGTCCGTAACAACCCGCTCCTGAAGTCGCTGAATGTCGGCGGCAATGCAGGCATCACGGCCCTCGCCCTTGGCAACAACCCCGCCCTCGAGACCCTCGACGCCTCCGGCACCGCCCTCACTGACATTGACCTCACTGCCAATACTGCGCTTACGGACCTCAACCTCAGCGGCTGCGCCGGTATCACAAGTATTAACCTCGCGGTCAATACCGCTCTGGTTGACCTCAACGTGGCATCAACGTCCCTCGCTACGCTTGATGTGTCGAATAACTCGGCCATCGATACGCTTGTGTTTGATGGATGTACAATCAATGCAAGTGGTTTAAAAATAGGGGCCTATGTGAATGTGGCCAGTGAAAAGGGTGTTGTGTTCTATTCTTCCGGGTCTACGGTAAAAATTGTTTCTGCGGATGAGGGTACTAAAAGGGCTTGGGGTTATGACGGGAGCATAACAGGTGCAAAGAGTGCTTCCGACGGGATGTTGAACACCGATATGATTGTTTCGGGTTCAGCGGCCGCTAAATGGTGTAGAAATAAGGGTGTTATGTGGTATCTCCCCTCTAAAGATGAACTGGACGCAATTTTTAAAAATATATACGCGTTGAACGCCACATTATCGTTAATTGACGGGGCGACGCTTAAAAGTAGCGTTTCATACTGGTCGTCTACTGAAGGCGATGTTAGCAATGCGTGGGCAGTTTCTCGTAGTGGAAGTGGTATTATATCCAAGAACTCCAACAATTATGTGCGTGCTGTTCGTGCTTTATAATAACCATAAATCCATTAATCATATGAAAGTAATTTTACTTACCGGCCCATCAAATACGGGCAAGACCACCACTCTACATGAGTTGTACAACACACTTTGCCCAGATGGCAAGAGTAATAATATCGAGGCTCCCAAACCTCACCCCTTTGATGGTAGGGATTATATCTATTATGTAAGGTATAACAGCAAAAAGATAGGTATAGTCACATTGGGTGATTATGCCATAGAAACCGTTTTTCAGATAGGAGTTTTTCTCGCTAAAGGAGCAGATGTTCTTGTGATAGCAAATAGTAACAAGGAATTTCCCGAAACTATTTGCAAATGGCATAGCGCAGAATATGATGGAGAGCTCGAAAGAGTCGTTGTAGATAAGCTCTCCATCAATGACCAGGGGAAAGTCCAAGAGATTATCGTCAAGTTATAGTCCTCCAAGTCAACCAACTTGTCTTATTAGGGGAAAACATATTGTTCCGTTCCACAAGGGGAGTGGAACAGGCGGAATACAAGTATTCCAAACATCAAGAATGCCGATTTCAGTCAACGTGCTCAGTAATAATGGGTGTTTAGGTGAAGCGCCGAACGGACAGCTGTCTAACTATCAATGCCTTAGTGAGGGGGACTATTAACACATTTTAGTGGGTATTAATAGAATACGATAGATGTCGACGGCTTGCCCTATCAGCCGATAATGATTCTTTCAGCAAACACCTTATTTAACCACAATGAAACACCTTTCTCACGCTCTACTGTTCATCGTATTCTTGTTACTTGGATGCGAGCAGGTGGAAGATTTGAACACGATCCAGCAACAAATAGACGAACTGAAGAATACTCAGATTGTTACTATTGACGCCCAGATTCATAATACCCAAAAGTCATTGGGCGAAATGGGAGCTGCGGACAAGGAATTAACCGAACCTCCAGCGGTTACAAACTCAAGAGCGGCGTTCAGAGGTGTTGCATTAGAAACTCCGACAAACAATAATTATTGGCGCAACCGCCGACGACTCATTTGTCCACCGCCACCTTCACCTCCCACCCTTTGGGGATGCCGTTGGGACTCTTGGTGGACCAGGGGGTGTCGGGTGGGCAACAGAAGATGCCGCCTGGGGGCGTTTCCAGGAGCCAGTGGGTGGTGCAATCGGGCGCTGAGATGTCGCGGGCGCGTACGTCAATTAGGGAAATGTGGTTGCAGTATTGGAACATGCCCAGGTAGCAGTGTTCTGTAAGGGTTTCGGCCGGAAGGACGGGCGTTTGGGTGAGCGCGTTGCAATAGGCGAACATAAAGGCGTAACAGGAGGGACTCAGGACGATGGCGGGCAGTTCCGGCGCCTTCTGAAGCCCGGATGAGGAGAACATGAACGAATAGCAGGACTCCTCCAGTTCCGTTGCCGGAAGATCCGGTGCTTCTGTAAGGGAAGTGCAGCCCTCGAACATCTGTTTGTAGCATTCCTTGCTCAGCGAGGTTGCGGGGAGCGCCGGTGCCTTCACGAGGGAGGTGCAGTCGTCGAACAGTTCCTGATAGGCGCCTTCGCTGATACGTAGTGCCGGGAGTTCGGGTGCGTCGGTGAGCGCCGTGCAGCCGGAGAACATGCGGTGATATCCGAACGGAGGAACCGCTTTCGCGGGCAGCGCAGGCGACGTGCGCAAGGCGGTGCAGCCTTCAAACATGGATTGATAGCAGTAACCTTTGAGTTCGGTGGCGGGGAGTTCGGGTGCCTCCGTCAGGCCAGTACAGCCACGGAACATCCACCGGTAGCAGCCGACGGCGAGCGTGGTGGCTGGAAGGAGCAGTTTCTTTTTGGGGTGAAAGCGCAGATTGGGATTCTCTTCAAAGAGACGGGCGAAGTTGTGGCTGCGTGTGAGTGTTGTCAGGCCCTCGAAACAGGTGGAGTCGATGAGACTCATAATGTTGCCGTACACGTAGCACAACCCTTGCGTCTTGAAGTGGGAATATTTCCGCTTTTCCAGTGAACCGCTCGAGTAGCCGTAGCGCTTGCCCCGCACGTACACAAGATCGCGGCGCTTGAGCGGGATGGAGAAGCCGCTGCTGTCGGCTGTTATCCAGTGTATGGCGTCATAGCTATACTGAACAGGTGTTTTAGGGCCCAGGGTGAATGTCAGGCGTCCGTCTTCGATGGCCTCGAAACAGAGCCCCGTCCAGTTGTTCTTTACCGGGAAGAGCGACGAGATGAAATTGAGTACGGGGTTGTGCCACCACAGGAGCGGGGCAATCACGACGGCGGCCGCGATTACGGCGGGCCAGGGGAACTTGCGCCGGCGTTCCAGGGCCTCGCGGACTTGTTCCACGCTGCTCCAGCGGCGGTGTGGGTTGAGGCTGCAGCAGCGGCGAACCACCTTTTTGGGGCCGACGCCCAACTCTGTGAGGATGATGCCAAGCGAGTAGATGTCGCTCCGGCAGTCCGCCTTGCCGCCCATCAGTTCCGGCGCCACATATCCCACGGTGCCGGCCTTCTCTTTTAGGACGGCCCAACGATCCGAATCGGCGAAGCCCAGATCGATGAGTTTTACGTGCCCTCCGTCTTTTGTGATGAGGATGTTGGCGGGTTTGAGGTCGCGGTGGATAATCTGCCGCTCATGCAGGTACGACAGCGCCCGGCAGAGTTCGTCGACCAGTTGCCGGCGCTGCTCGGGAATCTGCCCGGCGGCCAGAAGGTCTTCCAGGCTGCTGCCTTCCACATATTCCAGTTCCACGCAAAGACCGAGCTGAGGGTGCTCGATCAGCGCGTAGCTGCGGCGGATGAAAGGCGACTGAAGGTCCTTGCCCAGTTCGTATTCCTTTCGGAGCCATTCCTTGAGATAAAGATCGTTGCGATACTCTTCCCTGAGACACTTGAGCACGCGCCACTGCCCTTCGCGTACGCAGCGCCAGAGTTCCGTATAGCCTTCACTGCGATGGAGAAGTTCCAGGTTCTGCGAACCCGGATCGAGCGGTGAAAGTTTGCTGTCAAAGAATCCGGAAACGGGCATATCGATGCTTATTGGGCAAGCTGGAGGGCTGTGATGCCCCCTTCCATCCCGGCTACGTAAGCGGGGATGGTCTCTCCGTCACAGACAATGTTGGTGAGCATAAGCGGTGCTCCCAGGAAAAAGTGTGTGGCCTCGCATTGCGCCCCAGGCTTGATTTTGGCATTCTGGGCCCGTTCCACCTCGAAGCAGTTGCCGCCCAGGCAGCGGAGTGTGATGGACCTGTCCGGAGCCCAGCCGACTTCTACCCGGTCCCCGGGTGACAGTTCGCCGACATCTATGTGACTGGCGCTGATGAAGTTGGAACTACCGTTATGGCAGAAGGCCGCGAACGAGGGAATGCCCGAATAACGGCAGAGGATGTCGAGGGAACTGGCCCTGGGTGTGGCGAGAGAAGGGATATACCCCCAAAAACGTTTGAGGAAACTTTCCGAAAGCGGTGAACCGGTGCGTTGGAGAATGTCTTCTGCAAGGTCTGAAAAGTCGGAAAAGACACGCACCTCACGGCCGAATCTTTTTTCGACCCGGGCCCGCAGGACGGGTAACATAGCCCGCGTTTTGTCAGAGAGTTTCACTTTTCAAAGGTAGGGAATTGGCCCTTAAGAAACAAAAAAGAAACGGAAAAGAACTGTTTTCCGTTTCTTTTGTCTGGATGACAGGATTTTACACTCCGACTTTAGACAAAAAGCCCTATTTGATTATCAATGAGTTATAATTCCCGAAGCCTCGGATTTTTCACAAAATAGGGGTATTTTTGGCGCGTTTTTGTCCCGGTTACTCCTTCGCATCTACCAGAGCTGCAAGCCCTTCCAGACGCTTCTCCAGCTCCTGGAAGCGGATCCGGTTCATCGCCTGGTTAAAATCCAAAGTGGCGGCCACCACCAGCTGGGCGATGACTCCAGGATGGGCGTCCGCCCAGCCCTTCCCCTTCAATGCTTCCATCCTGGCCTCAATTTTCCCGTATAAATCCACGACGCCATCCGGCGCCTGGGCGTATAACTCCGAGCGGTTCAAGCTCTCGCCCTCATAGTGTCCGTCCTTTGTATAACTCATGGCTATTTATTTAATATCTCGATATTGTTCTCTCCGAAGACCAGCTTCAGGACCTGGTCCTTCTTCTCCTTTGTGAGTCTCATCTGAAGAAGTACCTCCGTAGGACTGCTTGTGCTGTCCTCCTGGGGATAGAATTTTATCGGCCAGGTCAAGAGATCAATCTCCCGAAGAGAGAGTCCCCTCGCTATTTTAGAGAGATGGTCCATAGTAAGGCGCTGCGTTTTGTTCAATATTTTCGACAGCGCCTTCTCTGGTATATCTGACGAAACGGACAAGCCCGCCTGGTTCAAGCCGCTCTTTACGAGGGCCTTCCGTATATTTTCCACTATTTGGTTAGTGAAGGGAGTCTGCTCTATTTCCATAAGTACAAATTTAGCTATTGATTTTCAGCGCGTTATGACTTTTTAAGAGAATTTCTTACCAAATTAGAGAGAAAATATTTCCTTTTTAGAGATTAAATACCTATTTTTGCCACATAGAAATATATTTTCATATCGTGCCACAAAGGTACGATATAATAGAAAGCCCGTAAATAGCAAATTTTTACTACAAGATGGCAAAGTATGCATTCAAAAAAGGGTGGGATCAGCTGCCCAACGTCAAACTGGGCGAGGCCCGGGAGAAACTGAAAAACGCGCTCGGAGTCACGGCCGACTCCAACTTCTACCGCCGGCTCCGCGGCATCCCGGAGCCTACAATATCCGAAGGAGAGGCCATCGTGGCCATCTTCGCCGAATACGGCATCACTGACATCTGGGGAGAATAAGGCATGGACCGACTGACACCCAGAGAGAAAGAGGTGGCCGAGATGGTCGCATGGGGAGCTTCCGCCAAAGAAGTCCCCGGCCTTCTCCGCAAAAAATCAGGCGGACGGGAGATATCCGTCTATACCGTCCAGAACCTCCTCGCGAGAATCTACGCTAAAATACACCTTAACAAGGCGAACGAGCTGTCGGCCTGGTGGTTTACCCATACCCACCCGGCCGACATCGTCGCCCCTCTTCCTGAACTCGGGAAGAGGATCCTGGGCTTCTTCCTTTTCCTGCTTCTTCTCCCTCAAATCGCCAACGCCGACATCGACCAGGCCGTCCGAGCATCCCGAACTCGCTCACCGCGTCCCACGGAACAGGTGGCCCGCTCTCGGCGCAAAGATGAAAACGTATAAATATATGGACATCTCTCTCCCAGATCTCAAACTCATCAAAGACGCCCTGGAGATGAAAATCGCGTCCCTCTCTCTCCTGGAGGAAGGCGGTCCGCTTCTCTCCAGATATGAGCGTCTTCTGGAAGACATCGAGGCGCTCATCCTCCAGCACTAAATCCCATGATTACCCCCCCCTATACTATAAAAATGATACAGGAAGTCCGGAGAGCCGTCAGGTCCCACTATCACTGCGGAATATGCCCGCAGCGGGGCCGGTGTCTTTACGGTTCCGGAACGGATCCGGCGCTCGACTTCTACGACTGCGACGCCGACACCTACGCCACCGGCTACCTCGCCGCCCTCATCGTCAACTCTAAACGATAGACACCATGCCGAAAATCAAGCAAGACATATTTGAACGAATAATGGAGCGCCAGGATGAAGACAAGAACGTCCTCCTGGAAGTCATAAAGGAACACACACAGCTCCGGAGAGAGGGCGCGAGCTTCAAGGGCGAGTGCCCATGCTGCCACGCGAACGCCATGGTGGTCACGCCCGGGAAGGGCTTCTACTGTCACAGCTGCAACACCTTCAAAGGAAAAACGGCCTACCACTACCTCACCCAGGGCCTCGGAAAGACTACGACCGAAGCAGTGGAAGAGCTGGCCCATCATCTGAACATCTTCGTCGAGTACGAGGAGTACGAGCGCCCCATCCAGACAAAAAGGCGGGGCTCTGACGAGTTCTGCTCGCGGATGCTGAAGTCTTCAGGACTCACCCGCGAGGACGTCAAGGCCAGGGTGTATGTCAACCCGGGCGACGACGCCACCCGCGACTTCGAGACCTTCCAGAGCGGCACCATGACACCGAAGGGCGACCTGGTCGCAGGCGACGACGCCGTCATCTACTACTACGACCTGGAAGGCCGGCCGGTTACATATACGCCGGAGGGCGACAAGGAAGGCCGCCCCCGCCAGTACTACCGCGTCCGCTACCAATTCCCCGAAATGCACAAAGACAAGAAGGAAGGGAAGCCGATGAAGTACCGCACCCCCTACGGTGCGCCCGCGTTCATTTACTACCCCCAGGCCATCCGGAAGGCCTACCAGGCCCAGACGCCCATAGAGACGCTGTACGTCCAGGAAGGCGAGAAGAAAGCCGAAAAAGCCACGAAGCACGGCATCCCATCCGTCGCCGTGTCCGGCATCCAGAACATCGCCCAGAAGGGGAAGCTGCCGGAGGATCTGGTGAAGCTCATCGAGGTCTGCAAGGTCAAGGAGGTCATCTTCCTCCTGGACTCCGACTGCATGGACCTATCCCACGAGCTCCGGGTGGACGTTCCCATCGAGAAGCGCCCCAAGAACTTCTTCTACGCCGTCAGGAACTTCCGCGACTACTTCAACGCGCTCGCCAGGTCCCAGCGGCTGTACGTCGAGATCCTCTTCGGCTACGTCCTCAAAAACGAGGCGAACGACAAAGGCATCGACGACCTCCTGGCCAACACCCTCAAAAAAGACCCGGGCGCCCTGGCCAAGGACATCGCCGACGCCAGGAACAGGAAGCCGATGACGGGCTCCTACGTCCAGCTCTACAAGATATCCACCTACTCCGACAACAAGCTCATGGAGATCTGGCACCTCCAGGCTCCGAAGGACTTCGCCCTCCAGTATATCGACCAGCTGAAGGACCTCCCGGAGTTTACCTTCGGCGGCCGTCGCTACCGCTTCAACGACAAGGGCGAGTTCGAGAGCGCCCAGCCCATCGAGGCGGACGAGAAGTTCTGGACCGACGTCAAACGGAAGGACGAGACCCTGGACGCCGCCTTTGACTACGACGGCGCCAAGAACTTCCTGGAGCATCGCGGCTTCTGGAGGCACGAGAAGCCCAACCACGAGTACGAGTTCGTCCACGTCGACGGCCAGATTGTCAGCGAAGTCAAGCCGCACCAGATCGCCGATTTTATCAAACAATTCGCCCAGGACACCCTCCCCAAATACGTCCGGAACATGCTCCACCGCGGAGTCACCCAGTACTTCGGGCCCGTCTCTCTTTCCATGCTCGGCTACTTCACCGAGCCTTTTGACCGTCCAGCCTACGGCACGGAGCGGCTCTTCTTCCGGAACACCATATGGGAGATCACGGCCGACCACATCAAGTCCATCCCCTACACGTCCCTCGGCTTCTACATCTGGGGCATCCAGCGGAAGGACTTCGAGGTCACGGAACTCCCTGAGCTCATCCGGATCCACGAAGAGGATGGCATCTGGAGCTACACCATCACCCCGGAGGGGCAGAAGTGCGACTTCCTCCGCTTCCTGGAGAACACCAGCAACTTCACCTGGAGGAAGGCCCCGAACGAAGTGACGGAGCAGGACCGCCGCGAGAACGCGCAGCACCTCGTCTCCAAGCTCTCCGCCCTGGGCTACCTCGTGGCCACCGGCAAGTCGAAGAGCATCTCGAAGGCGGTGATCGGCATGGACGGGAAGCAGTCGGAGGTCGGCGTCTCCAACGGCCGAAGCGGAAAGTCCCTGCTCGGCGATGCTGTCCGTCAGGTCGTTGACTCCGTCTATAAGAACGGGAAGGAGTTCACCGGCGGAAAGTTCAGCCCCTTCGTCTGGGATGGCGTCAATGAGCGGACGCGCTTCGTCTTCCTGGATGACGCCCAGAAGGACTTCGACTTTGAGTCCCTCTTCGCGCTCATCACCGGAGACTGGCCGGTCAACCCCAAAGGCGAGAAGGGCTTCACCATCCCATGGTCACGCTCCCCGAAGATTTACATCTCCACGAACCACGCAGCGGTCGGCGACGGCGCCAGCTTCGAGGATCGCCAGTGGCTCATCGCCTTCTCCGACTTCTACAACACGACCCACAAGCCGATCCATGACTTCGGCACCCACTTCTTCAGCGACGAGTGGAGCTCGGAGCAGTGGAACAGCTTCTGGAACCTGGTGGCCACCTGCCTCCGGATTTTTTTCCGTTTCGGTTTCGTCTGCGCTCCTGGCGACCGTCTGGAGAAGCGGAAGCTCCTCCAGGACGTGGGCGAGGAGTTCGTCCAGTGGGCCGACGAGTACTACAGCCCCGCCACGGAAGCCGGCAAGGTCTCCAAGCTGAACCAGGTGGACATCCCCAGGAAGGTCATCTACGACAACTTCCTGGAGTATATCGGCCCGGCCAGGCGCACCTTCTACAACCCCAGGAACTTCAAGGCGAAGCTGCTCAAATACTGCGACCTCCGCGGCTATATCTTCAACCCCCAGATCTTCGACCCTGTCCGCAAAGTCTACATCGGCAAGCCGAACGACGACGGAGTTCCCTCCAAGGACATCAAGCGCAACGGAACGGAGTATTTCACGGTGGGGAACGAGAACTACTACCAGAGCGAGCCGCAGATCTTCAACGAGGCCACCGACTCCGACGGCTCCACTCCGTCCTACATCCCGTCCTTCTCCGTAGATACCGACGACATCCCGGACTAACATGAACGAGTGCTTCCTTCTCCGATACACCTGGCAGACCGAGCAGTTCCGGGAGCGCTTCGCGGACTTTATCAGCAAATACGCCGAGAAGTACCGCGAGTGGTTCCAGGGGCTGCCGCTCTACGAGTGGGTCCGGATCCCGTGGACGGGGAAGCTCCTGGAGCCATCCATCAAGATCCTCTGCCTGCTCTATATCGAGGGGAAGATCAACCTGACGTTCGACCGGACCGTCACCATGGTCCAGCGCGGGGCCCTCTCCGAGGAAGAGTACCAGGAGTGGGCGGCCAAGTACTTCAAGAATTACACAAAATCATAAAAACATGGAAATCACACACACCGTCACCGTCGAGGACGTCATCCAGAACACCGACTCGTTCAAGAAAAACCTCCAGGCCATCATCCTCCAGCGGGCCAGGACTTTCCAGGCAAAGAACGACTACCGCCGCAAGAACCACATGGCCCCGCTGCCGGACGATCCTGTCCTGTCGCTGGCCAGAATAGGCGCCGACCGCCTGGTCACTCTTTACGTCGAAGTCCGCGAGCGCCGCTGCTCTTTGTCGTCTCCAGCTCGCCGAGTCCTCTCCGAGTGCGGCGACGAGGCCGTGAAGGCCTCCATGGCGGACTTCACCCGGAAAATCCTCCAGGAACCCGCCCAAAAGCCCGCAGAAGCACCCGCGACCGACAAACCGAAGAGGCAGCCGGCAGCAAGGAAAAAGACCGCCAAAACGCCGGAAAAATGAGAAAAATCGAGCTATCACAGGAACAAGAGGAGATCCTCCTGGAACACTTCGCCGCCACCCCGAAGAGAGAGCTGGCCGACATGCTGGGGATCTCCCTCCCTACTCTCTACAGGCTCGCCCACAATTACGGGGTGGGTCTGCCGGGCCCGGCCAACAAGATCCTCCTGGACGATGAGCAGCTGGACTACCTGGTTCGCCACTTCAAGGACCGCGAGAACGAGTTCCTGGCCTACAAGCTCGGCATCAGCGAGTCAACACTCCACCGGCTGGCCAGGCGCTACGGCCTGACGAAGTCCCAGGCCTACCTGAAGGCCCGCAGCGTCGAGGGTGGCCACACTTCCATCTACTACCACCGGAAGAGGGGGACCTCGTTCATCCCAAAGAAGGGAGACCCGGTCCGCCCTGGGAGCGAGAAGGGCTGGTTCAAACCAGGAGAGAAGCCGGTCGACAGGATAGGGCCCAAGAGAGAGGCCGAGAGGATCCAGCGTGCGGCCGCTTCAAGGAGAGCCACCCGCCTCGATGAGTTCGTCCGAGTCCAGAAGGGACTACCGCAGAAGACAAAGCTGAAGTTCCGGACGATACCGCCGAAGGCCTACGCCGAGCGTCACTACCTGAAGGCCCGCGGCTATATCCTGGACAATTTCGCCCTCATGGCCTACTATACGCCGGACACCCGCCGCTGCCCCCGCCTGGAAGCCAATCCCCACATCTATCACTTCGCACCCGCAGTATAACAAAAACAAATAAAGACATGCAAATCATCATCAACTCGGCCGAGGAGCTCATCGAGCTCCGGAAGGCCCTCTGCGTTTACAGGAAACGCCGCCAGCTCAGCATCGACTCCATCCAACGCCTCCGCGAAAAGACCCGGGGGAGGGTAATTGTTCCGGAGCTTAAAAAAAGCCAGACACTGGAAGACCTCGACGCCATCCGCCAGGAAATGATCAACAAGCGCCAGGCCTCCATCGACTGGGCCTCCGACTTCATCGAACAAATCAATCTACAAATCCAATAAAATCCTGAACAAGACACGCAACAATGACGTCCAAGCGGCCGTCCTGGACCTCGTAAAGGCCCGCATCGAGTACAACAACCCAGACATCTCCCGGAACCGCCTCACGGCTCTCCGTCATAAATACGGAGAAGGAACCCTCAGCAACGCCCCCATCCAGGCCACCATCGAGACCGGCGGCCTGGCAGTTCTCGCCCAGCTCATCGCCCCGGCCTGGGATGCAGAGCGCGGCGGCGTCTACATCCCTCTCCTGAACATCATCCTCCAGCCGAAGAACCTGGCCACCGAAAGCGGCGAACACTATATCGAGTGGGAGGAAGCGAACCGCCTGGCCGCAGTCGCTGGCGGCCGGCTCTTCACGAAAGAAGAGGCCCACCTTCTCTACTGGCAGAAGGACGCCATCAACGCCATCCTGAAAGAACACGGCGGCGAGCTGCTCGATGGTTACTTCTGGTCCTCGTCCGAGTATGTTGAGCCCTACGCCTGGTACGTCGGTTTCTCGTCGGGCGTCGTGGCCTACGTCAACAAGTTCAGCTCGTACGTGGCGCGAGCCGTCGTAGCATTATAATCTATTATTTGCCTGCGGACTTCGACGTCCGCAGGCCTAAAACCTTCTGCTTTATGGAAAAATGCACGGAACAAACAACTAAAAACGGCCAGGTCATCATCTGGACCGAAGTCGAGGAGATGGGCTGCCGCCTGGGCCTGCTCTTTACGCCCGGCCATCGCCTCCAGCTCTACACTCACGCCCTCGTCTACGAAAACAACGAGGCACGCATGAAGCTCTTCTGCAACACCAAAGGGATGACCGTCATCGACAACGTCATCCGCCCACGCCTCCTGCAGTACGCCTCGGAGCACTACCCGAAGGAGTTCCAACCAATGCCGGATCCCAAAGACTGACGCCATGGATCAGACCGTCATCGAGGGCTACAAGCTCATGAGGGAGAGGATGGCCGAGGAGTACCGTCAGAGGGACTTCCGGAGCATCTTCGACACACCAGCGCCCTCCGATGGCGGCCTCCCACCCGTCCAGCTGGACTTGGAACACCTGAAGGCCTTCGTCCGCTATTTCATCCTGAAGGAGCCCCGGGAGAATCCTGGAATCTTCTCAAAACTGGCACAAGAAACAACCCCTACACCATGACAAAACCCCACAAACAAGTCACAGCGACGGCCCGCATCCTCCGGCTGGTCTTCGCGAAGCGCACGCCCGGCGTCTGCCGGGTGTGCGGCTGCACCATGACGGATCCGTGCTACAATCCCGGCTACGGTTTCTGCTGGTGGGCCGATGCCGATGAGACCATCTGCTCGCACTGCTACCACAAGGAAATCTTCAAAGACCCAGCCACCGAGCACTGCGTGAACACAAAGAACCATATCGAGATTGGTGGCCGGCGGATCCTGGGCGCCGCTAATATCAAACTGACCGAGCAATAGCCGCGCACCGGTCCTTTCCCTCCTCGCCTCTCCACCCTACCTTCGCAGGAGTTAGAACTGAACTAAAACAGGAAAGCCATGAAGCAGATCATCAAACTCATCGCCCGCAGGGCCGACTACCTCCTGCACCACATCGCCGGCGAAGACATCGCCGCCATCGTTCTCGCCATCCTCATCCACTTCCTCCCTTGGTACTGGGCCATGGTCGTCGCCGACGTCGTGACCATCTTCTTCCTGGTAGGGAAGGAAATCTACGACAGCAAACACCCCGACACCCAGACGGCCGAGCTCATGGATATCATCAGTGGGCTCTTCGGGGTCGCCTTCATCGACATCGTCGCCGTCATCATGTTCGCCCTATGAGATACACCACCGC
>JAFTEQ010000045.1 GCA_017453565.1 Bacteroidales bacterium
ACGAACGACTGATTATGCATAACTGTCTGATTTACAGACAAAGTTACGATTGAAAACCGTTCGCCCCTCAAACACCTCCTAACTATCTAACTATCAATGTTTTCAAAGACCTATATATAAATTTTTAGTGGACACTAATGATAATATATCTGTCATATGTATAACTATACTCCAAGCCATTGCTCAATTCTATAACGCAGAACTACCCGAAATACTGAAAAAAAGTTATTATTTTTTTATAACGGGCGCTTTTGGGATACTACAGCGCGAAACCTCTGCAATGGTAGGGGAAATCAATATGATACAAGTTTGTGGCTGCGGCGGCCGGCACGACCTGGATCACTTTCCCGGGTTTTCTGCTACAGGTCCCCGGGATTTCGGGGGGACCAGGAGCGGTTTTCCCGGTTTTCTGTTCTAGGTCCCCCTGTTTTGACGGGCACCTGGAACAATTACCTTGGTTTTCTGCTCCAGGTCCTTCGCGGTTGATCTAGGATGGCGGCGGCCGGCCTTCCGTTAGGGGCGACTCTCACCCGCAGCAGACAAGTTCCCGCGCAGCGGGGACGCAGGATGCGAGAATGGAAGGAGCCCCGTTGGAAGGCCGGGCCGCCGGACCCTGACATCGGGCAGCGCCCCCTCAAACAGCTATTTAAAAATGTCGTTCAGCAGGGCCGCGAGGCGGTAGCCACCGTTGCGGAGCTGATTAAAGAGGATGGGCCTCATCTTCATGGGGAAGTCCTGTCCGGCCACGTCGCCTTCCTGCAGGCAGTGGGCGGGCCAGCTGTCCACGGCGCTCTGGTGCGCCCATTCGTAGACATCGCCCTTTACGATCTCCTTGATCTCCTTCTTGCTCTTGGTGTCCACAAGCCGGGCCACGTCGTTGTAGCTGAAGGGAACGAGGTTCACGAAGATACCGCCGTCCCACCAGCCGTGATAACGGGTATTGGATTTGCCGATGGTTACCTTATAGCCGCCCTTGCGTTCGTCCCGGTCCAGATAGACGATGTGCATGGGGCAGTGGAAATCGCCGATCAGGTGCACGATGAGCGAAATCTTGCGCCTGCGCATCTCGGGATCCATGGTGGCGGCTCCTTCCTTGAGTTCCTTCGCCCACTTTTCAACGTAGTAGGCGGCGTTGTTCACGTAAGCGCCGTTCAGATTGTCGGTCCGGAGCGAGATGAAGTCTTTGTCTACCGTGATGGAGTGCGATATCGGCGAAATGTTGAGCGGGGTGCTGGTGTCGAAGCCCTCGGGAACGAGCCAGGCGAGCCGGGCGGCCTCGGGGTTGGAGGGCACGAAGCCCAGGTCTATGGTCCAGAAGGGACGCATGATGTCTGCGTCAGACGCCACGGTGACGATGTCTTCCCCGCCCAGGTACTCGGCAAGCGCCTTCTTGGCCTTGGGGGTGAGGTGGTCTTCGGCCACTTTGGCCACCACGGCGTGCCCCAGACGGGCCCAGCCGGATGCTTGGGGCGCTCCGGCCAGGATCATCAGGGCAACGATCGGAAGAAGTCTTTTCATCTTCAGATTTTCTTTACGGCTTCAAACCAGGCTTCGGGCGTCTGGATGTCGCCTTTGGACCAACAGGAACCAAAGTAGTAGGTGAAAGGTTCACCGGACTTGACAGACTTCACGCAGAGGCAGTGGTCGAGGGCCTCGTCGGCACGAACCTCACGCGCACCGGGCAGTACGACGGCAACGCCCAACATGCCGTCCTCGGGCTCCACACTCTGGTCGGAAGCGTGTTCCCAGATGGCATAACGGTCGCCCGACTGCCACTCCGCCTCAATGGTCTGGAGGGCTCCATGGCGGATCATGCCGGCGGCGATGTCGAGGGTTTCGGCTCCCGAGAACTTGTAGCAGTCGTCCACGCGGCAGAAATAGCTGTCGGCGCACACGGTCACCTGCTTGTCGAGCGAGACCTTGATGCCTTCGGCGGCCTCCCATTCAGGATAGTGCAGCACGAAGACCACCTTTTCGGGGCCCTGCTCCAGCACTTCCCACTCATGGTAGTTGGTCGCGGGCAGGCAGAGTTTGCCGTCAATGAGCGGAGCGGAAGCGCCGCCGCCCAGGCTCACAGCCACCTTGTAGCAGTCCTTGCCGTCGTGGTTGTGGTGGTAGTACTGCGGGTCCTTCTGCGCTTCGGCATACCAGACGTCGGCCACGAGTTGGCCAGGCAGCTTCACCCAGATATCCACACCCGGGGAAGTGGGATTACCCTCGATGGCCTTGCCGTAGAAACGGCCGGCGATGAGATTGTTCTCGAACACGAAGTCGTCGGAACGCTCGGGGACGAAACGGGCCAGGACTTTCTGTTCAGCCTGTTTGGGGGCGCAGGCGGCGAGCGAAACGGCCGCGAGCGCGATCAAAAAGAGCCTTTTCATCTTACTTGAGGTCTTTGGTGGCACACCAGTCCATGTCGTTATAGTCGTCGTTCTCGCCGCACATACCCCAGATGAAGGTGTAGTTGCGCGTGGCGCAGGCGGAGTGGATGCTCCACTGCGGAGAGATGACGGCCTGCTCGTTGTGCATCCAGATGTGGCGCGTCTCCTGGGGTTCGCCCATAAAGTGGCAGACGGCCGCGTCTTCCGGCACCTCGAAATAGAAGTAGACCTCCATGCGGCGGTCGTGGGTGTGGGCCGGCATGGTGTTCCAGGTGCTGCCCGGAGCCAGTTCGGTCATACCCATCTGGAGCTGGCAGCAAGGAACCACCTCTTTCACCAGGAGGCGGTTGATGGTGCGCTCGTTGCTTTCCTCGAGGCTGCCGAGGTGCATCACCACGGCGTCCTTCTTGCTCACCTTCTTCACGCCGGTCTCGCGGTGTGCGGTGGCCGAACAGAAGTAGAAGTGGGCGGGTTTGGAGGCATCATCGCTCTTGAAGGTGACGTGGCGGTCGCCGCGGCCTACATAGAGGGCTTCCTTGTACTCGAGGTGATAGGACTCGTCGCCCACCACCACGGTGCCGGCTCCACCCACGTTGATGATGCCGAGCTCACGGCGCTGGGTGAAGTAGTCGGCGCGGAGGATCTCCGGTGCGCTGAGCAGCAGGTCCTCTTTCACGGGAACCGCGCCGCCCGCGATGATGCGGTCGAACATCGAGTACACGAGGTTGATCTCATCGGGCACCATTACGTTCTCAACAAGGTATTCCTTGCGGATGCGCTCGGTGTCATAGTGCTTCGCGTCGATATTGCTCGACGCCTGGCGTACTTGGCAGTTGATCTTCATAGGGCGTGTACTTTACTGGGGCTGTTTTCCGATGTAGGCGAGGATACCGCCGTCCACATAGAGGATGTGGCCGTTCACGGCGTCGGAGGCGTGCGAGGCCAGGAAGACGGCCGGCCCGCCGAGTTCCTCGGGCTGGAGCCAGCGGCCCGCCGGGGTCTTGGCGCAGATGAAACTGTCGAAGGGGTGACGGCTGCCGTCGGGTTGGCGCTCGCGCAGGGGAGCGGTCTGGGGCGTGGCGATGTAGCCGGGGCCGAGGCCGTTGCACTGGATGTTGTATTCGCCGTATTCGGAGCAGATGTTGCGGGTCAGCATCTTCAGGCCGCCCTTGGCAGCGGCATAGGCGCTGACGGTCTCACGGCCGAGCTCGGACATCATCGAGCAGATGTTGATGATCTTGCCCTCGCGGCGCTCCATCATCTC
>JAFTEQ010000046.1 GCA_017453565.1 Bacteroidales bacterium
ATATCGGGCACCTCGTCATAGGCCTTGTTGCGGCTCTCCACTGCCTGGAAGTACACGTCTCCGTTCTGGGCGGTACCGCGGGTCACGGGCGCGTCGGGGTTGAGCGCGCGCTCGCGGAAGTTCTGGAGCGCCTTGTCGCTCACCATCTTCAGGAGGTCTTCCTCCTCGATGGCCTCGATCTTCTGGATCTCGTGCGAGGTGCGGAAGCCGTCGAAGAAATGCAGGAAGGGGATGCTGCTTTTGATGGTGCTGAGGTGCGCCACGGCGGCCATGTCCTGCGCTTCCTGCACGGAGCCGGAGGCCAGCATGGCGAAGCCCGTCTGGCGGCAGGCCATCACATCCTGGTGGTCACCGAAGATGGAAAGGGCGTGGCTGGCCAGGGCGCGGGCCGATACGTGGAAGACGCAGGGGAGCATCTCGCCCGCAATCTTGTACATATTGGGGATCATCAGCAGCAGGCCCTGGGAAGCGGTAAAGGTGCTGGTGAGGGCGCCTGCCTGAAGGGAACCGTGCACGGCGCCGGCCGCTCCGGCCTCGCTCTGCATCTCGGTCACTTTGACGGTTTCGCCCCAGAGGTTCTTTTTCCCGTGGGCGGCCCACTCGTCAATGTTCTCGGCCATCGTGGAAGACGGCGTGATGGGATAGATGGCGGCGTGTTCGCTGAACAGGTAGGCGATGTTGGACGCGGCCTGGTTCCCGTCGCAGGTGATGAATTTCTTGGTTTTGGACATAATGATATACCGTTATTTTTTATGTGTATTTTCTATCCTACAAATCTAATCTTTTTTTCACGGAAAAGCAAACTCAGGCGCGCCCTTCCACAGTGATTTCCCGACCTTCTGCCGCGGCGATGCGCCGCACCAGCCCCTGAAGCACGGTTCCAGGCCCCAGTTCCAGGAAAGAGGCGGCTCCGTCGCCGAGCATGGCGCGTACCGACTGGGTCCAGCGGACCGGGCTGGTGAGCTGGGCGAGCAGGTTCTCCTTGATGCGTACGGGGTCGGTTTCGGGCCGGGCGCTCACGTTCTGGTAGATGGGGCAGCGGGGAGCGCGGACCAGGGTCTTCTCGATGGCCTTGCCCAGTTCCGCCCGGGCCGGTTCCATGAGCGGGGAATGGAAGGCTCCGCCCACGCTGAGGGGCAGGGCGCGCTTGGCGCCGGCTTCCTTCATTTTCTCGCAGGCTGCCGCGATGGCTTCCTTTTCGCCCGAAATGACCACCTGTCCGCCACAATTGTAGTTGGCGGCCACGACCACCCCCGGGGTTTCGGCGCAGAGGCGCTCCACCTGTTCGTCGGGCAGGCCGATGACGGCTGCCATGGTGCCGGGGACCTTTTCGCAGCAGGCCTGCATCTCGCGGGCGCGCACGGCCACCAGGCGCAGGGCGTCTTCAAAATCTACCGCACCGGCCGCCACAAGGGCCGAGAATTCACCCAGGGAATGGCCGCCCGTCATGTCGGGAGCGGGCAGGCCGCTGCACAGGGCCAGGACCACCGAGTGGAGGAAGATGGCCGGCTGGGTTACGTCGGTGCGGCGAAGATCGTCGTCGGAACCGTTGAACATGATGTCCGTGAGGGAGAAACCAAGGATGTCATCGGCCTTGTCCATAAGGCTTCTGGCTTCCGGATTGGTGTCGTAAAGGGCTTTTCCCATTCCCGGGAACTGGGACCCCTGACCGGGGAATACGTATGCGGTTTTCATAGGTAACAAATATACGACTTTTTTCTTTATCTTTGCAGTCCCAACGGGCCCCTGTAGTTTAATGGATAGAATTTCGGATTCCGGTTCCGACGATAGGCGTTCGATTCGCCTCGGGGGTACAAATCATCATTTACCATGGACAGACGTTCCTTTTTGGCTTCTGCGGGGATGCTTGCTGCCGGTGCAGCCGTGCTCCCCGCGGTTTCTTGTACTACCCAATCTGCGCTCAAGGGAGAGATCCCCGAGCGCTATAATGCTCATCTGCTGGTTGTCGGGGGAGGCCCCGCCGGTGTCTGCGCCGCCATCGCCGCCGCCCGGCTCGGCACGCAGGTCCTCCTGGTTGAGGAAGGTGGATTCCTCGGCGGAATGGCCACCCGCGGCCTCGTGGCGCCGTTCATGACTTGTTTCGACGCACGCGGGGAAAAGCAGGTCATCCTGGGAATCTTCGGGGAGATCGTCGACCGCATGGTCGCCCTGGGCGGAGCCATCCATCCCCGTGAAGTCCGGGCGTGTTCCGAATTCAGCGCCTGGATCACGGCCGGCCACGACCATCTGACCCCGTTTGATGCCGAAGTGCTGAAATATGTCCTGGACACGATGGTCCGGGAAGCCGGGGTCAAGGTCCTGTTCCATGCCTCGTTCGTCGCTCCGCTGATGAAAGGGAAAAAGATTGTCGGAGCCGTGCTGAAGACACTCTCCGGCCTCGAATCCGTCCGGGCGGGGCTCGTAGTCGATGCTACGGGTGACGGGCATGTGGCCGCCGCGGCGGGTGCTCCTTTCGAAATGGGAAACAAGGAAACCGGCAAGATCCAGCCGGCTACGCTTTTCTGCCACATAGACCATGTGGATTCCAAGGCCCTGCGCGCTGATGTGGAAGCGCATCTGCATGAGTTTCACCGCAAAGACGGCGTCAGCTACCGCGCCCTGCACTGGCATGTGGCCAAGGCGGAAGCTGCGGGAGAGTGGGACATTGCCCGCAAGTCGGTGAATATCTACCGGGGCGTGCATGAAGATGAATGGGCTGTGAACAGCACGCGCATCGCGAATGTCGACGCGACTTCGTCTGAAAGCATGACCGACGGTGAAGTCGAAGGGCGCCGCCAAGTGCAGGAACTCATGCATTTCTTCCGTAAATACGTGCCCGGCTGCAAGGATGTGCGGCTTCGTGCCTCCGCTTCGGTGCTGGGGATCCGCGAGTCTCGCCATATCCTGGGCGAGCACTTGCTGAAAGCGGAAGAACTGATTGCCGGTGAAGTGCCGGAAGACAGCATACTGCTGGCTTCCAACTCCGTGGATGTCCATGGGGGCGGCTCCGGTGCAAATTCCACCCGCTATACGACCATCAACGCCGACTGGTACGGAGTGCCGTACCGCAGCCTGGTCCCGCTGGAAATCGAGGGGCTGCTTGTCGCCGGACGCTGCCTGAGCGCTTCCTCCGATGCGGCAGGTGCCGTGCGCGTGATGCCGCCGGCCATGGCTACCGGCCAGGCTGCAGGCGTGGCTGCTGCACTCTGCCTCCGCGGGAATGTGGCTCCGCGCAGGCTTGACAGTGCGGACCTGCGCGTCGAGTTGCTCCGGCAGGGCGTTTTCCTGGGATAGAAACCACAGCGAAATGAGGACCAATCCTTTTCTTCTTGCCTTCGTCTGCGCAGCGTTTGTTTCCTGCGGTCAGCCGGAAGCTCTTTCATTTGTGGATATCTGTACCATCGGGCGCCCTTATCCCAATGACGCCGACTGCAGCGACGGCATCCTGTTCCAGTTCCATTCCCAGAACGAGGTTCCGGAAGGCGATTTCCACGGCGTGTCCCTGGCCTGTCTGGAGACCGGCGAGTCGCTGGGCTTCATAGACCTGGGCTTCAATCAGAATTATCACAATTCGAGCATCACGTTTTCTTCCCGCCGCTATGCGCCGGAGGACCGTTTCCCGCTCCTGTATGCTTCGGAGAACTATGCGTCGAACCACTTTTACAAGGTGGTCGTGTACCGGGTCGTTGAGCAGGCCGGGAATCTTTCCCTGACCCAGGTGCAGACCCTGGTGATGCCGGATCCCGATTCCTTGGGCATACGTTATCCCCATGCTTTCCTCAACGACGAGGGCACGCAGTTCTGGATCGAGGCTTATTCCTCGGATGAACTCCGGACGGTCTTCCTTCAGTTTGACCTGCCTCCGTTCCGGGAAGGGGAGGAGGTGCGGATCGGTGCCCCGCTGCGCCATTTTGAACTGCCCCGCAAGCAGGTGACAGACCAGGCCGTGTGTATGCGGGCAGGCAAGATCTATCAGGTCGTCGGCCTTTCCACTGAGGCCTGGCTGCGCGTGATCGATGCGCGCAGGGGATGCCTGCTGCACGATTATGACCTGGTTGCGGCCGGTTTGCCCCATGAACCAGAGGCGGTGTTTTTCTGGGACGGAAAACTGTGCGCATCTTTCTCCGCGCATGAAGCCGTGCGCGTGGTGCAACTGCTTCTGTAGCAGGTTCCAATGATATAAAAAAGAGGATGGCCGCGGGAGGGCACTGAAAAAGGTGCCCAAACTAAAGTCCTCTGACAATTAAGACAATCGAAGGATATCGAGTTAGTTCGGTATCCTTCGATTTTTTTCGATTCTCAAGAAGTCTATTGTCCGATTTGAGGCTATATTTTTGGAT
>JAFTEQ010000047.1 GCA_017453565.1 Bacteroidales bacterium
CAGGGTTGTCGGTTTTGCCCTTTTCGTTTCCAGTGTTGAGGCTGTCCAGAAAATTGCATGAAGACAGGCCGCAGGCGCAGATTGCCGCAGCGAACAGGGATATCAAAGATGCGTGCTTCATATTGCTTTTGTTTTTTCGCGCAGCCACTCCGCCACCGGGCCGGGCAGCTCGGGTGCGAGCGATGCGTAAACCATTGAGTTATAGGAATTCAGCCAATCGCGCTCGGACGGCTCGAGCATCTCGGGGATGATGGCGCCCGTGTCGAAGTGGCAGAGAGTGAGCGGCTCGAATGCGCACCAGTGGGCGAACTCGTCCGTGCCGGCATCCACGCAGAGCAGCAGGTTTTCGTGCCGCACACCGTGGGCTCCTTCCCGGTAGATGCCTGGCTCGTCCGAGATAATCATTCCCGGCACCAGCCCTTGCGGGTTGAGGTTCTGCCGCACGTCCTGAGGGCCTTCGTGCACCCCCAGGAACCAGCCGACTCCGTGTCCCGTGCCGTGTCCGAAACTGCGGTGCGCCTTCCAGAGCGGTTCGCGAGCGAGCACGTCTACCCGGCATCCCGGCGTGCCGATGGGGAAGACGGCCATCGCCAGCTGTATGTGGCCCTTCAGCACCAGGGTGTAGTCTTCCATTTCGAGCCTGCTGCATGGTCCGAGCGGCACTGTGCGGGTGATGTCGGTAGTGCCGCCGAAATCCCCCCAATACTGTCCGCCAGAATCGCAGAGGTAGAGCCCTCGAGGCTCGAGTACCGGGGCCCCGGAATGAGGGGTTATGTAATGCGGAAGCGCTGCCCCGGGGCCCCATGCAGAGATGGTCTCGAAGCTGTCGCCACGATATTCTGGGATCTCCGCACGGAGCTGGCCGAGCTTCACCGCCGCGTCCCATTCGCTCACCACCCGGTCGCCCGCCAGGCTCTTTTCGAGCCAATAGAGGAACTGCTCCATCGCCAGCCCGTCGGCAAAATGGGCGCGACGCATTCCGGCTATCTCAGTGGCGTTCTTCACCGCCTTCCAAAGTTGGACGGGAGTCGACGTCGCCTTCAGCCTTGCCGGGCCGAGTAACGACGTGAGATGGTAGTTCAGCCCGCTGGCCGCCACGGTGCCGTCGAGGTCGCTCAGGGCGATTTCAATCTCCTCGTAGTAGCGGAGCGTCACGCCGTCGTCTGCCAGAGAGGCGAAGCTCTCCTCGGTTTGCGGATCCTCCACCGGCTCTTTCAGCACAAACCAGTCTGCCGTGTCGCGGCCGACCAGCAGGAAAGAAATCACCAGCGGATTGTATTCAATGTCCGACGCGCGCACGTTCAGCGTCCAGGCCACCTCGTCCAGCGCGCTCAGAAGGATGTAATCGGTGCGGTTGTCCCTGAGCCATTCGCGCAGCCGTTCGAGCCTTTGCGGACAACTCTCTCCGGGATCGACCCGGAAGACGGGTGTCTGCGGAATCTGAGGCCGGTCTTCCCAGATGGCGTCGATAAGGTTGGGGATACTGACGATGTGGACGGCTGGTGCGTTGCCGGCAACAGTGCCGCCGGCCGCCGTGCTGCTGGCCGCCTTTATCTCCGCCGCGAAATCGCTGCTCACACAGAGTCCGTCAAGGGCGACGAAAACTTCGTCCTCGTCGGCAAAGTGCTGCGCCAACCACTGCGGGATGGGCACCTGCTCCGGCACGCGCATCTTGTGGAGCTCCACCCCCGTTCCCTGAAGTTGCTGCACCGCCTGAATGAAATAGCGGGTGTCGGTCCAGAGGCCGGCGTGGTCCAGAGTGACGACAACGTCGCCCGCCTCGCCTGTGAAGCCGGTTAGCCACTGCACGCATTTCCACCTTTCGGCGGGATACTCGCTCCCGTGGGGGTCGCTGCCGGTGAGCACCACGGCATCCCAGCCGCGGCTGCGCATCATCGCGCGAAGTTCTTCGATTCTCTCGGCGTAAGTCATATCTCGACAAATATACCAAAATCATTGGCTCGAAGTGCGGGAGACGTCCCAAATTCCGGGACGTCTCCCGCATTTTAGGCCATTTTTGCGGGAGACGTCCCAAAAACTAGGACGTCTCCCGCACCTGTGCGCCTGTAGCATCACAGGTCCGGGGTGGCGGCTAAAGGATATGCTGTGCTGCGGCGGACAGGGCCTCGTAGAACTCGGGCCCGAAGCGGCGCTCCAGCGGGCCGCGCAGGAACTCATACGCGCGAACCCCTTCCCGGCGGCCCTTCTCGAAGGCGGCCCGGCAGATGTCCCAGCGGTGGAGGTTCAACGCCAGCCCTCCGCCCGGCATCTTCGTGATGCGTATCGGATACAGCGCGCACGACACCGGTTTCTCCCGCCCTGCCATCTCAATCGCGCATAAAGCTCCGTCCCCAAAGTGGCAGAACGCGCACGCCCCGCTCGCCGAAGCCAGCCCGCTCGCCGAAGCCAGCCCGCTCGCCGAAGCCAGCCCGCTCGCCGCCTCGCCGCTCGCCCCAGCCCCGGAGCCATCCCGCGCCACGCACGGCGTCACCAGGTCACCGTCGCGGTCGACCTCGAAAAATCCCACCTCGGAAACCCGCGCCCGTCCGGCGTCGCTCATCAGCCCCGAATACGCCTCATACCCCTCCTCCAGGCCATCCAGCTCGGACTCTTCCAGGGGTGCGCCGCTCTCGCCCTCCACACAGCAGGCCCCGCCGCACGCAGCATAGTCGCACGCGAAGAACTCGCACACGACATCCTCGGAGACCAGTACGTCCCCTATCTGAATGATTGTTCCGAAACCGCTTGAATTCATAATATCAAACCGCCGCCTCGACGCGAACGCCCGGGCAAACCCGAGGCTCACCGGCTGCTACCTCACGATATACTCCATCTTGCTGCCGAAGTCCAGATCGTGAATAATGGTATTCACATCCGCCGGAGTCACCGAGGCTATGGCCGTCTTATAGTCACTCACCACATCCTTGCATTCCGAGTTGCGCATCATCACGGCGCGGATCAGATAGTCAGGCTGCGAAATCCAGCTCTCCATTTCATTGGTGAGCGCCACCTTCAAGACCGACAAACGCGCAGGCGTCACCGACCCGCGAGAAGCCTTACTTATCCCTCGTCTAAGCGCACGCAGTACCTCGAAGTTCTCGGCCGGAAGCACTCCAGCCGGCAATCCGTCTTCCGCGCAGGGTTTGCAGGTGATATACAACGCCAGCCTCTCAGACGGGAACACCTGCGCGTCCACCGTCGTCTCTGCATACATTCCCACCGGGGCCAGCGCCTCGGTGACGGAATTCTGAATCGCAAGCACGGCTATCAGGAACGCGCAGTAAGAACGTATCGTAAAGCTCTGTCTGGTGGCCATTCCCACGTTCACGCACACCTCGCCGCTACCCACGCTGCTGTGCAAGGCCTCCACGGTATAGGTGCTCCAGCCCGGCTTCAACTCATACTCCACTTTCGGCCGTATGCTGAACGACGGACTCACGGTAAACGCCCCCAAATATTCGCAGAGCAGCTTTTGCAGGCGCGCCTCGGACACGTCGCCCAAAATCACAAGCAGACCGTCGTTAAACTTCGCGAACTCCGAATTCAGGTAAGCGTCTACCCGAAGCGGGAGGTCGTCTCCCAGCAGGTCCACGTTCTTCGTCGAAGGATAGTAGTACCCGGGACTCATGGTGCTGTCGATGGCTGCGATAATGCCACGTCGGCTCATCCGGAAGCGCTCCTGACGCAGCCGTTCGCAGGCCTTGTAATACTGGAACGCCAGGGTGTCGGGCCGCCTGTCGCGCGAATACGACAGCATCGCCCGCAGCAGCAGTTCCAGCTTTTCGGAAGGCGCCTGCCCGGTGACTCGCAGATCCGTCATCGAAGAGAGGCAGGACATGTCGATTCCGTTCGCCGCCAGCATATCGAAAAACTCTGCCGAGCTCATTCCGGAGATGCGGCAAAGGCTGGCCACGTCGCCCACGAAAGCGCTCTCTCCGGGGCCGAGCGACGGCACATAGGTATAGCCGCCCTTCAACAGCAGGCCGTAGTCGATCACGCCCTTGCGCGCGGTCTTCTTGTACACCACGCGCGTGCCGTTCGAGAAGGTCCAGATGCTGCCGCCGGTCACCGGGTCCTTGGTGGTGGAGCTGAGCTTCACCTTCGTCTTTCCGGGCCGCAGCAGGCTCACGGTATCGGCGAAACTGCTCCGGTAGACGCCGGCGTCGGCAGGGTTCTGCACCGCGGCTGCCCAGGCGTTGAGGAAGCTCTGCACGAACGCGCCGCCGTCCAGTTGACCCTGGGGGGTATCGCAACGGAGCTCGAGTGCGCGACGGGGATCCAGCAGCGCCGACGTGAAACCGTTGAACAGCTTCAGATCCCTTTCGGCCGACATCTGCCTGCGGGAGAAGAAACTCCGGACGGTCTCCGGAGAGACGATGCGGGTGCCGTAGAGGAAGGCGGACACGCACTGATCGGCCACTGAAGAGTTGTCCTGCGGGAGCGAGAGTTCGCGACTTGCGGCCGTTAGCATCTCCATTCGGGCGTCGGTGAGTTCGGGAATCGTGGCTCCGCCGGCGTCGAGACTTGCGAACGCTTCGGCAATGGCGGCGGTAGCTTCCGAAAGGTTCGCCATGCCGAAGTTCACCGTAAACTCATAGCGTTCGTCTCCGGACGACGCGGCACTGTCCAGATAGCGGAAGGCGAAGTCCGCCAGCGGGATGCCTTTGGCCGCGAAGCTGCGCCGGATGCGCTTTTCCACCATTTTCGACAGCTGGGCGGCGTACATGTACGACACCAGCGGCTGCGCCGACTGAAGGCGGTCGTCCGGGGTTCGGGGGGAGCTCCACGAAAGGGAGATGCCTGCCGTGAGCGAGCTGTTGTTCTCGGTGTGGATGAAGACGGGACCGACAGCCGGATTCCAGCTGTAGGCCTTTCTGGAAAAGCTCGAACGTCTGGGGGTTATCGTGAGTGAGAAGAGGTTCAGCTTCGATTCGATGAGGGCCTGGTCGAAGTCGCCCGCAATCACAATGGCCTGATCGCCGTGGAACGAGCG
>JAFTEQ010000048.1 GCA_017453565.1 Bacteroidales bacterium
CGGCGTGCGCCGCATCAAGGCCGTGATCGGGCAGTAACAGAGGAAAGTCAAAATGAGGCACGGGAAAAGCTTTCCCGTGCCTCATATACCGAAGAGAAACGAGGCCGGGGCGTTTGCCCCGGCCTCGCAAGACCGCTGACAAAGGCCACAAGCGCAGAAAACCCTTCCGAATGAAGAAACGCGGAAGGGTTTTCTGCTTGCTGCGTTGGCTTCGCCTGAAAAATGGTTCTTCACGTTTTCTTGTGGGATTTCGCAAGGACTCTCTCAGGCGCTGCGCGCCAGCTCCCTCTGAGAGGGAGCCTTTTGGTGGCGAAACAGTGCTTTGCCTCCCTCTTCGAGGGAGGTGGCTCGGCGGAGCCGAGACGGAGGGAGTTGACATCCCACAGGTTTCCGTGAAGAGCCTGCAAAATGCGGTCATTTACAACGCGAGGCCGGGGCGTTTGCCCCGGCCTCGCGCGCTGTGGTTGCGCTTTGATTTGATCAGGCGGCGGTTTCCTCAACGAGCTTGCCGACCTCGATGTTGTACAGCATCCACTGGGCGCCGTCGTTGTAGAAGGTGTAGCGATCGTATTCCTTCTTGCCGTCGCGGTCGATGACCACGTCGATGCTGAAGGCGTCGAACTCCTTGCCGTCGATGGTGACCTTGGCCTTGGGGAAGAACTGGGCGATGGTGTCGAGCAGCGCCTGCTTCTCGGCGTCGGACATGCCCTCCAGACGCGCGGAGACCTCCTCGGTCAGGGCCTTCGCTTCCTCGCTCATGCCCGCCATGGCTTCCTCGCCGATGGCGTCGCCGAGGCCCAGGGCGTTCAGTACGACCAGCATGCGATCCTTCACGGGCAGCTTGTCGAGCTTGGCCTTTTCTTCCTTGTTCAGCACCTTGTCGATGCCGACGATATCGACGGTCACGTTCTCGCCGCTGGCGATCTCCTCGTCCAACGTCTTGCCGACGGTCTCCAGGGCCTCCGCCATGGGCAGCTCGTCGGCGACCTTCACGCCGTTGAGCACGGTGTCATCGGAAACGGTCTCGTAGACGATCTTTGCCGGAGCCTCGGCCTTGGCTTCCTCCTCGGCCTCTTCCTCGGTTTCAGCCGGCTGCACGGCGGCCTTTTCCTCGGTCTTCTTGTGGCCGCAGCGGATGCACAGGTCATCCACGTACTTGTGGGCGACGTTCTCGGTGGCGTCCTTGCTGACCAGCTTGGTGCTCACAGTCACGCCGCAGTCCTTGCAGGTGACGGTCTCGAACTTGTAGCCGCTCTCCTGGTGCGTGCTGTTGCTGCCGGTGTCCTTGATCTTGCCGACGATGTTGGACTTGGTCTCGGTGTTGGCATGAGCGCACTTGTTCACGTGGCCGCACTGCGTGCAAATGCCGTTCTCGTAGTTGTGCGGCAGCGTCGCGATGCCGACACTCTTCGTGGTCTCGCTGATGGTCCGTCCGCAATCCTTGCAGTAGACCTCCGTGACCATGCGCTTGCCGTGGGTTTCGTGGGTGGCGTCGGAGCCGGTGTCGAAAGAGGTCTCAGAACCCTTGAAGTAGATGTTGGTCACGGTGGTGGCGTGAGCGCAGGCGGTGCCGTCGTCCACGTAGCCGCAATCCTTGCAGACGTTGTTGTTGTCGAAGTTGTGGTAGAGCAGCATGGTTTCGCCGGAGGCGATGATCTCGTCCTCGATCAGCTTGCCGCAATCGTTACAATAGACGCGGCGGGACAGTACGGGCGTCGCCTCATGCACCAGCCTGTGGCCGATGTTCTTGTAAGTGGCCCTGCCAGTGGAGTACATGGTCCAGCCGCCCAGGTTGGCGTGCGCACACTCCGCGCGCTTGTAGCCGCAGTCATAGCAGACGCCGTTTTCGTCGAAGTGGTGCGCCTCAAGGACGTTCTTGTACGTGGCGTCGGAATACCACACGGTTCTGCCGCAGTCCTGGCAGACGTCGCGGGTGTAATACCAGCCGGAGACGCGGTGCGACTTGGCGTCGATGGGCTTACATTCGTCCCAGTCCTCGAAGTCGCCGGCAAAGTTCTTGATCACGTTGGGGTGCGTGCATTCGGACTTGTAGCCGCAATCATAGCAGACGTTGTAGGAGTCGAAGTCATGGGGCTCGGCCTCAAAGGCTTCGACAGTGGCGAGGACCTCAATGGTGGTTCCGCAATCATCGCAATAGAGCACGGTCTGCTTGATGCCATTGCGGTTGTGCGTGTTCGCGTCGACAGCCGTGTAGCCCTTGTTCCACTTGAAGGAATCGTACTTCGTGACGCGCTTGTGCTCGCAGACGTTCTTGTGTCCGCACAGCACGCAGACGCCCTGGGCGTTGTAGTCGTGAGATTCCTCGTTCTTGACGGAGACGGGCTGTTCGCCTCCCAGCCATTTGAGGCAATCGGGGCAGAACTTTCTGGTGGTGCCGTCCGAGACGCACAGGTGAATCGCGTTGCTGCCGGTATCCTCGTAAGTGGTCTTGCCATACCAGCCTTCGATGCGGTCATAGGCGTTGGGATGGGTGCAGTTCTTTACATAGCCGCAGTCATAGCAGACACCCTTGCGATCGAAGTGATGGAGCTTCGCGACGGTCTCGGTCTCCTGACCGGGGGCCTGCTCAAGCCACATGTCGCAATCTGGGCAGTAGTACTGGCAGTTATAGGTGTAGGTCGTGTTGTGGAACTCGGGATCGTCGGTCTTCTCGTCCTTCCGGGAATCCCACACCTCTTCGCGCCGGACGACCTTGTTGGGATGGGCGCAGGTATTCACATGGCCGCAGTCGTCGCAGACGCCGTTGTAGTAATCGTGGTTCTTGACGTTCTCCAGTATGACCTCGACGGGTTCGCCGACGCGGCATCCGCACGCCTCGCAGTAAGCGTACTGCCTCGCCTTGGCGACGCGGATGTGGGTCTTGTTGTCGCCGGTGTCCTTGTACGTATATTCGTCGTAGGACTCGGTCCCGGTGCGCACTTCCTCGTGCGGGCAGGCGTACTGGCACTTCTCGCAAATGCCCTTGTCGTTGAAGTCGTGGTCCTCAAAGTAAGAGGCGTCCGCGGTGGTATCGGACAGGACGGCGTAGCACTCGTTGCACTTGATGCGGACGGTCTTCGTGCCGGCGACGCGATGCTTGGAGTTGCTGCCGACGTTGACGTATTCCTTGCCGGAGTACGAGTAATCGACGTAGGTTTCGGGATGCACGCAGGTGAAGCCGCATTCGTCGCACACGGAGCCACCCTCGTAGTAGTGTTCTTCCATTGCGTCGTAGGCGGATTCGGTCCTGTTGAACTGCATGCCGCAGATGGCGCAGTAATTGTAATCGATCCGCGTGCCGGTGACCCTGTGGCCGTACGCGTCGTTCACGTTCTCGACGGCGCGATTCGCAAGTTCCCAATCAGGATAAGTCTCGGGATGCTGGCACTGATAGCCGCAGTCGACGCACTTGCCTTCGTCGTCAAAAGCGTGATCCTGCACCTCATAGGTATCTTCCTGCGGGCTGCCGGCGGACAGGAACTCCCCGCAGTCGTCGCAGTAGGTACGCTGATAGTTCTCATAGCGCACCATGTGCTGGGTGGCGGGGTTTTCCACGCCCTCGTAGGTCCAGCCAATGGGTTCGGGATCGACGACCAGGCGGGTGTGCGCGTGAGCGCACTCCTCGATGGGCTCCATGTCGATCTCTTCCGCCAGCGCGAACGTCGGCGTCAGCAGCGCCGCGCACAGCAGGAGTGCGAGCAACAGACGGGTGAGACGGTGTTTCATGCGATAAATCCTCCTCTTTATGATTTGATTAGTCATTCTTTCATTATACGCCGTAACTGTGAAAACATCTATTACAAAACTGTTAATAATTTACAGTTTTGGCGAATAATGGGTGGATTTATGAACGCGCCGCGATGTGAGGGAAACTGGCGATTGTGCTTTGATGCGGCGTGTGGTATAATCCAATAGGAAGCGGTGGCTTTCCGCGCTGTCGCGGAGGAGCTATAAAATAAGTAGATTTACGGAGGGAAACGCCATGCCCAACTTTGGAAAGATGACCCTCGCCGAGCTGGTGCGCCCCGAGGGGCATGAATGCGCCTGCGGCAAGACGCACGTGTGCGCGCTGAAATACCTGAACATCGGCCGGGGGATCATCGAGGAGGTCCCGAAGATGATCGCCGCCATGGGGAAGAAGCGACCCTTCGTGGTCTGCGACGACAACACCTGGGAGGTGGCCGGCAGGCGGGTGGACGGGATCCTGACCGCCGCGGGCATCGAACACGGGCTGTACGTGGTGCCGCTGGAGAAGCCCGACAACGCGCGCGTCGCTCCCGCCGAATGGGAGACCGGCAGCATCATCATGCACTTTGACCCGGCCTGCGACATGTTCCTCGCCGTGGGCAGCGGCGTGATCAACGACCTGTGCAAGGTCGCTGCCCACGCCACGGGACGCCCCACCGCCGTGGTCGGCACCGCGCCCAGCATGGACGGCTACGCCTCCAATTCCAGCAGCATGGAGATGAACCACGTCAAGGTCTCGCTGTACAACCATGGGCCCGAGGGCATCCTCCTGGATTCCGAGATACTGGCGCAGGCGCCCATGCGGATGCTGTGGGCGGGCCTGGGCGACATGGTGGCCAAGTACGTGGCCGTGTGCGAGTGGCGCATCTCCCATCTGGTGACGGGCGAATACTACTGCGAGGACGTGGCGGAGCTGATGCGCGCTGCGCTGCGCAAGCTGATGGCCGTCGCGGACCGCATCACCGAGCGCGACCCGGACGCCATCGCCTCCATCGCCGAAGGGCTGGTGCTGGCGGGCATCGGCATGGCCTACGCGGAGATCTCCCGTCCGGCCTCGGGCCTTGAGCACTACTTCTCCCACATGTGGGAGATGATGGCGCTGGAGCGCGGCGTGCCCTACGACCTGCACGGCATCCAGGTGGGCGTCGGCACGATCCTGACGATGAAGATCTACAGGAAGCTGCTCGCCGACGGGACCGTCCCGGACCGCGCGAAGGCCGAGGCCCACATGGCGGCCTTCGACCCGGTCAAGTGGGAGGCGCAGGTGCGCCGCATCTTCGGCAAGACCGCCGACCAGATCCTGGCCATCGAGGAAAAGACCCACAAGAACGACCCGGCGAAGCACGCCAGGCGGCTGGACAACATCGTCGCCCACTGGGACGAAATATTGCGGATCATCCACGAGGAGCTGCCGGATTACGACTACCTGTACAACACCATGGCCGCCACCGGCATGCCCCTGACCCCCGCGGACATCGACGTGCCCACCCTGGACGTGGTGAACGCCTTCGTCGGCGCGCGCGACATCCGCGACAAGTACCTGTCCTGCTCGCTGCTGTGGGACATGGGGCTGACGGAGGAGTACGCGGAATTCCTGGAAAAGCTCGGGTGATGAAAAAAGCGCCATGAGGCGCTTTTTTCATCCCCAAAACACCGACAGCGCGGGGATGACCTGTTTTTTCCGGCTCAATATCCGCGGCAGGAAGGCGCGGTGTCCGTCGGGCTTCACGTTGAAGGCCTGGGCGATCACGTCCGGCGCGCC
>JAFTEQ010000049.1 GCA_017453565.1 Bacteroidales bacterium
GGCGATGTACGCAGCACTCGAGAAAGAGTATTAGTCCAAAAACATCAAAACCAAAAGAATATGGCAAAAGCAATCACCGTGCGCCGCCTCCTGGAGGAATTCGGCGCCTACTACATCAATGAAGGCCAGAACCTGCAGCGCCTGCGCGCCGCCATCATGGCCAAACCCGTGACCCTTGAGAAGCACGCGAAGACCGTGCGCACAACGGACACCATGTACCGCATGGCCAACCCGCAGTTCGAGTCGCTGGTGCAGCCCTTCAAGGCAACGTTCAACCCCATCGGAAGCGTGGATTTCCACCCCAATGAAATCTACCTTCCCAAGATGAAGGTCGACCTCTCCCTCACCCCCGACGAAATCGAGGACAGCTGGCTCGGCTTCATGGCCGACCTCGACCCCGCCGCCAGAAAGAACTGGAAAATCGTCCAGTACATCTTCGAGGAGTACATCAAGAAGCAGATCGGCAAAGACCGCGAGAAGCTGATGGTGTACAAGGGCAAGCACAACCCCGACGGCACCAAGCCGAGCGACTGCATGGACGGCATCCTGGAGCTCCTGAAGAAAGGCGCCCGCAGCGAGTACCCCATCAACATCGTCTCCGGCATCGGCGAGCTGGACAAAAGCTGCATCTTCGACCAAATAGAGGAGTTCGACGCGAACCTGCCCGAGGAGCTCATCAACGAGAAGGTCACCATCTTCATGGCCCCGGACATGTTCCGCGCCTACCTCCGCGCCGCCCGCGACAAAGGGTTCTACAACGTGAAGTCGGATCAGGAGATTTCCGACGCCGTGGACTTCACCAGCGGAAACCACGTCCTCGCCCCGCTGCCCTCCATGGCCAAGACCAAGCACCTCTGGGCCACGGTCAACGACAACCTGCTGTGGATCGCCAACCGCAACATCGACACCTTCAAGGCCGACATGCAGGCGCACCACTACGACGTGGACATCATGCTCAACTGGCGTGAGGCTGTCGGCTTCGGCTGCAACCAGATGGTTTGGGCCACCGACGCCACCGTCGGCGAGTCCGCCACGGACACCGCGAGCCCCGCCGACGGCATTGTCGTCCGCAGCCTGAACCCGATCCTCACAGAAGCTGTCGCCGGCGACACCGCCATAGAGGCCGCAGGACGCGTTATGGGCGACCTGCCCGCCGGCGCAACCGTGCGATTCGCCTACGGCAAGACCTCCTCCCTCGGCTCCACCGCCTCCGCCACCCTCGGCGAAGACGGCAACTACCACGCCTCCCTCACAGGCCTCGACCGCAACACCGACTACCACGTCCAGCTGCAGGTCGTCGCCGGAACCGACGCCTACAACAGCGCGACTGCCGAAGTGAAGACCAAGACCGCCGCCCCGAGCCTCACCGTCCTCGCGATGAGCGACATCGCCACCACCTCCGCCAAGGCCACGCTGACCTACAGCGACCCGAGCGGGCTTGTGGAAGCCGGCGGTGTGGAGATCACCGAGGACCTGACCTCCACTCCCACCAACGTGAACGGCACTCCTTCCTCAGGCACAATGGCCGTGAACCTCACCTCGCTCACCCTGAACACCTCCTACTACGTGCGCGCCTACATCACCGCGGACGGCGCCAAACAGTACACTCCGTGGACCGTCTTCAAGACGGCTGCCGAATAAGACGCAATCGGAAAGGACCGGCGGGCGCGTCCCGCCGGGCTCCGATCCGGTTTTCAAACAATCAGAAACTTAAAAACTTACAACTATGCCTCAATGTAAATACAAAATAGAAGACCTGGCCAACGGCCTCGGGTGCGAGGTGGTGATGTCAGGCGTGAAGACCGTGCTCATCGGCCTCAAGGACGACGTGGCCGTATGGCCGCAGGAAATAGACGTGCCCACCAGCATGGACGAGAACGCGAAGCTCACCGGCGTCCCCGTGATGGCCGCGGGCAAGCGCATGTTCAAAATCCACAGCAAGGACGACGCGGGCGAGTACCAGTGCACCGGGCAGGGCGAGCAGGGCTCGCGCTCGCAGCAGGCGAACCTTAACATCTACAACGCGGGGTTCCGCGCCAGCATCGCCGGATTCCTCCGCGCCGTGCAGAACGCCGAGCTGGTGATCCTCGTGCTCACCAACCAGGGCGAGTGGCACCTGATGGGCGACCGCTACCGCGGCGCCGTGCTCTCCGAGTTCACGGCCACCAGCGGCAAGGCCACGACCGACGCCAACGGCGCGGACATGACCTTCATCTACAACACGCCCTCCGACCGCGTGATCGAGCTCACCGACGCGCAGGTGGAGGCCCTCTGCACCGTCAACGGCAGCGTGAATGAAGCCGAAATCAGCGCGGTGAACGAGACGGGCGTGACGGCAACCGGGGCGATCCTCGGCGCGACGTTCACGGCCAACGACGAGACCATCACCAAGGTCGGCTTCCGCTACAAGCAGGAGGGAACCGGCGCCTGGGAGACCGTCTCCACCGCCAACTTCACGCCGGGGAGCGCATACACCAAGGCGATCACCGGCCTGGTCACCGGCACCGACTACCTCTACTACGCCTTCATGGTCGTGGACGGACGGGAACGCTACAGCGACACCTACGCCTTCACCACCGCATAGCGACTCTCCATCCCGAAAGGGATTCTCTTTTTGTTTAATTTGTGTTTTTTCAATCCCGAAGGGCGGGCCCAAGCCCGCCCTTTTCAAAACAACAAGGACAATGGCAAACATCATAAGAGTGCAGTTCCCGGAAAGCCAGTACGTCAGGGAGGAGACCGCCAAGACGCAGATCGTGCTCCACCACACGGCCAGCGGCCCCGGCGTCGACGGCGACCTGGCATGGTGGCGCAAGACACCCGGACGGGTGGCCACCCACTTCATCGTCGACCGCACCGGGCAGATATACCAGCTCTTCGACCTGAAGCACTGGGCGTGGCACCTCGGCATGAGCGTCAGGGACTTCGTCTCAACGGGCTGCAGCTACCGGAACCTGGACAGAACGAGCGTCGGCATCGAAATCGACAGCTGGGGGCACCTCAAGAAAGCCGCCGACGGCAACTGCTACCCCACGGGAATGGAGGGGAAGGCAAGGCCGGTGACGGGCGTGCACGAGTACTGCACGGGCAACAAGTGGCGCGGCCACACCCTCTACGAGAAATACACCGCCGCGCAAATCTCCGCGCTGAGGGACCTGCTGCGCGAACTGTGCGCCACGCTGGGGATACCGAAGAAATACAACATCGACATGTGGGGCGTGTCGAGGAACGCGCTGGCAGGGCAGCCGGGCATCTGGACGCACGCCTCATACCGCAAGGACAAGTCCGACTGCCACCCGCAGCCGGAACTGTGCGACATGCTGAAATCACTGTGACTATGGGGACGGCAAAGGGAAGCAAGGAAAAAATCGCACGCTGGCTGCTTTCGGACATGAAGCCGGAGGAAGGGAGAAGGCTGCTTGAAGAGCTGCATCCCAACCGCCGGCTGGCCAGGAACGCACAACGCATGAGCGCCCGTATGGTGGAATACGAGCTGAAAGTCATGCTCGGCATACCGAAGACCGCCCTGTTCACGCAGAAATGCACAAACGAGGAACTGTTAAGACAATATGGAAAACACACACAAGGCGGAACTCCTGATCCCGGAAGACCTCAGGAAATCCATGCTGCGCGACCTGCGCAGGAAAGAAAGGAAGAAAAAGCTCGCCCGCGCGTTCCCGCTGACGACCGTCTTCTGCTGCAGGCTAAGGAGGCGGTGGCGGAACTGGCTGTCGAGGCTTCGAAACTCCACAACGCCCTATTCGAGACGGGCGAAGTGAAC
>JAFTEQ010000050.1 GCA_017453565.1 Bacteroidales bacterium
CGCCCTGGTCCTCGAGCGGGATCAGCGCCCGCGTGATCGCGGAGATCGACTGGGCCGCCATGTTGCCGTACTTCATGGAGTATTCCGCGCGGTTCTCGCCGATGTACTGGAGCACGGCGCGCAGGTCCTTCAGATCGATGATCTCGAGGCCGTGCTCGTCCGCGATGCGGAAGATGATGTTGAGGACGCCCTCCTGCACCTCCGTCAGCCCCATGATGCGGGAGAGGATCTCCGGCCCCATGTCGGAGACGGTGGTGCGGATCGGATGGCCGCCCTTGCCGTAGATGTCCCAGAACGTGACGGGATAGGATTTGTATTGGAAGGTGTCGCGGATGCCGAACTTGTCAATGCGCTTCTGCATGCCGGCGTTGTCCGCGCCCGGCTCGATCAGGCCGGAGACGTCGCCCTTGACGTCGCAGAGAAAGACCGGGACGCCCGCGTCGGAGAAGGACTCGGCCATGACCTTCATCGTGACGGTCTTGCCGGTGCCGGACGCGCCCGCGATCAGACCGTGGCGGTTGGCCTGCGAGAGGTACATGTAGACCCGTTCGCGGTCGGGATCGGAAAGGCCCATGTAGAGCTTGCCGTTGTCAAACATACTTGCAGATCCTCCGTGCTGTCCCCTCTCGGGGAGATTCTTATACACTCTATATTATACCGATTTCCGCGCGGAAGTCAAGCGGGCGGAGCGAAAAAACGCGAATTCGGCCCAAATCCTTCCGCGCGCCTCCCGTCCCCGGCGGCGTTTTGTGAATTTACTGATAAAAACTTCCCCGGATCCTTGCAATCCCCGCCGGACTGTGGTATAATTTTTTTGTATGGGCATGCGGACGTCCCGGCCGCCGCCCGACGATTTCCGAGGAGGTGGATCCGATGAAGCTCGATCCCGAAGTGCTTGAAGAAAACCGGAAGATGGCCGTCGGCATCCTCTGCTGTTCCCTATTGATGGCAGTCGGTTTTGTCATCGCGCGGCGCTTCGATCTCTCGGTCCTCTTGGGCCTGATCGTCGGGTTCCTGCTCGCCGCGGGGAACTTCTTCTTCATGTCCGTCGGCATCACCCGCGCCCTCGCGACCGGGGACGAGGCGGCGGCGAAGGCGAAGATGCGCTCCTCCTACATCGTCCGCACGATCGTCATGCTCGCCGTGATGGCCCTCTCCCTCGCCGTGGATCATATCCACTGGCTCCCGGTGCTGGCCTCGGTGTTCTATCCCCGCATCGTGCTCACGGCCCGCAATCTCTGGTCGTGGTACCGGGCGAAGAAGCATCCCCTCCCGCCCGAGGAGTCCCCGGAAACCCTTCCCGATCCGGACGCCGCTCCCGACGCGGTCCCCGCCCGCTCCCTCCCCGCCGACGAGGAGGAAGACGAGGAGGACAGGCCGGACGAGTTCGAGAAATTCGTCTCGCACTTCTCGAAGGGACCTCTCCCCGGCAAAGAACCGAAAAACGACGGCTCCCCCGCCCCCGCTGCCTCTGCCGATGCGGATGACGGCGGCGCGGAAGAGACCGATCATCAGAAAGCCGATTGACTATGGACAACATCAACATCACCGGCGCGAAGATCCTCTATACGATCCCGGTCCTCGGCGGCATCCGGATCACCGAGACGCAGGTCAATTCGTGGATCGTCATCGCCCTTCTCTTCGTCCTCTGCCTGGTCCTCACCCACGGCATGAAGGTCCGCGGGACCTCGAAGCGTCAGGTCGTCGCGGAATGGATCGTCGAGCAGGTCACAAAGCTCGTGCGCGAGAACATGGGCGAGAGCTTCCTCCCCTATGCGCCGTTCATCTGCGCGATCCTCGGGCTCTCCGCAACCTCTTCCCTCACCGCCCTCGTCGGCGCGTATCCCCCCACGGCGGACCTCAACACCATCGCGGGCTGGTCGATCCTCGTCTTCTCGCTCATCACCTTCTATAAGATCAAGACGAACGGCTTCCTCGGCTACCTCAAGAGCTACACCGAGCCGATCAAGATCTTCACCCCGTTCAACGTCCTCTCGGAGATCGGCACGCCCATCTCGATGACCTTCCGTCACTTCGGGAACATCGTCTCCGGCGTGGTCATCTCGGCGCTCGTTTACGCGGGGCTGGCGTCGGTCTCCACCCTCCTGCTCGGCTGGCTCCCGGGACTGCTCGGGAAGATCCCGCTCCTGCAGGTCGGCCTCCCCGCCGTCCTCTCGATCTACTTCGACGTCTTCACCTCGCTCATGCAGGCGTTCATCTTCGCCATGCTGACGATGCTCTACATCGGAAACGCCGTGAAGACGGACTGAGCGTCCCCTCCCGTAAGCCCGCGGGGATTCCCGCAGAACCATAAACCAACAAATCATTTCACTGAGGAGAATTTCACATGGATCCCACTGTTGTCAACGAAGCGACTGCGCTTATCAACGCCAAAGCGACCATCATGGCAGGCTGTGCCGTCGGCGCGGGTCTCGCCCTCATCGCGGGCATCGGCCCCGGCATCGGCGAAGGCTATGCCGTCGGCAAGGCATGCGAGGCCATCGGCCGTCAGCCGGAGTGCAGAGGCCAGGTCACCTCGACCATGATCATGGGCTGCGCGATCGCGGAAACCACCGGTATCTACGGCTTCGTGACCGGTCTTCTTCTGATGCTCCTCGCGCCCTCCCTCTTCATCAAGAGACTCTGAGAAGAACATTCCTGCCCGCGGGCAGACACCGGAGAACTGAAACATGGCTGAATACCTTGAGCTCATATCGCTGGACGTCTGGCACATCGCCGCGTCCATCGCCAATCTCCTGATCCTGACGCTCATCCTCAAAAAATTCCTCTTCAAGCCCGTCCAGAACGTCCTTGCCTCCCGGCAGAACCAGGTGGACGAGCTCTATGACGCTGCCGAGCGGACAAAGGCGTCCGCCGAGGAGGACAAAAAGCTCTACGCGGCGAAGCTCGCAGGGGCGGCAGAAGAGGCCGAGCAGATCGTCCGTTCCGCCTCCCAGCGCGCCGACCGGCAGTCCGACGAGATCCTCGCCGATGCCCACCGGCGTGCCGCCGAGACGATGAAGCGTGCCGAGGAAGACATCGAGCAGGCGAAGAAGAAGGCCATGGACGACCTCAAGAACGAGATCTCCGACATCTCCGTGCAGATCGCCGAGGGTGTCGTGGGCCGCGAGCTGAACGGCGACGATCACCGCCAGCTCATCGACTCGTTCATCGAGAAGCTCTGACGGGGTGACGCGATGAATGAAATCGTGAAGGAATACGCGGCGGGCCTCTTCGCGCTGGCCGAGGAATCCGGCGCCGAGGAAGAGATCCTTGCCGGGTGCCGCGCGCTCGCCCCGCTCTTCGGACGCGAATACGCGCGGCTGCTCATCAACCCGGATCTCCCGAAGGAAAAGCGCGTCGCCCTCGTCGGAGAAGCCCTCGACGGACGCGCGCATCCCTATCTCGCGAATTTCGCCAAGCTCATGACGGAGCGGGGCCTCGCGACCGAGATCGCCGCCTGCTTCGCGGAATACGAGCGGCTGTGGTGCGAGGCCAACGGCGTGGTGCGCGTGCGCTGCGAAAGCGCGGTGCCCCTCACCGACGATCAGCGGGAACGCCTCGCCGCGCGTCTCGAATCCCGCACGGGGCGGCGCGTGCTCATGGAGTACGCCGTCGTGCCCGACCTCATCGGCGGGATGCGGCTCTTCTATGACAACCGCCAGATCGACGACACGGTGAAGAACCGGCTCCGGGAGATCGCGGAGCGCTTATCCGGCGCCAACGTATAACGAAACAAAGGAACGGAGAACATAACATGGCACTTCGGCTGGACATCCGTCCTGAAGAAATCAGCAGCATCATCCGGGAACAGATCAAGAATTACGAGAACAAGGCCGCCGAGGCGGAGACCGGAACGGTCATCACCGCGGGCGACGGTATCGTGCGCGCCTTCGGCCTCGACAACTGCATGGCAAACGAGCTCGTGCGGTTCGAGGGCGGCGAATTCGGCATGGCGATGAACCTCGAGGAGCAGACGGTCGCGATCGTCATGCTCTCGGACTCCGAAGAAATCCGCGAGGGCACCAAGGTGACGCGTACCGGCAGCGTCGTGTCCGTCCCCGTGGGAGAGGGCATGATCGGGCGCATCGTGAACGCGCTCGGCCAGCCCATCGACGGACGCGGTCCGACCGGCTGCACCGAGACCCGCCCGATCGAATCGGAGGCTCCGGGCATCATCAAGCGCAAGAGCGTCTCCGTGCCGCTGCAGACGGGCATCAAGGCCATCGACTCGATGATCCCCATCGGACGCGGCCAGCGCGAGCTCATCGTCGGCGACCGGCAGACGGGCAAGACGACCATCGCGCTCGACACGATCCTGAACCAGCGCGACACGGGCGTGATCTGCATCTACGTGGCGATCGGGCAGAAGAACTCGACCGTCGCGAACATCGCCGAGACCATGCGCAAGAACGGCGCGGACCGCTACTCGGTCATCGTGTCGGCGTCCGCCTCGGAGCCCGCCCCGCTGCAGTATATCGCGCCTTATGCGGGCTGCGCGATCGCGGAATATTTCATGGCACAGGGCCGGGACGTCCTGATCGTGTACGACGACCTCTCGAAGCATGCCGTGGCGTACCGCGCGCTCTCCCTGCTCATCCGCCGTCCGCCGGGACGCGAGGCCTATCCGGGCGACGTCTTCTACCTCCACTCCCGTCTGCTGGAGCGGGCCGCCAAGATTATTGGACAGCAGGAGGTGGCTGAACGGATGAACGACCTTCCGCCCGCCCTTCAGGGGAAGGTGCGCGCCGGGGGATCGCTCACGGCCTTGCCCATTATCGAGACGCAGGCGGGTGACGTGTCGGCCTACATCCCCACCAACGTCATCTCCATCACCGACGGGCAGATCTACCTGGAGTCGGCCCTCTTCAACCGCGGTTTCCGGCCCGCCATCAACGTGGGTATCTCGGTGTCGCGTGTGGGCGGCTCGGCCCAGGTGAAGAGTATGAAGAAGGTGGCCGGCACCCTCAAGATCGACCAGGCCCAGTACAACGAACTGGAAGCCTTCTCCAAGTTCTCGTCCGACATGGACAAGGTTACGGCCATGGCCCTCGACAAGGGACGCAAGAACGAACAGCTGCTCATGCAGCCCCAGTACAGCCCCATGCCGGTGGGCGAGCAGGTAGCGGTGCTTTATTGCGGCACCCACGCGCTCATGAGTCCCATCCGCATCGCCGACGTGCACGATTTCCAAAGCCGTTTCCTCGACCGGATGCGGGCCGCCCACCCCGAGCTGCTCGCGGCCCTGGGCGAGGGGAAGATGGACGACGACGCGGCTGCCGTCCTGGAAAAGGAAGCCGCCGACATCTGCGCGCACATCGCGGGCGCATAATATAATTAAGGTATGGCCACGCTCCGGGAGACAAAGGACCGCATCGCTTCGGTACGCAGTACGCTCAAGATTACGGGCGCCATGAAACTCGTGGCCTCAGCAAAACTGCGTAAGGCTCAGCAGGCCGTGGAGGCGATGCTGCCCTACCAGCGCGAACTCCAGGCTACCCTGCGCATCGTGCAGGCGGCACTTCCCAAGGCTGCTCCGGAGCAGGAGCCCTTCTTCCCGGAAACCACTCCGGAAACCGGCCGCCGTACCGCCCTGGTGCTCGTAAGCTCGAACTCCTCGCTCTGCGGCGCCTTCAACGCCAATGCCATCCGCTGCGCGCTGGAGCAGATCCGCGCGATTGAAACATCGGGAGCGGAGGTCGATGTCTACGCCCTGGGCCGGAAGGGGGCGGACGCGCTGCGCAAACTGGGGCATCCTTCGCTCTTCGACGGCATCGCCCTGGTGGCGCATCCCGCCTACGAGGGAGCCTCGGCCCTGGCCGCGCAGTTGATGGAGGCTCATGAAGAGGGCCGGTACGACCGGGTCCTTCTGGTCTACAATCATTTCGTGTCGAGCGCCTCGCAGCAGACGCGCTGCGAGACCTGGCTTCCGTTCGAGCCGGAACACGCTGCCGACGGAGTGGAGACGGCCGATCCGGAAGCCTATATTATGGAACCGTCGGCCCGCGAACTGCATGAAAAGCTGCTTCCTCAACTCACGCGCCTGAATCTCTATACCGTCCTGCTCGACAGCGTGGCCGCCGAGCACGCCGCCCGCACTATAGCCATGCAAACGGCCACAGACAATGCTGAGAGGCTGCTTTCGGAACTCACGCTCGAGTACAACAAGGGGCGCCAGCAGAAGATTACGGCCGAGATCCTCGACCTCATGGGCGGGGCCCAATAAATTTTTTTAAGAATTCATTTTCTTACAGTTTGTTGTTTTTATGGCCTTAAAAATAACAGACTGTAACTGAATATTGCATTATTATACCCCATTTTCTGTAAATAGCCCCCTGTTTCCGCCTGCGAGCCATTATGGGTGCGCTTACAATTATTTGGAAGTGCCGTTTTTTATTCGCATCTTTGCCAAGTATAGTCTGTTTTAGACCGTACCCAAACTAGGAAACGATAGTTCAGTTAGTTTAGTTTTATTGTTTAATTTAAAGTTCAACCAATGAAAAAAATCAAAGTATTTTTCGTTGCGGTGGCTTTGCTCCTGACTTCGGTCGCCCTTGCTCAGCGGAGCACGGTGTCCGGTGTCATCAGTGACTCTGCCAACGGTGAACCGGTGCCTTTCGCCTCCGTGATGGTGAAGGGAACCATGAACGGAGTCAGCTCCGATGCCGATGGCAAGTATTCCATTTCCGCACCCGCGGGAGCTACCCTTGTGTTCAGCTCCGTGGGTTACACGACCCAGGAAGTCGTGGTTGGCGCCCAGGCGGTGATCAACATCGCCCTTTCGGCCGACTCGAAGTTCCTGGAAGATGCGCTTGTGATTGGTTACGGAACCTCCACGAAGAGCGCATTCACAGGCTCTGCCTCCATTGTGAAGGCCGACAAGATTAAGGAGCGTGTCACCACCAACGTGACGCAGGCCCTTGCGGGTACTACCGCCGGCGTCCAGGTGTTCAACTCCTCCGGTGATCCCACCTCGAACAGCCCGGCCATCCGCATCCGCGGTATCGGCTCCATGTATGCGAGCAACGCTCCGCTCTACGTAGTGGACGGTATGCCCTACGACGGTGGCATCTCCAACATCAACCCCAACGACGTTGAGTCCATGACCGTCCTCAAGGACGCCGCGGCCAACGCCATCTACGGTGCCCGCGGTGCCAACGGTGTGGTCATCATCACCACCAAGAAGGCTCAGGACAAAGACGGACGCATCCAGTTCGAAGCCCGCTTCGGCTCCAACTCCCGTCTCATCCCGCAGTACGACGTGGTGACTGACCCGGCCGAGTACTATGAACTGCACTACCGTTACATGTTCGGTTCCCAGTACTACAACGGCGCTTCCATCGAAGCTGCCTACGCCTACGCCGACAACAACCTCTTCGACGCCGACAACGGCGGTCTGGGACACCAGGTCTTCACCGTTCCGGCCGGCGAACTCTTCATCGGCCGTAACTTCAAGTTGAACCCGAAGGCTACCCTCGGTTACGACAAGGGCGGCTACTGGCTCACCCCCGACAGTTGGTACGACGAGACCTTCCACAATTCCTTCCGTAAGGAGTACACCGCTTCCTTCTCGGGTTCCACCCCGCGCCTGAACTACTACGCCAGCGTGGGTTACCTCGATGACGGCGGTATCGTGGAGAACTCCGCTTTCGAGCGCTATACCGCCCGTATCAACGCCTCCTACCAGGTGAAGAAATGGGCCAAGATCACCAGTGCCATGAACTACGTGCACGGCTTCGGCCAGCGCGCCGCGACCTCCTCTTCCTGGGGTTCCAGCGGCAACGTGTTCTACATTTCCAACATGATCGCCCCCATCTATCCGCTCTATGTGCGTAAGACCGTCTATGATCCGGTTTCGGGCGACCCCACCGGCGGCGAGATCCAGTATGAGAATGGCTATCCGGTATTCGACTCCAACCAGCTCCCGGGCCTCAAGCGTGCCGGTGTGGTGGGTAACGCTGTTCGCGACAACCTCATCAACAAGCGTGAGCAGATCAACGACAACCTCACCAACCAGTGGGGCCTCGTGCTCACTCCGCTGAAGGGCCTGTCCCTCACGGCCAACGTGGGCACCTACTTCAGCACTACCCGTTCCAGCACCCTGAACAGCATCTTCGCCAGCGGCAGTGCTGTGGGCGGCTCCGTGTCCGTGAGCCAGAGCCACTTCCTCTCGGTTGACCAGCAGTATCTGGCCGAGTACAAGACCAGCTTCGGCGGTGCGCATAACATCGACGTCCTGGTCGGTACCGACCGTTATCACTTCGCAACCCGCAGCGTGGGCGGTTCGAACGACCACCTCTACAACCCGAATGTGCCAGAACTCGACAACTCGTTCGGCGAGGCCCAGAAGACGGTTTCTTCCGCTTCCGACAAATACATGCACCTGGGTTACTTCTCCCGTGCGCAGTACGACTATCTTGAAAAGATCTTCGTGAGCGCATCCTTCCGCCGTGACGCTTCCTCGCGTCTGGCTCCGGAACACCGCTGGGGTAACTTCTGGTCCGTGGGTGCCGCCTGGCTCATCAGCAAGGAAGATTTCTTCGACTTTGACTGGGTGGACATGCTCAAACTCAAGGCCAGCTTCGGCCAGCAGGGTAACGACGACCTCGGCACCACCGCAGGTTACTATCCCTATGCCGACCAGTACACGCCCACCTACAACCCCGATACCGACGAATACGGTATCAACCTTACCTGGAAGGGTAACCGCGAACTCAAGTGGGAGAAGCACAACACCTTCAACATCGGTGCCGACTTCGAACTCTTCAGCGGCAAGCTGAACGGCTCGCTCGAGTTCTTCAACCGCCAGACCCAGGATATGCTCTACTACAAGAACACTCCGCTGTCTGCCGGTAACCCCACCGGTTTCTATCCCGTGAACATCGGTTCCGTGCGCAACAGCGGCGTCGAGCTCACTCTGGGTGGCAACATCATCAACAACAGCAAGATTTCGTGGGACTGGAACGCCAATATCAGCTACTACAAGAACAAGATCCTTGCTCTTGACCCGAACGTGGCCAAGGACGGCATGAAGGGTTCCTACTTCATCTACAAGATTGGCGGTTCTCTGGAAGAGGCATATATGTATAAGTATGCCGGTGTCGACAAAGCCACGGGTAAGGCACTCTACTACAAGGAGAACGACGACAAGTCCGTGACCCTTACCGACGTGCTTGACGATGCCACCAAGTTCGACTGCGGCGACATCCTGCCCAAGTTCTACGGCGGATTCGGCACCAGCGTCAAGGCCTTCGGCTTCGACTTCTCCTGCCAGTTCTCCTTCCAGCTTGGCGGCCGTTACTACGACGGTTCCTACCAGAACCTGATGCACACGCAGAACAGCGCCGGCTCCGCCTGGCACAAGGACGCCCTCAAGGCCTGGACGCCTGAGAACACCGACACCGACGTGCCGCGTCTCGACGGTGACACTTCCATCGGCCAGACGGCGATCGACCGTTTCTTTGTCAGCTCCAACTATCTGTCCGTGAACAACGTGACCCTCGGCTACACCCTGCCCAAGAATATTGTGAGCAAGGTCGGCGTGGAAGCTGTACGTGTCTATGTGACCGGTGACAACCTGGCCGTCCTCACGGCCCGCAAGGGTATCGACCCCCGTTTCCACTACGGTTTGGGTTCCTTCACTGCCGGTTCCGGTCTGAATACCAACTCCTACTCCAGTGTGCGTACCATCACCGGAGGTATCTCCCTCACTTTCTAACTTGAAAACATTACCGCTATGAAATACAACAGAATCGCACTTTCCATTCTCGCCGGCCTCGCTTTTGCGGCCTGCCAGGATTTGGACGAAATGGTGCCCGCCGGAGCTTCTCAGCTCGACGACCAGGTGAAGGAGACCAACCAACTGATTCCTTCCCGCACCAACGCTTCTTTCATTGGTATGTTTGCCATGATGGGTCAGCCCAACGGTGTGTTCCAGTATGCATCTACCCGCGACTGCCGCGCCGATGACTTCGGTTTCATCGCCGCAGCCCTGTCGCAGGACGCCGAGGGCCCCGACTTCATCTATCCGGAGAACGACTACAGCTGGTTCAGCACCTGCGGCGAATATTCTTCCCGCAATGCCGACTACGCCAACCCGTACCTCCGCTATGCCGTGGCTTACAATCAGATCAAACTTGCCAACGACGTCATCTCGAGCATCGCGGCCGATACCGATGATCCCGAACTGATGAGCAAGCTCGGACAGGCCTATGCCCTCCGCGCCTTCGACTACCTGTCGCTGGCTCCCTTCTTCCAGTACACCTATCTGGTGGCCAAGGATAAGCCCTGCGTTCCGCTGGTGCTTGCCGGTATCGAGGTTGATTACGGCAACAATCCCCGTGCAACTGTGGACGAGGTGTACACCGTCATCTACAACGACCTTACCAAGGCCATCGCCCTGCTCGATCCCACCGTGGTTCCGGCACGTACCAACAAGTTCCGTCTCGACCAGCACGTAGCCTACGGTCTCCGCGCCCGCGCCAACCTGGTCATGGGCAACTATGGTGAAGCCGCATCCGATGCCGAGAAGGCTGCCGAAGGTTTCACCCCCGCTTCCATCGCAGAGGTTTCGGTGCCCAGCTTCATGGACATCAGCGAACACAACTGGATCTGGGGTATCGATATGGTGCTCAACGACATCAAGGCTGTCCGTGGTGGTTACTACGCCACTTCCAGCAGCTGGCTCCGCTCCTTCTCGGGCGACAGCTACACGGCCGGTGCCGGTTGCTATCCCACCATCAACCGTCAGCTCTATGAGCTCATCCCCGCTTCCGACGTGCGTAAGGGCTGGTGGGTTGACGACGACCTCAAGTCCCCGCTGCTCGCTGCGGTGACCTGGAACGGAAAGACCGGTGACGATATCGGTCCCATGACCATCAAGGACGTGAAGGAACCCTTCATCTTCGGTGTGAACGTGAAGTTCGGCATGAAGGATGTGGGTGAAGTCAACAACGACGACGACTACCCGCTCATGCGCGTGGAAGAAATGATCCTCCTGCAGGCCGAGGCGCTCTATCGCGACGGCAGTGAGGCGGAAGGCAAGGCTCTTCTCGAGACCTTCGTGAAGACCTACCGCGACCCGTCCTACACCTTGCCCGACGAGAACACCCGCTCCTTCCTCAATGAGGTCTGGTTCCAGCGTCGTGTTGAACTCTGGGGTGAAGGTTTCGGCATGCCCGATATCTTCCGCCTCCGCAAGAATGTCTGCCGTTTCGTGGACGGAAAGCCCTCCAACTGGCCCGACAACTTCAAGTTCAATATCTCCTACGACGATCCTTGGCTGCTGATGCGCTTCTGCACCTCCGAGACCAACGAGAACGCCGGTATCGTGGACAACACGGGCGGCACCCAGCCGGTCCCCGGCCAGAACGCCTCGCTCACCGACGGTGTTACCGCCTAAGCGTTTAATCCTTAAAGAATCAAGAGTATGAAAAGATACATCAAATATCTGCTTGTCCTTTCTGCCGGACTCTTCGTCATGTCCTGCAACCAGAAGGGAGAGGAATATACCTGGGGAGAACCGGACGCCGAAGACGGAAAGGTGGAGGTCTTCTTCGCCAAGAGCGGCGAGGCGATCGAGCTCGACCCGGCCGATGAGTTCATCACCGTTACGGTGAACCGTAAGGACGCGACGGGTGACCTCTCTGTTCCGATCGTTGCGAAATGGAACCAGAACGGCGTTTTCGACGTGCCCGAAACCGTTGAATTTGCAGACGGTTCCGCCACCGCTACCATCGATATCGGAGTGAAATCGGCCCTGGTGGGTGAAGAGTACACCCTCGAAATCGGCCTTCCCGAGGACAATTACTACATCTACAAGCCGCTCGGCGTTGCCGGTGCCGTTTCCTACAAGTGCACGATCCAGAAACTGAAATGGACCGACCTCTTCACGGGCACCTATATGTGCAACTTCAAGTATCAGAGCGTGCGTTACGGTCAGGACCTGCCCGCTACGCTGCAGAAATGTGAGAGCGTGGAAGGACGTTATCGCATCAAGGATGCTACCGGTCCCGGCTACCATGTCGTGATGAACATTGTCGGAGACCTGAAGACCGACAAAAACGGTGATAAGTATTACAACTTCACCGTTCCGCTCAGTCCCTCCGGTATTGCGTTCATGGTTCCCATTTCCATGTACGATGTGTCCTCCTGGCAGGGTAATGCCGCATATGCCGACTACAACGTTCTCTATCCGGAAGTTGGTTACGTGGACATCTGGATGGCTTATCGCTATTCCGGCGGTGTGCTTGCCTACGATGACGACTATTTCATCGCCGACTAAGCAAATGCTTCATAATTGGAGGCCTACCCTGCGGGGTTGGCCTCTTTTTTTGTATTTTTGCCCTGTGAAACTGCGTCTTCTCTTGTTGTTGCTGCCGCTTTCGCTGGGGCCGCTGCGTGCCGCGGAACCCAGGGCGGAACGCGTGGTCTTCGTGGGTATCGACGGTCTTGCCTCCTGGTGTCTCGAGCGTGCACAGGATATCCCCAATCTCCGCTCGCTCATGGCGGAAGGGGCCTGGACGCTGCGGAAACGCTCTGTCATGCCTTCTTCCTCGGCCGTGAACTGGGCGTCCGTATTCATGGGCGTCCCCACCGAGATGCACGCTTTCAACAAATGGAACGCCAGACGCCCGGCCCTGCCTGCCGTGGCCGCCGGACAGGGCGGCACACCGCCTACGCTCTTTACTCTGCTGCGCGTTCAGCGCCCCGGAGCGGTGAGCCTGGCCTGGTACAATTGGAGCGGAATCGGCGCGATCATCGACACGGCATCGGTCAGCGTGAAGCGCTATGCGCCCGCCCGGCCCGGGCTCACCACCAGCGACTACACCCGGCAGGCCGCAGAAGAAATTGTCTCACTGCGTCCCGAGCTCGCCTTCCTCTATTATGAAGAACTCGATGCCGTGGGCCACGCTTCCGGCTGGGGCAGCGCCGACTACTATGCCACGCTCTCTCAGCTCGACGCTTGCATCGGTCAGCTGGTGCGAGCACTCAAGGATGCGGATCTGTGGGAGGGGACCCTGCTGGTGATTTCGTCCGACCACGGCGGGAAAGGGAAGCGCCACGGCGGCTTCACGCTCGAGGAACTGGAAGCCCCGTTCCTTGTCGCCGGCACGCCGGTGCGGCGCCTGGGTTCCTTCCCGCAGGCTATGGTGCAGTACGACATTGCTGCCACCCTGGCCTGGGCCCTGGGACTCGAGATCCCGGAGCACTGGCGGGGGCGTCCGCTGGTGGAGATCTTTTCCAATTAGAGCGTTCCGCGCCTGAGTTTTTCTACGTACTCGTCAATTCTGCGCATTTCCCGCGGGATGCGGATGCGTTGCGGGCAGGCCTTTACGCACTGGCTGCAGCCAATGCAGTGGGCGGCCTGGCGCTGCGGGTCCACGGCCCGGTCGTAGGCGCGCAGATAGCGCCGCCGGACCTGTTCGTAGTCTTTCTGTTCCCGTTCCACCACATAGCTGCCGGCGTTCACCTGCTTGTTGTAGAAGCCGAACACGCCCGGAATGTCTACGCCGTAGGGGCAGGGCATGCAGTACTGGCAGGCCGTGCAACGGATGAGCGGGTAGCGGTTCACCATGTCGGCAATCTCTTCGAGCAGGGGATAGTCCTGCTCCTCCAGAGGCTTGAAGTCGCAGAAGGTGCGCAGGTTGTCTTCCAGGTGTTCGCGGTAGGTCATACCGCTCAGGATGGTGAGCACGCGCGGGAAAGAACCGCAGAAGCGGAAGGCCCAAGAGGCGATACTGCGGCCGGGTTCACGGGCCTTGAGCCTTTCGGCGGCCGGGGCCGGGATGTCCGCGAGGCGTCCGCCCAGGAGCGGCTCCATGATCACGATGGGAATGCCGCGTTTGTCGAGTTCGGCGTAGAGATAGTTCGCCTGGCTGTTGCGTCCGCCGGCGTGCGTCCAGTCCATGTAGTTCATCTGGATCTGCACGAACTCCCAGTGGTATTGCTCATGCAGGGCCATGAGTTCGTCGAAGCCCGGTTCCTTGCCGTGGAAGGAGAAACCCAGGTGTCGGATGCGGCCCGCGCGGCGTTCCTCCTGCAGGAAATCGAGCAGACCGTTGTCGAGGAAACGCTTCTTCAGGTCTTCGTAGCCCGACAGGGAGTGCAGCAGGTAGTAATCTATATAGGTATTGCCGTAGATTTCAAGCGAGCGGCGGTACATCTTTACCCCGGCTTCGAAACTGTGGTCGCGGAAACTGGAGGCCTTGGTGGCCACAAGGTAGCTTTCGCGCGGATGGCGCTGCAGGGCCCGGGCCGAGGCCTCCTCGCTCTCGCCCTGCAGGTAGACGGGTGAAGAGTCGAAGTAGTTTACCCCGTGGGCGATGGCCAGGTCTACGAGTTCGTTCACGGCCTCCTGGTCGATCACCTCCTTGCCCTCGGCGTTGGTGACGGTGGGCCAGCGCATACAGCCGTAGCCGAGCAGGCTCACGGATTCGCCGTCGAGGGAGCGCATGGGCACGTGGGCATCGGAAGGAAGGTTCCCGGCTCCGGTGCCTGCAGCTGTCCCGGAAGGGTGGGCGCAGCCCGGAAGGCCCAGCGCAGCGGCGCCGAGTCCGGCTTTTTTGAGGAAGTCTCTTCGGTCCATGGGGCTATGATTTAAGGATGTGCGTACTGAGGGCCCGTACGGTGATGGCGCTGAGGGGCCGCACCGGGCAGAGTTGTTCACAGGCGCCGCAACCGATGCACTGCTCTTCCATCACCACCGGAACGCGGAGGGTCCGGCCTTCCTGCTTTACCATGCGGATGGCGCCGCTGGGGCAGTGGCGGGCGCAGTTGCCGCAGGCGATTCCTTCCGTGGCGGCAAGGCAGGACGAAAGGTCCACCTGCGCGGTCCCGATGCGTATGTCCGCCTTTTCTTCCGCGCTCACCGGACGGATGGCGCCGCTGGGGCAGACCTGCGAGCAGGCCGTGCATTCGGGCCGGCAGTATCCGTTTTCGTAGCCCATAGAGGGTTGCAAAAGGTGCGCAAGGTCGTTGCCGGGGCGGAGCACCCGGTTCGGGCAGGCGGCCACGCAGAGCTGGCAGCCCGTGCAGTGCGCATAGAAGCTCTTCTCGCTGCCTGCGCCCGGGGGCACCAGCTTTCCGCCGCGGTCGGGTTCAGTCCTGGGGGCGAGGGGGGCGAGGCCGCCCTGGTTCTGCGAGAGGCCCGCTGCCGGCAGCGCTACCGCGGCCGTTACTAGGAATGCGCGGCGACTGACGCCCGGATGCGAGGCTTCTGAGGCCGCCCCTGCCCATCCGGACGTATAGCGGATGGCTCCGGTGGGGCAGTCGTCGATGCAGTCGAAACAGTCGATGCAGCGGCTGCCGTCCACCTTGAGCGCCTTCAGGTCGATGCACGACGCCCGGCACGCCCTTTCGCAGCGCCCGCAGCGGATGCACTTGTCTTCGTCGATCCGGGGCCGGAGCAGCGAGAAACGCGAGAACAGTCCCAGAAGGGTTCCCACGGGGCAGACATTCCCGCACCAGGCGCGGCCGCCGGTCCAGGCAAGCGCGCCCACCAGCAGGAAGGTGATACCTGCCACGAAAACCGTCGCCCAGACTCCGGGCGAGGCGATGCTGGTGACCATGCGTCCGTAGGCGCTGTAGGGTTCGAGCAGGGCCACGACAGTCTGCACGCCGGCAATGAGGCAGGCGGCATAGGGGACCATAATGCCGTAGCGCAGTCCTTTGTTCTCCTTGCGGTAGCGGAACTGCAGGCGGTCCCGGGCGGGAAGCCTGATGAACTTTTCAAAGGCGCGTCGCAGCCGCAGAATGAGGTCCTGGAACAGGCCCAGCGGGCAGAGCAGCGAGCAGTAGAGGCGTCCCAGCAGCAGGGTCAGCAGCAGGATAGCGCCGACCGTGCCCAACTGCAGGGCGAGGACGGCCGGTACGAACTGCCACTTGGCGAGAAAGCCCCACCACCCGAGCCCGATGCCGAGGAACAGCAGGGTCAGGAGCACAAGGCTGACAAGGGCCAGAATGGTTCGGATGCGGCGTAACATGGGCTAGAAACCGTAAGCCAGTCCCACGGACCAGGAGTTTTTGAGGATGTCGGAAGCGAAGAGCCAGCTTCCTTCCAGGCGGATGCCCTTGAAGCGGATGCCGAGGCCGGCGGCCGCGTGCGAGGGAAGGATGGCTTTGGTGTCGGAAAGGCGGTAGCCCGCCCGCAGGTCGAGCAGCTGCCAGAGGGCAAGGTCAAGCCCGGCACAGGCCGAGAGGCCCCCGTTTTCGTAGACCGAGCCGTCGAGCCGTCCCTGCAGGCTATGCCGTTCTCCCAGGGGCAAGGTGTAGCAGCTCCCGAGGTCGAGGGAGAGGGGCGGACGGAAATCATCTCCGGCCTCCGGTGAGAGCGAAAGGCCCAGATGCGAGACCCCGGCCGCCAGGCTCAGCGCGTCTTTCTGCCACAGGGCGGAAAGCCCTAGGGAGAGGGCGGAGTAGGTGGTGGAGGCGTCGAGCGAGGTGGAAAGCAGCGACAGCTGCACGCCCATGCTCAGATGGTCGCCAACCATGCTGCCCATACCCAGGGAGAGCTGCAGGTCGGAGGGGCTGAAACTGCCGGTACGGCTACCCGCCGCGTTGTAGACGTCGTAGGCGCCGTAACCCTGGCGGGCGAAGCCCAGGCTCAGGCCCAGGTGGTCGAAACGCAGGGCCAGGCCCCCCTGGAGGTTGGTGGCGGGATCGATTTCGGGCATCCAGCTCTGGTAGCAGAGCGCGGCGTCGAGCCTTTGTATGCCGGAAAGCGGCACGGCCGCCGCGTTGCGGAAGGCCGCCCAGGCGGGGTTGTCGCCGGCGGCGAAGCCCGCTCCGGCCAGGGCCGAGGCGCCCGGGTCGCGGACCATGCGCGCGGCGGGGTAGGCGCTGCCACTGCCGTCAATGGGAACGTCTCCTTGGGCATTCATCCGTCCTGTTTGCAGGAGAATGAGCACAAGCAGAGTGAGGGTTCTGTGGATATGACGCATGATTCTATTTCTTGATAACGGTTTTCTTTATGTCCTTTCCGTCATAGTGGACAATGAGGGTATAATGCCCTGGGGCAAGGTCTGAAAGGTTAAGACTGACGGGATAACCAGGGGCAACAAGGAACGTATTTTCAAAGAGAAGGCGTCCGGTCATTGTCACGAGTTTGATGGAAGCATTCGTGAGTTTATCTGTTTGCACTAAAAGACGGGTATCGACCGGATTGGGCCAGACTTCCACGGGCTCTTCCATAATTGCTCTTTCCGGGCCAGGCACACCATATTTTTCTATACCATACTCGAAGGAAGCCAGTGCATCTACTTTTGATCCAAGATTGCCTTCCGGTGAGATAATATAGTTTGCTTGGGCACCGCCTCGGAGGATGTCGGTGAGCATTTCGGCCGTAAAACCGTGACCGCCGAAATAGGAAACGATGAGCGCGGCCACACCCGATACCTGCGGACAGGCCATAGATGTCCCTGTCATATAATCAAAACCCATCTCTTCGTCGAAATAATCTCCTTCTGAATCATGGGAAATGGTGCTGAGAATCTCGCCTTTTAGTTTCCATGCATCGTAGAGAAAATCGTCCCATTTGTTGTAGGTAAAGGGTTCCTTGTCGTCGCCGCCCGGGGCGCAGAAATCTACGAAATCACCGTAGTTGGAGTAGGAGGCCTTTTGCCGGTCGGGGCCGTAGGCGCTCACCGAAAGGACTTTGTCGTAAATGCAGATGGGGTCGTAGTCGATGTCCTCGTTGCCGGAGGCGAAGAAGACAACGCCCCCCTTCATGGGCGAGTCGGGCCGTTGGTTGCCGTTCGCATCACAGCCGGCGTATTTGACAAAATAGTCGATGCCGTCCTTGACGTAGGCGTAGTCGGAGTCGTAGATGCTGGTGGCCTTGAACTTGGCAAGTTCCTTAGCAGAAACCACATAGTCTTTGTTCTCGTCGGCATAGGGGCCCCAGCTGTTCTGGCAGATGACGGCGCCGTGGTCGGCTCCCCATTTGAGGGCCCGGCAGGTGGCGGCGTCAGTGGCTTCACTGTGGTCATCGAAAATCTGGCAATTCAAAATACGTGCGCCGCGAATGTAGTTGCCATCATCTCCCCCCGCGATGCCGGCGATGCCCCTGTTGTTGTTGCGCACAGCAGCGATGACGCCTGCCACGTGGGTCCCGTGATCGTCGGTGGTTATGTTTGCACTGTTGGTTACAAAATTCCAACTACCGCTGGTGCTGGCCGGAATGAGATTTCCCTGAATGTCGGGATGACGGGGATCTACACCTCCGTCAACCACACTCACAATTACCCTTCGATAGCCGGTGGTATATTGCTCCCAGACGGGCTCCACGTTGAGGTCGCAGCCGTTCACGAATCCTTTTCCCAGCGTGCCGTTGTTGCGGAGCGCCCACTGCTGGTCGTAGTACGTGTCGTTGGGTTTGCTCCTTTTCCTGATGCGGTGCGGGGCGGTCTGGATCTGGGCCCCATCAAGGGACTGCAGGCCGTTTTCGTTGCCCGCACGGGTCTTGAGATACGACACCAGATACCAACGGTGCAGGCCTTCGGCGCGGGTGCGCGCTTCGTAAACCCCGTCGTTCGGGAAGAGGCGCTCCATCGCGCACACGCCCTGGTCGGCGAAGAGCTCGGGCGCATCGGCCCCGGCGGCCTCGATGCGCTCGGTGACGGCCTCGGAGAAATAGACGATGGCGGTTCCGTTCAGTTCGGGCAGCGGCTCCTGCGGCTGCGAAGGCTGTTCGGGACCGTTTACGGTACAGGCGGCGAACATCGCCGGCAGGATGAGCAGCAATTGGGAAAGATATCTCATAAAGGTTCAGTCCAGAATAATCAGTACGGGTGCGGGGTGGTTGAAGTGCAGGGCGATCCGGTCCTGCGCGGCGCGGTTGAGGCTGGCTTTCCACCAGTTGTCGAAGACCACCGCGTCGGTGGGCCACTGAAGGCCTTCGGAGCGGATCTGCAGGCTGGCGTCGGGGGAGAAGAGCGAAACCTTGCGGCCCTCGCCCACCTGGAGCGTGACGGAATCGCCCACGGCAAAGGCCGTGCTGTAGTCGGAGATCATCTGCACGTCGTAGCCGTCGCGGCTCAGGCCGTAGCGGCGCTCCCATTCCATGAGGTAGGAGAGATTCCCAACGGTATGGTCTTCGGCTTTGCCCGTGGCGCCGAAAATGCGGATGATGCGGGCCTCCGGGCAGCGTTCGCGCAGCAGGCGGAAGGCCTTGTCCAGGTCGTTGAACTCCTGCTCGGGGTTGGGGACGACCAGCTTTTCGTAGCGTTTGCGCAGGGCCTGCGGGAGCGAATCCATGTCGCCCGTTACCCAGCGGGGCTGAAGTCCGTGGCGCAGGGCAGCGGAAAGAGCCCCGTCGCAACAGACCAGCACATCCGCCTGCCGGAGCAGGTGGAGGGGGTAGGGCTTCCGCGGAAAACTGCCCGCGGCCAGGATTGCGGCGCTTTGTTCCATCCCTTTATAATAAGAAGTGCAAGTTACGACTTTTTTCGTAATTTTGCGAAAACCGGAAACCACTAGCGTTATGAAGATCCGCCTGCTGAAACTCCTTTTTGCCTTCTTTCTCCTTGGCCTGCAAAGCCTTCCGCTTGCCGCCCAGGCCGGGCCCCTTAGCTACGAATACGCCAAGCCGGGCGTGGCCGCTTCCTTCAAACCGGGTGGTGCGTGGCTCGACCTCCCGCCTTATAACGACCGGGCAGCCTGGCAGCAGCTCCTGGGCGAGCGCTATGCGGAGAAGCTTATCAAAGATGGGGAAAAGTACCTCAAATACAACTGGCGGCACATCCCTGCCTCGGCTTATCTGGAATTCGAGCGTTCGGGCAACCGCGACGTGATGCAGGGCCCCGACGGACGCAACTACACGGCTCTGAGCAAACTGATGTTCGCCGAGCTGGCCGAAGGCAAGGGCCGTTTCCTCGACAAGATCGCGGACGGCATGTTCTTCTTCACCTGGTCGCCCTCCTGGGTCACGTCGGCCCATATGATCCGGCAGCAGAGCAAGCGTGCGCTGCCCAGCGGCGAGCAACTCATCGACCTGGGTTCCGGCCGCATCGGGGCCATCATGAGCTACTGCTGGTTCTTCTTCCACGAAGCCGTGGACGCCATCGACCCCAGCATCTCGGCCAATGCCCGGGAGGCCATCCGCCGCAACATCCTGCGTCCCTTCCTCGACGATAAGGAAAACGAGGCCAACTGGTGGCTGGGTTTCAATCCCAAGCGACACCTGAACAACTGGACGCCCTGGTGCAACGCCAATGTGATCCTCTGCTACCTGCTGGTGGAAGATGATCCCTATCTGCTCGACCGGGCCCTGCTGCGCTCGGTGCGCTCGGTAGACCGTTTCCTCACTTTCGTGAATCCCGACGGTGCCTGCGAGGAGGGACCCAGTTACTGGAACCACGCCGCGGGCAAGTACTACGACTACCTGCAGATGCTCTACGATGCCTCGGGCGGCGCGTTCAACCTGCTGAACGACCCGCTCCTGCGGCGCATGGGCGAGTATGAGTCGAGGGCCGACATCGGCGCCGAATACACCGTGAACTTCGCCGACGCCGTGGGTAAGAGTTCGGCCTCGGCGGCCCTCGTCTGGCGTTACGGGAATGCGGTACAGAGTCCGGAACTGCGCGCCTATGCCGGCTACCGCCTGGCCAGTTACTCCAAGAAGCGCTTCTCCACGCCGCCGCTCCCCAGCGGGAACGACGCTTACCGCGATTTTGAACTCATGCGCTGCCGCAAGGCCCTGTCGGCCTATATCGACACACTCAACACGGAAGTGGGCAAGAGCAGTTTCGAGGAGGTCTGCGCGGGTCTTCGCCGCGAAGTGCCCGCCGACAGCTGGTATCCGCAGACGCAGCATGTTTTCGTACGCAGCCGCGACGGCTGGTTCCTGGGCGCCAAGGGCGGTCACAACGGCGAGAGCCACAACCACAACGACGTGGGGAACTTCATCCTTTACATTGCTGACACGCCCATCATCGTGGACGCCGGTGCGGTGACCTATACCCGTCAGACCTTCAGCAATGAGCGTTACGACATCTGGGTGATGCAGAGCGGCTGGCACAACACGCCCGTCATCAACGGCTCGGAGCAGATGCACGGCAGCGAGTACAAGGCGAGCGACGTAGCTTTCGGGACCAAGGACGGAAAGCACCTCTTCACGCTCGACCTGCACGGGGCCTATTCCGACAGCCTGGCGGCCTGCAAGAGCTGGAAACGGACGCTGCTGTTGGAGGAGTCTGAATACGGCACCAGCCTCACCCTGCGCGACACCTGGCAGCTCAGCCGCCGCCTGGGGGCCGATGCGGAGACTTTCCTGGTGCGGGGCAAGGTCTACCTGCCCGGCGAGCACTACAAGGGCCGCAGCATCAAACTGGGAGAGGCTGTGCTGGAGAACGGCCCGGTGGCCGTGCTGGTGAACTATCCCAAGTCGTTGGAGGCTTCGGTAGAGGTGCGGGTGCTCGACGACCCCAAGATGAGCAAGGTCTGGGGTAACTCGCTCTCGCGCCTGCGGCTCACATCAACGCCCGACGCCTCACTCAAGGGGAACTGCCAGATCCGCTTTACACGGCTTCAGCAGTAGGGCGCACCACTTTCACGCCCCTGGGGGCGCGTATCCGAACTTTCATTGTTCCGCCGCTCTGGCGTACCCGCACCGTGAGCGGGCCTTTCACCGTCTTGATACGCATGACGGCCCGTTTGAGCGGACCCGGCTGCGGATCTATGAGCACCGAGGCAAAGCCCGGTTCGAGGGGCCGTATGCCCATGAGCCGGAAGGGGATGAGGTTGCCCGGGGCGGCGCCCCAGATGTGGTTCCAGTCCTGGTTGGGCTTGAACGAATCGTCCCAGGCCTCAAGGCTGATGGTGGAACCCACCCGGATCATATTGTACCAGCTGCGCAGCGCGCCCGACGTGAGCAGCGAGAAGGCGTAGTCCGATTCGCGCGCCTCGTAGAGGGCGTCGAGCAGGAACTGGGCGCCGTAGACGCTGCAGGCCATGCCGCGCGAGCGGATGAAGCGCACCACGCCCGGCACCCGCTCCTGCGGAACCAGCCCGAAGAGCAGGGCGAACATGTTGCCGTGCAGGGAGGCGTGCTCCGTTTCGATTCCGTCCTTGTAGCGCTCGTTTTCCGCATCGTAGAGCAGCTGGTCGAAAGCGTCCCTCGCGGCCGCCGCGGCCGCCGCAAACAGGGCGCGGTCTTCTTCCTCTCCCAGATGGGCTGCAATCTGCTCCATGAGGGTGAGGGCGTGGTAGTACCAGGCGTTCACCACCGTGTTGCAGGCAGTGTAGACGAAGCCGTCGTCCTCGCCGCCCTCGCCGGGTTTCAGGCCGAGGCTGCCGCTGTGCGGCCAATCCACGATGTCGCGGAGGGGGGCGCTGCGCGCAATGGAAGCGAGCAGTTCCGGGCTCTGGCGGCCCGTGGTGGTGCTGATGAGTCCGCAGGGCTCCCGCAGGTCGAGCAGGCAGTGCGCCTTGAGCTGGGGGTAGTGGGCGCGCAGGAAAGCGTCGTCGCCCGAGAAGAGATAGTCGTTCCAGGCCACGGGGATGCATTGCAGGATCCATTCGGTGGGCCAGGTAGGATGCTCCAGCAGGTGGGCGAGGGTCCGGCGGGCCATAGTGAATTCGCAGTCGGCCGCGTAGTGGCAAAGCTGCCCGATGAGAGCGTCGGCCTCGTAGGGGATGCGCTCCCGGTCCCCGTCCACATAATAGCCCGTGAAGGAAGTGGCTTTCACCGAATAGCGGCAGAGTTCCCAGATCCGATTGAGGGTGTCGTTGTCGCAGCGGAAGCGGGCGGCGCCGTCGTCGAAGCGGTGGTGCACGTTCCAGCGGGTGAAGGCGCGGCGGGGGGTAGGTCCGGAATAGCCTTCCAGTTCGCAGTAGCGGAAAGGCAGCACCTCCCCGATTTCGGACGGCATCTTGATGGCATCGGGTCCCGTGTTGCGCTTGTCGGGCCTGATGCGGACGCTGTAGTCGTGCGTGCCCCGGCGGAGCACGAGGGTGTCGAGCCGGTAGCGGACCGAACCGCCCGGGTTCCGGGCCACCCTGCCATCGGACAGGCGTTCGCCCAGATGTACCAGCACGGTGTCTCCGTCCTTGTCGGAGCGCAGGCGCAGGCTCATCTGCGCAAAGGCGTCGCGGCCGAAATCGGCCAGCACGGCCCCGTCTTCAAAACGGCTGATGCGTTCGGGTTTCTGGGCTTCGCGCACCAGTTCGGGCGGGGGAACGGCCGCGCCCGGGAGCGGCAGGCTGAGCGCCGCTGCAAGAAGCAATACCTTCATATATAGGGTTCTATTCTGCGTGGAAGGAGCTGCTGTCGCGGAAGCCCGCGAGGAAATCGCGGACCGCGAGGCGCTTCTTTCCGGCGAGTTGCAGGTCGGTGAGTTCCAGGGCGCCGTCGGAGGTGGCCACGGCGAGGTAGCTCTTCCCGTCCGAGAAGAGGGTGCCGGGTGCTGCCGGGCCGTATTTATCGGCGGAGACGGGACGGCCGAAATAGATCTTCAGCGGAAGCCGTTCGCCGTTTTCGTGCACCAGTTCCGTCCAGGCGGCGGGGTAGGGGCTCAGGCCGCGCACCAGGTTGAACACCGTGCGCGAAGGCTGCTTCCAGTCGATGCGGCAGGTCTCCTTGCTGAGTTTGGGCGCCGGTTTGAGCACTTCGGAACCCTGGATGAACGAGCGTTGCACCCGGGTTTCCACATTGTGCTGGATGAGACCTTCCACCGTCTCTATCACCAGATTGGACCCCAGTTCCATGAGGCGGTCGTGCACTTCGCCCGCCGTGTCTTCCGGCCCTATGCGGCTCTCCTGACGGAGGATGATGCCGCCCGTGTCGATGTCCTTGTCGATCATGAAGGTGGTCACGCCCGTGAGGCGTTCCCCGTTGATGACCGCCCAGTTGATGGGCGCGGCGCCCCGGTACTGCGGCAGCAGGGCGGCGTGCAGGTTGAAGGTGCCCAGGCGCGGCATCCGCCACACTTCCTCGGGCAGCATCCGGAAGGCCACCACCACGAAGAGGTCGGCCTTCCAGGCGCGCAGGGCGTCGAGGAACTCCGGATCCTTGAGTTTGAGCGGCTGCAGCACGGGGATTCCGTTCGCCACCGCATACTGTTTCACGGCGCTCTCGTTCATCTTGAGGCCGCGTCCGCTGGGCTTGTCGGCCACCGTCACCACGCCCACAACCTTGTAGCCGTTCTTGCGGAGGGCGTCGAGCGGCGCCACGGCGAACTCGGGCGTGCCCATGTAGACGATGCGCGTGGGTCGGACGAGCCGCACCAGCTTGCTGGTGACTTTCCGGAACCACGACGCCATGGTGTCGTTCCCGAACAGCGATGCGTCTTTTACGGCCTTCCAGGTGAGGAAGGCGCCGATGGGGGCCAGGACGAAGGCCGATATGAAGGTGCCGGCACGGGCGGCCACCGCCCCGTCGCGGGCCAGTTTGGTGCCCGAGATGTCCACTACCCAGTAGAGGACGAAGAAGAGCACCGAGACGATGGCGCTGGTGCCGAGACCGCCCTTACGGATGAGGGCGCCGAGTGGAGCCCCGATGAAGAAGAGCAGCAGACAGGCGAGGGCCTGGGCGAACTTCTTGAAGAACTCGATGTCGGTCCGGCGCAGGTAGTAGATGGGTTCGTAGAGGTCGTGGCCGTAGTTGTTGAGGTCGCCGGCCATGCGGGTTGCGTCTTCGGCCGCCCGTCCCGTGGCGCTGATCTCATCTTTCAGGCTTTTCCATTTGCAGAAGCCCTCGTCGCTGAACGGGGGACGCTCTTTCAGGGCGTTGCGTGCCGTGTCGAGCTGGTCGCCCAGGAAGAAGGTGGAACCGTGCCGGATCTCCGCACAATAGCGTTTGTGGGCGTCGGTGGTGGTCTGCCGCAGCGAGTCGCGCTGGTGGCTCAGGTCGCCCAGGCGCATGGCCTTGGCCTGGCTGCCGAAGCGGCTCGAATCGGATTTTTCGAAGGCGTAGTTCTTGAGCGGGATGATGAGGGTCTGCCGGTCGAAGTTGACGTGCTGCAGTTCCAGGGTGGTGTCGCGGTAGGCCCGGGTGTTGTTTTCCTGATAATTGGTGCCGTGGTAGAGGGTGAAGGTGAGGTAGTCCTTGGCCTTCGAGAGCTTCATCTGGGCTGAGTCGGCGATGGTGAGGGCGGTGTTGGCCTTACCGGAAGTGTGGTCGTAGACCATCACCGAGTACATCATGCCTTCCTTGTTCTGGTCTTCCACGCGCAGGATGTAGCCCTCGATCCCGTCGTAGAAGGTGCCCGAGGGAATCTTGATCTCCTCCTTGGTGCGTCCGATGTCGTCGCGCAGGGTGAAGATCTCGTTGAAGGCCTTGGGAACCAGGTCGTTGCCGGTAAAGAAAGCGGCTATGCTCACCACCACGGCCGCCGCTCCGAGCGGGAGCAGGACGCGTCCCAGGGAGATGCCGGCCGACTTGATGGCCATGAGTTCGTTGTGCTCGGCCATCTGCCCGATGGTCATCATGGAGGCCAGCAGGGTGGCGAGCGGAAGGGCGAGGGGGAGGATGGTGCAGCCGCCCCAGAACATGAATTCCAGGACCACGCCGAGTCCGAGTCCCTTGCCCACCAGTTCATCGATGTACAGCCACAGGAACTGCATCATCAGGATGAAGACGACAATCAGCAGGATCGCGGCAAACGGACCCAGGAACGCCTTCAGTATGAACCGGTCGAGTTTCTTCAAATCTTTTCAAGCATTTTTTCGAGCGCCGCGTCAAGTCCTGCAACATCCTTGCCGCCCGCTGTTGCGAGGCCGGGCTGACCGCCGCCACCGCCCTGGATGCACTTGGCGGCTTCGCGGATATCGGCGCCCGCGTTGCGGCCGGCCTTTACCAGGTCGTCGGAATACATGAGCATGAGCTGCGGTTTCCCGTCGGCCTTGTAGGCGGCGGCAAGCACTGTGTTGCTGAGTTCTTTCTGGAGTGCGAGGGCGGCGTTGCGCAGCATGGCCGGATCGGCCTCGATGCTGTGTGCCGGGCTGATACTGATCAGCTTCACCCCGTTTTTCTCTACGGCGGACTCTTCGAGTTTTCTCGCGAGCTGGGCGGCCTTGGCCTTGGCGAACTCCTCTGCCTGTTTCTTGAAGCTGGCGTTGTCTTCCACCAGTTTGCGGATGGCGCCTTCCAGGTCGGGGACGTTGTTGAAGAAGGAACGGGCGGTCTTGAGGATGTTCTGGATGCCCAGCACATAGGCTTCTGCCTCAGCTCCGGTGACGGCTTCGATACGGCGCACGCCCGCTGCGATGGCAGACTCGCTCACAATCTTGAAGAACCCGATGTTGCCGGTGGCGGAAGTGTGGCAGCCGCCGCAGAGTTCCACGCTGGGGCCGAAACGCACCACGCGCACGCTGTCGCCGTATTTCTCTCCGAAGAGGGCCATGGCGCCCAGGGCCTGGGCTTCGGCCATGGTGGCGTCGCGTTTCTCGCTGAGCGGGAAGTTGCTGCGGATGAGTTCGTTCACGCGCTGCTCCACGGCCGCGATCTGTTCGTCGGACAGCTTCTCGAAATGGGAGAAGTCGAAGCGGAAGCCCTTGTCGTGCACGTAGGAGCCTTTCTGCTCCACATGGGTGCCCAGGATTTCGCGCAGGGCCCGATGCATGAGGTGGGTGCAGCTGTGGTTGTTGGCAATCCGCTGCCGGCGCTCCGCGTCTACGCTGAGGGTGAAAGCTCCGCTGCAGTCGGCGGGCAGGCGTTCCGCAATGTGCACGGTGAGTTCGTTCTCCTTTACAGTGTCGAGGATGCGGATGCTTTCGCCGGAGGCCGAACGGAGGGTGCCGCTGTCGCCCACTTCACCGCCCATCTCCCCGTAGAAGGGGGTGCGGTCGAAGACCAGCTGCAGCATTTCCTTGTTTTTCTGCACCACGGTGCGGCTCTTCAGGAGCAGGGCTCCTTCCACCTCGGTGCGGTCATAGCCTTCGAAGACCACGTCCTCGCCTTCGTGGTAGACGGTCCAGTCGCCGAAGGAATTGGCGGTGGCGTTGCGGGCGCGCTCCTTCTGCTTCTGCAGTTCGGCCTGGAAGCCGTCCATATCCACGTCGAAGCCATTCTCGCCGGCGATGAGGGCGGTGAGGTCGATGGGGAAGCCATAGGTGTCGTAGAGCACGAAGGCGTCCGCACCGGCGATCCGTTTGCTGCCGGAGGCCTTGGCCATGTAGTCGTCGAGCATGCGGATGCCTCGGTCGAGGGTGCGCAGGAAGGCGAGTTCCTCTTCGCGGATCACGTTCTCGATGAGCTTCTGCTGGGCCGCGATCTCGGGATAGGCCTCGCCCATCTCGGAGACGAGCTGCGGGACGAGCCGGCAGAGGAAGGGCTCGGTGAAGCCCAGGAAGGTGTAGCCGTAGCGGACGGCGCGGCGCAGGATGCGGCGGATTACATAGCCCGCCTTCACGTTGGAGGGAAGCTGCCCGTCGGCGATCGAGAAGGAGATGGCGCGGATGTGGTCGGCGATCACGCGCATGGCCACCTCGGTCTTCGCCGATTCGTGGTAGCGGTGTCCCGAGAGCTCCTCCACCTTGCCGATGAGGCCGGTGAAGACGTCGGAGTCGTAGTTGGAGTTCTTGCCCCGCA
>JAFTEQ010000006.1 GCA_017453565.1 Bacteroidales bacterium
CAGGAGACAATGGGAGGGGCCGGAACGGAGCGAAGCGAAGTGGAGTCCCCCGTGAGGGGTATCCCTTCCTCCGGCCACACAACAATACGTAAAAAGAGAGTGACCTAAGTCATCTTGACTTTTTGGTCACCCTCCTGTTTCATGCGGCGGAACATTCCGCCGGACAAACGGCTAGAAGAAGCGGGCGCGATTGTCCTTTACGTCGGCAGCCTCCATCATCTCGGGCAGAATCATCTGCGAGGCGTACTGGAGCTTCTGCTGACCGAACATCTTGGCGTCTTCCTCGGTATAGAAGGAACCGGCCTCGCGGTTCTTCACCTGGAATACATAGGTGCCCATCGCGCCGGCCACCGGACCGGAAATCTCACCCACGGGCGCCGTAAAGGCGGCGCCGAGCAGGGCCGGATCCTGATTGAAACTGCCGGGCATGCTGCTGAAGTTGAACTCCTCGCTGCTCACGGACGAACCCAGCGCAGCCGCAATCTCCTCGAGGCTCTTCAGGCCGGCGATCTTTTCAGCCACATAGGCCTTGCGCGCCTCCCCGAGCTTCTTGGCATAGAGATTTTGGCGGATCATGTCGGACACTTCGCTCACGGGAGCGACGCCCTCCTTGTGGATCTCCTTCACCGCAACGATGAAGAAGAAGTTGTTGTTCACGGTGATGATGTCGGAAGCCTTGCCCTGCTTGGCGTCGAAGACCCAGCGGGTCACTTCCTTGGCCTGCTCCACGGAACCGAAGGACGAAGTGCTCTCCAGCACGTTCATCTGGTGCGAGTAGACCCCCAGCGAATCGACCGCGCGGCGGTAGCCCTCGAGCGAGTGGCCCGAGATGGTCGCGAAGCGGTTGGCCTGGGAATAATAGCGGTCGAAGGTCTCGCGGCTGGCGAGGGCGGCCTTCTCGAGGATGGCCACCTGCTTCTTCAGGACGGGACGGCTCTTCTTAGACACAAGGACGATATGCGAACCATACTGGGTGTCGATGGTATAGGGCTTGCCCACTTCTGCGGTCAGCACCGACTCGAATCCGGGAATCATGTAGTTCTGGGTCATCCAGCCGATGTTTCCGAGTTCGCCGTCGGCGGCGGAACCCTTGTCGGCCGAGTAGAGCGCGGCGGTGGCCGCGAAATTGGCACCCTTGCGCAGCTCGGAAAGCAGGCTGTCGGCCTTGTGGCGGGCGTCGGCACCCTGCAGGAGGATGTGCTTCACATATGCGGAATCGGGCACCTGGGCGGTGTCCATCACACGGGCGGCATAGAAGGTGTTGTCGGTCCGGAAGACCGGGGAAACGCCCTTTGCGGCACCAAATACGAAGCCGTCGATGTCTTTCGAAACGCTGTTCAGTTCCCCTTCCTTGTACCAGTAGCTGTTGAGCTGACGGTCGGAATTCTTCATGAGGAACGACTTCATGCCCTTGGCGTCGACCGCGGCGAACTCGTCGTAGGCCTCGGCGATCTTGGTATTGGCGGCCTCGATATCGGCCTCGGACGGAATCACCTCAAATACCACATACTCCACGTCGCGGTTGGCCTTCTGGCGGAACATCTTCTTGTGGCCGTCGTAGAACGCGCGGATGTCCTTGTCGCTCACCACTACGGTGGAATCTTCCTCGAACGGATGGTTCAGCAGCACATAGTCGACCTGAGCCGAGGTGTTGTTCTGCGCCATCAGACGCTCCTGCTCCAGGGCGTTCACATAGCCCGAATTGGCAAAGAGCGAACCGTACTTGGCATAGAACTGCTGGGAAAGCAGCGTGTTCTGGATGTAATTCCAGTAGGTCTTGAGCCGGCCGCTCTGGTCGGCGTCCACGTTCTGGACGAACTCCACGAAACGCTCGTGCGAGAAATTGCCCTGCTCGTCGGCAAAAGCCGGGTTCTGGGAAATGAGCGGAGAAGGGGTTTCGCCCGAAGTGAGCGAAAGGATCTCGTCGTTGCCCACGGTGATGCCGGCGGCCTTCGCGTTCTTCACGAAAAGGTACTTGTCTACCAGCTCCTGCCAGGCCGCATTGCGGATCTGCTGCTGGGTCTGCTCATTCTGGACGGAACTGCCGGAGATGATTTCGTGGATGGTGGTGTACCGGTCCACGTCTGCGGCATAGTCGGTATAGGAAATGGATTTGCCGGCGATGCGGCCCACGTCATACTTGGACGACATGGAATGCAGGGCCGACTCCAGCGTGCTCGGATCGATGATAAACGACAAAAGGGCCAGGGCGATGATGATGGAGATCGCCAGACCGAACTTTACACGGATTTTTTCAAGAACCGCCATGATTATAGTTTTTTATTATTAGTCAATTGGGCTGCGAAGATAACAATTTTCCGTCAAACTTCGTTATTTTTTGGGGAAAGGCCCGATAAAATTCACATAATCAATCACAACCGCCGTCGTGTCCTGCACCGTGACGCCATAGCTGTTGAAAGGCTCCAGCAGGATGGCATTGCGGGCGTGGTCGTCGGAACGCATGCCGTAACCCTGCATGAAACCGTCGGGCGAATACATCTTCACGTAACAGTCGGTATAGATCTCCTCCTTGGCCTGGTCCCAGTACAGGGTGTCCGTCTCCATGGTCTCCTGCTTCAGGACATTATGCACCACCACGTTCCCGAAGGCCTCCCAGATCTCGTCCTTGCTCTGCGGCTGACCGCGGCCGAGACGCTTTTTGCTCTTGCGCACCACGTGCCGGGCGTCATCGGCGATGATGACCGTCTCCAGCAGTCCCTCCTCGGAATAGCCGTAGAGCGAGAAGCCGTCCGGGAAGGTGTCGACCGAGGCCGTATCGGACTCGAAATGCTTCATGACGCCGGCCTCCATCCGCATGCTCACCAAGCCGTTGCGGGTCTGCACGGCGAACATGTCGTCGATGGTCTGCACCGGCATCTCGGACAGCACCAGGTCTTCGGCCCGGCCGAGGCGCGACTTACAGCAAACAACGCAGATAGCAAGCGCAAAGACGCTTGCTATCCGATAAATCTGCCGAAGGGTCGCGGACACCTTACTTCTGGGTGCGGACCGTGGTCACGGCGCTCATTCCGCCGCAGTTGACCGAGTAGGACTGGCCGTCCATGATGTTGTACATGAACGCATCGGCCGTGTTCGGGAAGTAGCGCGCGTAGGCGCCGATCATCCGGTTGGCCTCCTCGGTGAGCGAGGGATCGGCGGCCTTGGCCTTGTTGAGGAAGTCGATCGCCACCCAGTACGGGGAACGGCGCTGGATCTCGTCGCCGCCGCAGGTGGTGGAACCCCAGATCTGACCCATGAGGAAGTAGGCCTTGCCGGCCTGCTCAGGCACCTCGGACGCGAGCTTGGCACAGGCATACGCCTTGGCCGTACGGCCGTTCTTGTAGCAGAAGGTGGCGAGTTCGTAGTTGTACTCGGCGTCCTGCTTCTCGTCCGACTCGGGCGCGGCGATGGCTTCCTCCATATACTTGAGCGCCTCCTCCACGTTGCCGCGCGAGGAGTTCAGCTTGAAGAGGAAGTAGGCCGAGTTGTGCGAGGGCTCGAGCTTATACATGGAGGTGACGGCCTTCAGGTAGAGGTCGTTGTCGGTGCAGCCCTCGGTGATGCTGAGCATCTTCACGATATTGGTCACCAGGGCGAGGTCTTCGGGGGCCGCCTCGTAGCGCGGGGTGAAGAGTTTCACGAGATCCTCGCACGACGCCACCTTGCTGCTGATGAAGAGCGACTCCAGGTCGGTCTTGATCTTGGTGTTCTGCTCCTTGGCCGCTTCGGTGGGCGCCGGAGCCGCCTCCAGGTACGAGACGTTGGTCTGATAGATGCCGATCACTTCCTCGGCGCCCACCACGCCCTTCTGGTAGAGGTCGATGGCGGCGTTCAGGTCGAAGAGGAAGAGCTGCGCCTTGGTCTGCTCCTTGTTGCGGGCAATGATGTCGTTGTACCCCTCGTACAGACGCTTGGAATCGTCCTTGATGTAATTGGCCATATCGAGGCCCTTGTTGTTGAGGGCGGTCGCCGCATAACGGGGATAATTCTCGATGCGCTGGTCGTGCAGGACCATGAGCGAGTCGATGAGCGCCGCGCGGTACACCGGGTTCTTGGCGTTCTTCGAGATGAGCCGCCGGATGAGGGTGGTGCCGTCGATGAGCATGGTCTGGTTGGCGGTCGGCGGGCAGATCTTGTAGGCCTTGCGCCAGTTGGGCAGGGCGTCATCGTAACTGCGCTGCTTGTAATACTCCTTGTAATACGAAAGATACTTCACGCACTCGGCGCTGTCGGCCCCGTATTTTCCCTGCGCGAAGACGGAAGGTCCCGCGAGGAAGAAAAGGGCGCTTAAGGCAAGAACAACTGTTTTTTTCATATCGCAATCGTTTTTATTACTCATACCTTGGTTTCTGGAACCAGATGTCGAACAGGTTGACACCCAAACTGAAACGGACGTAGCGTTCGCGGATGAGGCCGTCGCGGAGCGACCCCCGCTGACCGAGGTCGACCGCCACCGAAAGGCCGTTGTACCAGCGGAAGACCGGAAGGGTGGCGCCGAAGGTCAGGCCCGTCGTAGCCACGTTCCGCCCGGCTACGGTATAATACTCGTCGGAATAATAGAAGCCCGCCCGGTACGCCCACTTCTTGTAGTAGTAGCGGATGTCGTTGCGGTTGGGGATGTACTCCACGCCCGCGCGCCAGGTGTTGCGCACGCCGGCCGCGAAGGGGAGTTTGGCGTCGGGATTGGCAAAGCCATCCACGGTGCCCATCCCCGTCTTGCCCCAGTCGGAGCGGGTGTAATCGATCTCCGCGCGGAACTTGTCGGCATAGGAGAGACAGACGCCCAGGCTCAGTTCGCCCGGCAGGCGGACCTTGCCCGGCGTGTGCGCAAGGGTGTCGGACCAGGCCTGAAGCGAGACGGGTTCGAGCGAAGCGCCCGCCGATTTCTTGGCGTAATCCACAATGCCGCGCAGATTGGCTGCGAAGGAATAGGTGGCGCCGAAGCCCAGCTTGACCTTTCCGGGCAGCGGATGCTCGTACTGCAGGCCCAGTTTCCCACTTAGGGCGTTCAGGGCCATCGTGTAGGTTTCCTGAACCTCGTTATATCCCGTCTTTTCAAAGTCCTGCAGGAAACTCCGCTCAATCTTTCCGAAGTAGAAATCGGCCTGGGCGCCCACGGAGAGACGTTTTCCCAGCGGAGCCCCCGCCCCGGCGAAGATCCGGTAGAGACCGCCCCGTCCGGAATCGGTGTAACTGATGTTGCTGCCCGCTGCGCTGATAACCAGGGGATCGGTCTCGCGAAGCTTGTATTTATAGCCCACGCTGCTGTAGGGGGCGATACCGCCCATCAGTGAAACCGTGTTCCAGATGGGCAGTGAGAAGCCGATCAGGCCCACGTTGGTGAGATTGGCCGCCGCGGAATACGTGTTCCCCTCGAACTTCTGACGGAAGACGCGATCGTCGTTGAAAACCGAGAAATCGAGCATCACCGACAGGGTGTCACGCGCCGTGACGGCGGCCGGATTGAGGGTGTTGAGGAAACGATGGTTACGGGAAGCGACGCCCACGCCGCCCATGCTCCGCTGGTAGGCCGATCCGGGCAGCGCCAGATCGCCCACCCCGAAGATGGAATAGGGCGTGAAGGAACCGTACGCGCCCTCCTGGGCCGACGCGCCGAAGCCCGCCGCCAGCAGAAGTGCGGTAAACAGGACCTTCCTATACAATGTTCTTCTCCACATAATCATCGCTTATCAGAGCCAACCCCACCAGTCCCAGGTTACAGACGACAAAGATGGAGTTTTTCATCCTTTTTGCAAAATATATCGCGTCGCCGCCGGTAAACACCACTACGTTGCCGGACCGGGCGCCGATATAGCCGGAGATTTCAAACATTATGCCCGAAACCACGCCGGCCTCTATGGAACTCTCCACGGAATGCCCTTCATGAGGGACACGTTCCGGGGTATTGAGCAGCGGCAGCGCCCTCGAATAGCGGTTGAGCGCCTTGAAGCGGGTGCGGCAGCCCGGCGACACGTTCCCGCCCCGGTAGAGCCCGTCTGCGTCGATAAAATCGATGGTGAGGGTGGTCCCGAAGTCGAATACCGTGCAGGCCTTCCCTTTGAACAGGTAGCGCACCGCGATGAGCGACGCGGCCCGGTCGTAGGAAAGATAATCCGGCAGGCCGTAGCGCTGCAGGATGTCGGGGTGGGCGCTGTCGAGCACCATCAGATGCCGGCATTCCGGCCGCAGGAGCGCCTCCTCATCGGCCGACAGGGGCCGCACGCACACCACGGCCATCACCACGGGTTTCTCCTTCTCGGTGAGGGAAAGGATGAACTCGAAGAGTTTCTCTCCCTGATAACGGAAGGTTTTCCCGAGCGTCACCCCTTCGGACCAGGCCGCCTTGAGCGCGGTGTTTCCTATTTCGATGAGCAGGTTTGCCACTGTCGTTTCGTCTTATAAACTTGCAAATATACGTTTTTATTGCAACTTTCTCAAGAGGGCGAGCGCCGCATCGAGGGTTTCGACCCCCCGGCACACGAGTTTAAGCTTGCTTTCGCTCTGTTTGAGGGCGAAGGTGCCCGGTTCCTGCGTCACCCGGGCAAGCACCCGGTTGAAGGTGTCCGACTTGTAATAGGCCGAGATGGGATTGGACAGGAAGAAGGCGATGAACAGGCCGTTCTTGACAATGATCTTCTCGAAACCGAGCGCCGCCCCGGCGTTGCGCAGCCGCACCACGGTAAAGAGGTTGGAGAGTTCCGGGGGCAGTTTTCCGAAACGGTCGGCAATCTGTGTGGCCAGACGGTCGAGTTCGCGGTCGGAGGTCAGCGAATCGAGTTGCTTGTAGATGCGGATCTTTTCGGCCGTGATGTCGAGGTAATCGTCGGGAATGAGCGCCTGCTGGTCGGTCTCGATGGTGCAGTCCTCGGTGTAGGCGCTCCTGCCGCCCCGGCCCGAGGTCCCCGTCTCCACCCCGAGTTCCTCCATGGCCTCGGAGAGGATCTTCTGGTATGTCTCGTAGCCCATTTCGGTAATGAATCCGCTCTGCTCGGCCCCCAGCAGGTTGCCGGCGCCCCGGATGTCGAGGTCCTGCATGGCGATGTTGAATCCGCTGCCCAGGTCGGAGAACTCCTCTATGGCGCGCAGGCGCCGCCGTGCGTCGTCGGTGATGGAGATGAGCGGCGGCACGATGAGATAGCAGAAGGCCTTCCGGTTGGAACGGCCCACCCGTCCGCGCAGCTGATGCAGGTCGCTCAGGCCGATGTTCTGCGCCTGGTTGATGATGATGGTGTTGGCGTTGGGGATGTCGAGTCCGTTCTCGATGATGGTGGTGCAGAGCAGCAGGTCGTAGTCGCCCCGCATGAAGTCGAGTACCCTGTTCTCCAGTTCCTTCGACTCCATCTGCCCGTGCGCCACACAGATGCGCATGTCGGGGATGAGCCGGTGCAGGATTTCCTCGATGGCGGGCAGTTCCTCCACCTTGTTGTGCAGGAAAAATACCTGTCCGCCGCGGTTCAGCTCGTAATTCACGATGCTGCGGATCTCCCGCTCGTCGAAGAGGATGATCTCGGTCTGGACGGGGATGCGGTTGGGCGGCGGCGTGTTGATGATACTGAGGTCGCGCGCTCCGAGCAGCGAGAACTGCAGGGTGCGCGGGATGGGGGTGGCGGTGAGGGTGAGGGTATCCACGCCGGTGCGCAGCTGCCGTAGTTTCTCCTTGGCCGCCACGCCGAACTTCTGCTCCTCGTCTATGATAAGCAGGCCCAGGTCCTTGAATTCGAAGCCCGAGCCCAGGATTTTGTGCGTCCCTATCAGAATATCAATCTGCCCGGCGGCAAGGCGCTTCCTGATGTCGCCGATTTCCTTTGCCGTGCGCAGTCGGCTCACGTATTCCACGCTGCAGGGGAAGTTTGCGAGACGGGCCGTGAAGGTATTGAAGTGCTGCAGGGCCAGGATGGTCGTGGGAACGAGGACCGCCACCTGCTTTCCGTCCGAAACGGCCTTGAACGCGGCGCGCACGGCTACCTCGGTCTTGCCGAAGCCCACGTCGCCGCAGATGAGGCGGTCCATGGGGCAGTTGTCCTCCATATCCTGTTTTACCGCCCGGGTCGCCGCTTCCTGGTCGGGCGTATCCTCATACATGAACGACGACTCCAGTTCGTCCTGCAGGTAACTGTCGGCCGAGAAGGCGAAACCCTTGGAAGCCTTGCGCTTGGCATACAGTTGGATGAGATCCTTGGCGATGTCCTTGACCTTGCTCTTGGCGCTGCTCTTGAGGGCCACCCAGGCCTTGGAGCCCAGTTTGTTGATTTTCGGGGCTTCGCCGTCCCGGGAACGGAAACGGGAAATCTTGTGCAGCGCGTGCACCGACACGAACACCACGTCGCCGTCCTTATAGGTGATTTTCACCACCTCCCGCACGCGGCCCTTGTCGTCGAACATCCGTACCAGGCCTCCGAAAACGCCCACGCCATGGTCGATGTGCACCACGTAGTCGCCTATATTGAAGGAGTTGAGGTCGTTGATGGTGAGTTGTTCACTCTTTTCCACGCTCCGCCTGATACGCACCCGGTGGAAACGGTCGAAGACTTCATGATCGCTGTAGCAGCAGATCTTGTCTTCTGCATCCACAAAACCGTTGTGCAGGTTCTTTCCCTTGATAAATTCGGGCATCAGCCCGCCTTCCTGGGCAAGGATGGAACGAAGACGCTCCAACTGCGCCTCTTTCTCACCGAACACGCAGACGCGGAATCCCTGTTCCAGACGCGTGCGGATATCGGCTTCCAACAGTTCGATGTTCTTGTTGAACGAGGGCTGGGGCGAGATGGAAAAACGCAGCGGTTCCTCGGGCCGGCCGGAAACGGGGATTTCCAGGAATACCCGACGGAAACGGGAACAGGATTCGAACAGGGGATGCTCCTTATACAGATCGGACCCGTCGAGCCAGACCACCGTGTCGGCCGGCAGCAGGGAAAAGATTTCATCCCCATCCGAACAAGTGTCGGAAAAGAGGGAAGAAACAACTTCCATCCTATCTGTCTTCTCCTTGGAAATCTGCATGTTGCAGTCGAAAATATGAATGCTCTCCAGTTCGTTTCCCCAGAAGGAAAGCCGGTAGGGTTCGTTGTTCGCGTAGGAGAAGATGTCGATGATCGATCCGCGCACGGCGTACTGCCCCGGCGCCGACACGAAGTCGGAGCGCTCAAACCCCTCCTCCTGCAGGATGGAGGTGATCCTGTCGAACGATATTTCCTCTCCCACCGTGAGGCTGAGCACCGACGCGCGCAGGTTCTTCCCGGAAGGTATCCTTTCCTCCAGGGCTTCCGGCCAGCTGACCACGATGGACCGGGCGGCCTTGGAATCCAGCAGACGGGAGATCGCCGCCGTCCGCTGCACGTTCAGCGACGACTTGTAATTGCTCCGCTCCACCCCTTTTCCCGTCGGCGGCAGGAAGAAGACTTCGTCCCCCTCCGTAAGATGGTAGAGGTCGGCCGCACAGTACTCCGCCGCCTCCCTGTCGGGCAGTACCACGAGGTGCACGCCGCTCCGGGCCGCCTGGGCCAGCACGAACCAGCGGGCCGACAGATAAAGTCCGTCACAGTACAGTTCCCGCTCCACTCCCAACCTTTCACACAAGCGGGCGGTAGTCTTGGTACTTATCAACATGAAGGGGCTTTTTTATTGTGAAAACCTGTTTATAACCCTGTTCATAAGCTTAGGATAACGCAAGCGCCGATTTTCCGGACAGATTATCAACAGCATCATAAAAAGGAAACGGGGAGGATTTCAACATATCTCAGAAGAAGGAAAGAATTGAGGCCCAGAGACTTCACCTACGTTTTCAACATATCCACACAGGGAACAATAACAAAAGGAAAATATAAAAATTACTATATTTGTATTTGTATTAAAAACGCACGAGCGATGGAGGAATTCAATCCACGGGACATCTCCGAAGGCAAAGATAAGGATTTTGAGGGAATAATCCGCCCGCGCGAGCTGGAAGATTTCACGGGCCAGCGGGAAATCGTCTCGAACCTCGACGTCTACATTCAGGCGGCGAAACTACGGGGCGAGGCGCTCGACCATACCCTATTCCATGGCCCTCCCGGTCTGGGTAAGACCACGCTGGCGCACATCATCGCCGCCGAGATGGGGGTAGACATGAAAGTGACCTCCGGCCCGGTCCTCGCCCGCCCGGGCGATCTGGCCGGCCTGCTCACCTCCCTGCAGACCGGAGACGTACTCTTCATCGATGAGATTCACCGGCTTCCCCCGGAAGTGGAGGAATATCTCTATTCCGCTATGGAAGACTATGTGATTGATATCATGATCGATAAGGGCCCCGGTGCCCGTTCCGTCCGGATCAATCTCAATCCCTTCACCCTGGTGGGGGCGACCACCCGCAGCGGCCTGCTGACCGCTCCCTTGCGGGAACGCTTCGGCATTACCTGTGCGCTGGAGTATTACGACACCGCCGATCTGGAAAAGATCGTGCGGCGCAGCGCCCGCATCCTGAAAGTGGAGATAGAGGATGATGCAGCCCACGAAATCGCCCTGCGCAGCCGGGGGACGCCCCGTATCTGCAACGGCCTGCTCCGGCGGGTACGCGACTTCGCACAGGTGCGCGGAAACGGGGTGGTAGACCTTGCCATTGCACGTTTCGCCCTTGACAAACTGAAGATAGACACGCGCGGACTCGACAAGATCGACAACAACATCCTCCAGACCATCATCGCCAAATTCAAGGGCGGTCCGGTTGGGGCGAATACCATTTCTACCGCAATCGGCGAGGATCAGGGCACTTATGAGGAAGTGTATGAGCCGTTCCTCATCAAGGAAGGCTTTATCCTGCGCACCCAGCGGGGCCGAATCGCTACCGATCTGGCCTATGAACACCTGGGGTACGACCGGGCGGCCGCGCCCAAAGCACAGGGAGAATTGTTTTGATCCGCTTTGCTCGTTTGCGTAAAAATGACTAAAATTGCAGGCTCTTAATTAATAGGAAAACCTAGTATCCGATACAAATGGCAGACAAACTCATCTCTAAGATTCCCGACGGACCGCTTGCCGAAAAATGGACCAGGCGCAAGTCGGAGATTCATCTGGTAAGTCCCAACAACAAAAGAAAACTGGAAATCATTGTAGTAGGAACCGGGCTTGGCGGCGCTTCGGCAGCTGCGACGCTCGGTGAACTTGGCTATAATGTAAAGGTGTTCTGTATCAGCGACAGCCCCCGCCGGGCGCATTCCATTGCGGCCCAGGGTGGTATCAATGCCGCAAAGAACTACCAGAACGACAACGACTCCGTGTACCGCCTGTTCTACGACACCATTAAGGGCGGTGACTATCGTGCCCGCGAGGCTAACGTGTACCGCCTTGCCGAGGTGAGCGCGTCCATTATTGACCAGTGTGTGGCGCAGGGAATCCCCTTTGCCCGCGAGTATGGCGGATATCTGGCCAACCGTTCTTTCGGCGGTGTGCAGGTGAGCCGCACCTTCTATGCCCGCGGTCAAACCGGTCAGCAGCTCCTTCTGGGTGCGTATGCGGCCCTGAACCGTCAGGTGGCTGCCGGTACGGTACAAAGTTTCCCGCGGCACGAAATGCTCGACCTGGTGGTCATTAACGGGGAAGCCAAGGGTATCATCGCCCGCAACCTGGTGACCGGCCAACTGGAGCGTTTCGGCGCCCACGCCGTGATCATCGCCACGGGCGGATACGGAAATACCTATTTCCTATCTACCAACGCCATGAATAGCAACGGCTCTGCGGCCATGCAGTGCTATCGCCGCGGCGCCTTCTTCGCCAATCCCTGCTTCGCGCAGATCCATCCCACCTGTATCCCGGTGCATGGCGACCAGCAGTGCAAACTCACCCTTATGAGCGAGTCCCTGCGTAACGACGGCCGTATCTGGGTGCCCAAGAAACTGGAAGACGTGGAGAAACTGCGCCGGCACGAGATCACGCCCTCCCAGATTCCGGAGGAGGACCGCGACTACTATCTGGAGCGCCGTTATCCGGCCTTCGGCAACCTGGTCCCGCGCGACGTAGCCTCGCGTGCCGCTAAGGAGCGTTGCGATGCCGGTTTCGGGGTGAATGAGACGGGTAAGGCCGTGTTCCTCGACTTCTCCGACGCCATCGAGCGCCTGGGTCATCAGCGGGTAGCCGAGCGTTACGGTAACCTTTTTGATATGTATGAGAAGATCACCGCTTCCTCGCCCTGGAAAGAACCGATGATGATCTATCCCGCCATCCATTACACCATGGGCGGTATCTGGGTCGACTATGACCTGCAGACCACCATTCCGGGTCTCTATGCTATCGGTGAAGCCAATTTCTCCGACCACGGCGGAAACCGTCTGGGCGCTTCCGCCCTCATGCAGGGACTTGCCGACGGTTATTTCGTGGTACCGGTAACTATCGGAGACTATCTCTCCAAAAAGTTCGCCGAGCCCAAGACCGATATCAGCGCGCCTGAGTTTGCGGCCGCAGAACGTGCGGTGCAGGCCCGTATCGACAGGTTGCTGGGTATTGGTGGTACTGAGACGGTGGATTCCATCCATAAGGAACTGGGTCATATCATGTGGAATTACGTGGGCATGGCACGTGATGCGGACGGTCTGAAGAAGGCCATTTCCGAAATCAAGGCGCTGCGCGAGAAATTCTATGCCAGCGTCCGTGTGCCCGGAACACAGTTCGAATTCAACCAGGAACTGGAGAAGGCTCTGAGACTCGAAGATTTCTTCGATATAGGAGAACTGATGGCCCGCGACGCGCTTGAGCGCGGCGAATCCTGCGGCGGTCATTTCCGTGTGGAAAGCCAGACCGAAGACGGTGAGGCCAAGCGTGACGACGAGCACTACATGTATGTTTCTGCCTGGGAGTACAAGGGAGAAGGGAAGGAGCCGGAAATGCACAAGGAGCCGCTCAAATACGAGTTTATCAAGGTAGCCACCCGCAACTATAAAGACTGACGAAATGGAATTCAATCTCAAGATATGGCGTCAGAAGAACGCCAAGGCCAAGGGGCACTTCGAAACCTATCACATTGCCGGTATCGAGTCGGACGCTTCCTTCCTGGAAATGCTCGACATCCTGAATGAGCAACTGATCCGGGATGGGAAGGATCCCGTTTCCTTCGATCACGATTGCCGGGAAGGCATCTGTGGTGCCTGTTCGCTCTACATTGACGGCCGCGCGCATGGGCCCGACGACCATGTGACCACCTGCCAGCTGTTTATGCGTCATTTTAAGGACGGGGCCACCATCACGGTGGAGCCTTTCCGCAGCGCCGCTTTCCCGGTCATCAAGGACCTGGTGGTGGAGCGCCGTGCCTTCGACAAGATCCTGCAGGCCGGCGGGTTCATCTCGGTCCGTACCGGTTCCGCCCAGGATGCCAACAACATCCTCATTCCGCACGACACGGCTGAAATGAGCATGGATGCTTCGGCTTGCATCGGTTGTGGTGCCTGTGTGGCCACCTGTAAGAACGGATCCGCCATGCTGTTCGTGGCCGCCCGCGTGAGTGCGCTCGCGCTGCTGCCTCAGGGACGTCCCGAGGCGAGCCGAAGGGCCAAAGCCATGGTAGCTAAGATGGATGAACTGGGCTTCGGCAACTGCACTAACACCCGCGCCTGCGAAATGGAGTGCCCCAAGGGTATCTCCGTCTCGCACATTGCGCGGCTGAACCGCGAGTTCCTTAAGGCAAAATTCAGGGGATAGCGTTGATCCAAACGCTCATCTGGGTAGGACCCTCCTGAGCGTGCCTGTAATAAGGAATAAACTCCAGATTACGGTCGGCGTCGGTCAGAATGACGGCGCCGGCTTTCTTTTCCTTCTGCACCTCAAAGCGGTCCCGGGAGGAGATGGAGAGGGAACGGATATCCTCTTTATCTTCGTTCGGAAGGGTGGTGCAGTAGACCATAGGTCCTCGCTCCACGGCGATACGGCCCAGCAGATCCTTTGCCCGGTCATCAGCCTTCACGATATGAACAGGCATGTCGAATCCGATCTCCACAACGTCTCCGTCTTTCCATTTCCGGTCCAGGACGGCATAGCCTTTTTCGGTGCTGTAGTTGGCTTCAACTCCGTTGACGGCAATCTTCGCCTGTGCGGAAGAGTTATCCAGATAGGAATAGAGCGTGCCGGGGACGGGTTTTCCCTGAGCCCATCCGGGAATGCGGATGCGCAGCGCCGTGGCCTTTCGGGGGGCTTTTGTGAGCGTCAGGCGGATGTTCCCGTCGTAGGGATAATCACTTTCGCACGACAGTTCCACCTTTTCTCCTTCCAAAGTCTCAAACGAGGCCGTTCCAGCCTGGAAGAGGTTCATGTAGATGCTCTTTTTACCCAAGGCATAGACGTAACCCGGCAGGGAGGGGATGAAACGGGCCAGGTTGGACGGGCAGCAGGAAGTTTCGAACCAGGGGCGGCGATGGCTTCTGCGAAGGCCCGATTTGGGTTTTTGCTTGAGCCAGTCGATTTCCCACTGGTATGTATCGGGACTACACTGCAGGACATTGGCGTAGAAGAACAACTTCCCGTCGTCTGAAATACCGTGCAGGACATTATTGTAGAGTGCCCGCTCCATCACGTCAATGTACCGGCTTTCGCCCGTGAGGCAGAACATCCGGTAGTTCCACATGCAGTTGGCAATACCGGCGCAGGTTTCACAGTGGGTGTCTGCGTCCGGCAGGTAATAGGGTTCTCCGAATTTCTCGCCTTTCAGGTAACTTCCGATTCCTCCGGTGAGATGCATTTTTCTGTCGGTCACGTCTTCCCAGATGGAGTCGATAGCCGTACGATATTCGGCATCGCCCGTAATGGCAGCGATATCACTCATGGCCATGTAGAGATAACCGGCACGGACGGCGTGCCCAGCGGCTTCACGTTGTTCGCGAACCGGCAGGTGGCTCTGTTTGTATTCGGCCTTATCCTCTTCATACCCACGGCAGTCGAGAAGGAAACGGGACAGGTCCAGATAGCGCTTATCCCCCGTTGCCCGGTAGAGTTTAACCAGGGCGAGTTCAATCTCTTCGTGTCCCGATACAATCTTGCGGTCCGGTACCAGGAAGGTGTTGTAGATAAGATCGGCGTTACGTTTGGCAATATCGAGGAAGGTCGTCTTTCCGGTGGCGTAGTAGTGGGCCACGGCTGCCTCGTACATGTGCCCCACGTTGTAGAGTTCATGGCTGTGGACAATGTAGGACCAGCGTTCCTGTCCCGCCTTGTTGTCGACATCCAGGCCGCCGGAGGTGCGGATGGTGTAGAGATAACCGTCCGGCTCCTGGGCCGCGCCTACAAGGGCGATGAGGCTGTCCAGGTAGTGGTCGAGCGCAGCGTCATAGCGGGTGGCAAGGCTGTAGGCGGCCGCTTCCATGACTTTGTACACATCGGAATCGTCGTAGCGGAGTCCCTGGAACGGGGTTTTATCGATTCCGGCTGCCCGGGCGAAGTTGGCAATCCGCCCCGTTTCTTCGCATTTTCGGAAAGCGAAGGGGATGGTGCTGTCGCAAACGGTCTGTAGACGTTCGGCCAGCAGGCCATCGGAAAAATGCACATGCTCAAAGGAAACCCCCTTGTAGGGATAATCTTGAACCTGTTTTTGGGAACATGCGGCAAATAACGCCACAAAGGAAAGCAGGATAGGAAGAGATCTGTTCATTGTCGTTACCATAGAAAATTATTGAAAGGATAGCGGCCGGCGTGGATTTCGGCTACCATCTTATAGATATCGTTGCGCAGTTTCGGGATGCCTTGTTTCTGTAGGGCGGATATGAAGATGCAGGGCGACTTCTCTTCCGCGATCCAGCTGTTTTTCAGGTCTTCCAGGCTGCGGTTTTCCTTCCCGGGCGGTTCCAGGGAGAAGGTGTCGTAGGCCTCGTAGGTGTAGGCGTCTATCTTGTTGAAAACCACATAGACCGGTTTGTTGCCTGCACCAATCTCCTGCAGGGTTCGTTCCACCACCTGCATCTGCTCCTCAAAGTCGGGATGGGAGATATCTACCACATGCACCAGGATGTCGGCTTCGCGCACCTCGTCGAGGGTGCTCTTGAAGGCCTCGATGAGTTGGGTGGGGAGCTTCCGGATGAATCCGACCGTATCGCTGAGCAGGAAGGGAACATTCTCGATGACTACCTTGCGCACCGTAGTGTCGAGCGTGGCGAAGAGTTTGTTCTCGGCAAAGACGTCCGACTTGGCCAGCAGGTTCATGAGCGTACTCTTGCCCACGTTGGTGTAGCCCACCAGGGCCAGGCGCACCAGGCTGCCGCGGTTGCCGCGTTGGGTGGCCATCTGACGGTCCACTTTTTTGAGCTGTTCCTTGAGCCGGGTGATGCGCTCTTTCACAATGCGCCGGTCTACCTCGATCTGGGTTTCACCCATACCGCCGCGGGTCCCGTGGCCGCCGCGCTGGCGCTCCAGGTGGGTCCACATACCCGCCAGGCGGGGGAGCATATAGTTGTAGCGCGCCAGTTCCACCTGCATTTTGGCATAGGCGGTCTTGGCCCGTTGGGCGAAGATTTCCAGGATAAGGCTGGTGCGGTCTATCACGGCGGCGGTCTTGATGACCTTTTCAATATTGCGCTGCTGCATCCCCGTGAGTTCGTCGTCGAAGATCACATAATTGATGGCGTTTTCCTCACAGTAGGCGGCAATCTCCTCCAGTTTTCCGCTGCGGATGTAGGTCGCGTTGTCGGGCCGGTCGAGCCGCTGGACGAACTTGCGGTCGCCCGAAGCTCCGGCCGTTTCGGCCAGGAACTCCAGTTCATCGAGATACTCCTCGATACGGCGTTCATCCTCTCCCTGGCGGATGATGCCTACGAAAACGGCTTTTTCAACGTGTTCTTCTTCCATTTCAGTGAAAAAAGGCCATCCGGTTGGGGACGGCCTTGTCTGTGTGTTTCTTGCTTTTAGCGGAGCTGGAAGATCACAGGGAAGGTGTAGGTAACCTTTACCGCGCGGTCACGCTGCTTGCCGGGTTTCCACTTGGGCGAGGAAGAAACCACGCGCACGGCCTCCTTGTCGAGGGTGGGGTCTACGCCGCGGAGCACCTTCACGTTGGTGACGGAGCCGTCGGGATTCACCGTAAACTGCAGCATTACGCGGCCCTGCACGCCGTTTTCCTTAGCGATTTCCGGGTAGACCAGACGTTCGTTCACCCACTTGGAGAACGCGTTGGCGTCACCGCCCATAAAGGAGGGTTTCTCTTCCACCAACTGGAACGGGATGGCTTCTTCTTCCACCACCTCTTCCTTCACGGCTTCCACGTAGTCGATGATGTCGACACCCAGGTTGCCGCTGTCTTCCAGGTTGAGGATGTTGTCCTCGATCTTGAGGTCGTCATCCACAATGTCGATCTGGTCGGAAAGGATCGGAATCTTGGGGGTCTCGGGCGGCGGGGGAGGAGTTTCCTGGGTGATAGGAACCATCTCGTCCTCCACAATCTCCTGATTGTCAGCCTCGAGCGTGGAAATCTTGCGGTCCTTGGAGCTGTACTCGAATGCAAACAGGACCGCGGCGAGTGCCACGACGAAACCAATCTCCACAAAGAGCAGCCTCTTGTTCTCAAGACTGGCTTTCTCTGATTTCTTTACTTCCATATCTTGTTTCTTGGTTTTCGATAATCGTTTCAAAGGTAGAAATAATTAATATCAATTCCAATTTTTTAATTAAAGTTGTAGTTTTGCAGAAAGATTTTGCAGATGGTAAAGTACTTCACCGAAGACGTCCGCTTCCCCTTCAAGAAGAAACTTCCCGTACGCCGCTGGCTCCGTTTCGTGGCCGAGAGCGAGGTGCGGCGGCTGGGCGCGGTGAACATTATCTTCTGCTCCGACCACTACCTGCTCGACATGAATGTGAAGTATCTCGGACACGATTATTTCACCGATATCATTACCTTCGACTATTGCGAAGGCAAGGTCCTGTCGGGCGATTTATTCATCAGCATCGACTCGGTGCGTGAGAATGCGGCGCACTACGGCGCCAGCTTCGAGGACGAACTCGACCGGGTCATCGTGCACGGTCTTCTGCACCTGATTGGCTACGACGACCACACTCCGGAAGAGCAGAGCCAGATGCGCGCCAAGGAAAACTACTACCTGTCGCTCCGGCCGGTGGTCTTCACCGACTAGACCGATGCAGGGAAAGTACGATATCATTGTGGTGGGCGGCGGACATGCCGGTTGCGAGGCCGCAGCGGCGGCCGCACGCCTGGGTTCGTCGGTCCTTTTAATTACGATGGACCTCAGGGGCCTTGCCCGCATGTCGTGCAACCCGGCTGTAGGAGGAATTGCTAAAGGGCAGATTGTCAGGGAGATAGATGCGCTTGGCGGTTGCTCTGCCCGCATTACCGACGCCTGTACGCTGCAGTTCCGCATGCTCAACAGGTCCAAGGGACCGGCCATGTGGAGCCCCCGCGCACAGTGCGATAAAAGGGCGTATTCCGCGTTCTGGCGCAAGGAACTCGAAAGTCTCTCTAACTTAGATATTTACGAAGATTCTGCGCTTTCTTTCCTCTTTGAGAATTCAAAAATCGCGGGCGTCCTGACCCGTACCGGGGCGATTTTTCATGCTCGCGCCGTTATTCTTACCGCCGGGACCTTCCTTGGAGGCCGGCTTTTCATTGGAAAGCACAGTTTCGAAGGCGGGCGCATCGGCGAGCCGGCTTCGCTCGGACTCAGCGAACAGCTTGCCGAACGGGGGATCGCCACCGGTCGGATGAAGACCGGCACCCCGCCCAGGATCGACATCGCCTCGGTCGACCTTTCCCGTCTCGGCGTTCAGGAGGGAGACCCCGACCCCGACCGTTTTTCCTTCCTGCCGGTTCCGTCCTCGGTTCAGGGTTCGGGCGAACAGATGGTCTGCTACACGCTGCACACCAATGAGCGGGTTCACGAAATCCTTCGCTCCGGTTTTTCGGAGTCGCCCATGTTTTCCGGGAAGATTCGGGGACGGGGACCGCGCTACTGCCCCAGCATTGAGGACAAACTCCGTGTCTTTCCCGACAACCCGGCGCATCTCCTGTTCCTGGAGCCCGAGGGGCGCGACATCAGGGAATACTATCTCCAGGGCTTTTCCTCCTCGTTACCGCTGCAGGTCCAGCTGGACGCCCTGCACGCCATCGAGGGCCTGGAGCAGGTGAAGATCTACAAGCCCGCCTATGCGGTGGAGTACGACTATTTCGACCCGTCTCAGCTGCACGCCACGCTGGAGTCGAAGATTGTGGAAGGGCTGTATCTGGCCGGGCAGGTGAACGGAACCACGGGCTACGAAGAGGCGGCCGCGCAGGGACTGATGGCCGGCATCAACGCGCACCTGCGACTGAAAGGAAAGGATCCCTTCGTCCTGCGCCGCGACGAGTCGTACATTGGGGTGCTTATCGACGACCTGGTGACCAAAGGCGTGGACGAGCCGTACCGCATGTTTACCTCGCGCGCCGAATTCCGCATCCTGCTGCGCCAGGACAATGCCGACCAGCGCCTGACGCCCAAGGGGCACGAGTTGGGCCTGGCGAACGAGGACCGTTATGCGCTCACGCTGCGCAAATACGAGGCGGTGGATGAACTCACGCGCTATTGCGACACGCACAACCTGACGCCGGCGCAGGTCAACGAATACCTGGCGTCGTGCGGCTCCGCGGCCTTGGAAGAATCGAAAAAGATATCCGAGGTGGCCCTCCGCCCGGAGCTGGATCTGGGGGCGTTGTTGCAATTGGTTCCACGTGGAACAGAGGACCGGAAGGTTGTGGAGTCGGTGGAGATTACCCTGAAGTACCGGGGCTACATTGACCGGGAACGGCGCATGGCCGAGAAGATTCTTCGCCTCGAAGATTTCCGGATTCCCGAGTCGTTCGACTTTGACAAGCTATCGGGCCTCACCATCGAGTGCCGACAGAAATTAAAGAAATACGCGCCGCGGACCATTGCCCAGGCGTCGCGCATTTCGGGCGTTTCGCCCGCGGATATTTCCGTTATGCTGGTCTATTTTGGCCGTTGAGTGAAAGCGGCGTGTTCCACGTGGAACAGGCACTAAAGCATCGACAGCGCGATTTTGATAATCTCTTCCACTTTTGCTGTGGGATTCTCGCGGAGGATGTTCTGAATGGCCTTATTGATGTTGGGCCGTGCAAATCCGAGCATCTGGAGGGCCGAGGCCGCCTCTTCCGCCGCATCGCTGCTGCTACCCTGAAACAGCGCTTCGCTCCCGGCACCAGCTCCTTTCACAATCTTGTCCTTAAGTTCGAGGATCATTCGTTGTGCCGTTTTAAGGCCGATGCCTTTGATGGATTTGAGTCGTGCCAGATTTTCGGAAAGGATGGCGTCGCGCAGTTCGTCGGCCGAGAGCGACGAGAGAATCATACGCGCCGAGGCGGCGCCCATTCCGGACACTCCGGTGATGAGGCAGAAGAGTTCGCGCTCTTCCTTGGAAGCGAAGCCGTACGATACTTCCGTGCCGTCGCGCTGGTTGACCTGGCGCTGCACATAGAGTGTGGCATCGCTCACTTTCTCCAAACGCGTGTAGGTCTGGAGCGAAATCTCCAGCCCGTAGCCGATGCCCTGGTTCTCCACCACCACGCGTGTGGGGCTGAGTTCGGCAATCTTTCCTTTGATATAATCGATCATAGCAGGAGCAAATGTAAGAAATATTTCCTAATTTCGTGGTCCCGATTGAACAGGCAAAAGAGTATCCCATGACGCTGGAGCAGGCGAGAAAGCGTTTCCCGCAACTGGAGGAAACGGTCTATGGAAAGCCGCTGGTCTATCTTGACCATGCGGCCACTTCGCTTCGTCCGCTGGAGGTCGTTCGTTGCTGGGAAGAAGTGTCTTTTCGGAAGAACGCCAACCTGCATCGCGCCGTGCACTACATGGCCCAGCAGGCCACCGCAGCCTTTGAAGAAGCCCGGGCCACCGTTGCTTCGTTCCTTGGCGCCGCCTCTCCGCGCGAGATCGTGTTCACTCCCGGCGCTACAGCCGCAGCAAACCTGCTGGCCACTTGCCTGGGACAATCCCGTATTGAAGGCGGTCACCGTGTTGCGGAGCCGTATATCGGCGCGGGCGACTGCCTCCTTGTGGCTGAAAGCGAACACCACTCCAACCTTGTCCCCTGGCAGATGTTGTGTGAACGTACGGGAGCCCGCTTGGTGGTCCTTCCCGTCGAAGAAGACGGCAGCTACAACCTCACGCGTCTGGAGGAAGCTCTGAAGGCAGCCCCGAAGCTGTTCTGTATTGCGCACATTTCCAATGTGTTAGGCCTAATTAATCCCATTGCGGAGATGGCCGCCCTTTGCCACCGCGCGGGCTGTCGCGTCGTGGTAGACGGCGCGCAGGGCATCGTGCATGCGGATGTGAATGTGTGCGAGATGGGGGCGGACTACTACTTCTTCTCGGGCCACAAGATCTATGCGGCTCCGGGAACGGGCGTGCTCTGGGCGCGCGCGGAATTGCTGGACGAACTGCCTCCCTATATGGGTGGCGGCGAGATGATCGACCACGTGCGTTGGGAGGGCTCAACCTGGGCCGAACCCCCGTACCGTTTCGAAGCCGGCACGCAGAATCTTTCTGGCGTGCCCACCCTGGTTCCCGCCCTGCGCCTGTTGCAGGAGCTCCGGGGCCCGGAAATGCTGGCGAACGCGCTGGCTGTGCGCGATTATGTGTGGGAGCAACTGCTTGCCATACAGGGACTTCGGCTTTACGGAAATCCTTCCGACCGGAGCCTGAAAGTCCCCATTTTCTCCTTCTCCATAGAAGGCGTGCACCATGAGGACCTGGCCCTGCTGCTCGACAAGATGGGCGTTGCCGTCCGCTCCGGCCAGATGTGTGCCGAGCCGCTGATGGGCCGCATTGGCGTGACGGGCATGGTGCGCGCCTCGTTCGCGCCTTTCAACACCCTGCAGGAGGCAGAAACCTTTATCAAGAGCCTTCACAAGGCCATAGGAATGTTGCGCTGATGGATAGTCTGGAAGAAGCAAAAGCCGCCGTTGTCGAGCAGTTCTCCCTGTTCGACGAGTGGCTCGACAAATACGAATACCTCATTGAACTGGGCAAGGACCTGGAAGCGTTCCCCGTGGAACATAAGACCGACGAACACCTTATCGAAGGCTGTCAGTCGCGGGTCTGGCTCGATACGGAGCTGCGCGACGGCCGCCTCTATTTCCGGGCCGACAGCGACGCCATCATCACAAAGGGCATCATCTCCCTCCTCATCGGGGTGTACTCGGGCCGTCGGCCGGAGGAAATCGCCTCCGACGATTTCTCGTTCGTAGAAGCCATCGGTCTGCGCGAGAACCTCTCGCCCACGCGGGCGAACGGACTCTCGTCGATGATTGCCCGTATCCGTGCGGAAGCGAAGGCACAAATGAGTTAAGACAATGGAAGACAAAGAAATACTGACTCCGGAAGATGTGAAGGAACTCGCTCCGCTCTACGAGGCGGTGGTGCTGGCGCTCAAGCAGGTCTACGACCCGGAAATCCCCGTGAACATCTACGACTTGGGGCTTATCTACGACATCCACATAGATAAAAAGCGCTTTGTCTCCATCAGGATGACCTTCACCGCGCCTAACTGCCCCATGGCCGACGAGGTTTTGGCGGAGGTGGAACACGGTGTGAAACTCACCCCGGGCGTGTCGGGCTGCAAGATCGAGCTCACGTTCGATCCGGTCTGGGACCGGAGTATGCTGTCCGACGAAGCGCGCGTAGCGCTGGGTTTGGACCCCGAATTTTAGCCCCATGCCGAAACTCTATCTGCTGCTGGGATCCAATCTGGGCGACCGCCGGGCCAACCTCGAAACGGCCCTGGAGCGGCTTGACGCCTTGTTCGGGCCGCGTCTGGCGCAGTCTTCGGTGGCGGAGACCGAGGCCGTGGGTTTCGACGGTCCGGCCTTTCTCAATACGGTGGTCTGTTACCGCACCCGTCGTGCGCCGTTGTGCATCCTCCGCGCCGTGAAACAGATTGAATGGGAGATGGGCCGCAGGGACGCGCCCGAGTACGGTCCCGACGGCGGACGCATCTACCACAGCCGCATCATCGACATCGATCTCCTGCGCTACGGACGGCTGGAGATGTCTACGCCCGAACTTACCCTGCCGCATCCGCAGGTGGCCGGACGGGCGTTCGTGGCCCCGCTGCTGGCGGAAATAGAGAGAAAATAACTACATTTGCACATTATGACTCAAGACGAACTTTTCAAGGTACTCGTCGCGCATTGCAAGGAGTACGGATTCATTTTCCCGTCGAGCGAAATCTACGACGGGCTCGCGGCCGTCTACGATTACGGCCAGATGGGCGTGGAACTCAAGAACAACATCAAACAGTATTGGTGGAACGCCATGACCCGCCTCAACGAGAACATCGTGGGCATTGACGCGGGCATCTTCATGCATCCCAAGACCTGGGTGGCATCGGGCCACGTGGCCGCTTTCAACGACCCGCTCATCGACAACAAGGACTCCAAGAAGCGCTACCGCGCCGACGTGCTCATCGAAGACTATCTCGCCAAGATCGAGGAGAAGATGAACAAGGAGGTGGAGAAGGGCCGCCGCAAGTTCGGCGAGGCCTTTGACGAGGCCAAATTCCGCGAGACCAACCCCAATATCCTGCGTGAGAAGGCCCGTTACGAGGAAGTGCACAACCGTTATGTGGCCGCCGAAAAGGCGAACGACCTGGCCGAATACAAGCAGATCATCCTCGACTGCGGCATTGTCTGCCCCATCAGCGGCACCGCCAACTGGACCGACGTGCGCCAGTTCAACCTCATGTTCAGCACCCAGTTCGGGAGCGTGGGCGACGAGGCCAATACCGTGTACCTGCGCCCCGAGACGGCTCAGGGCATCTTTGTCGACTATATCAATGTGCAGAAGACCGGGCGGATGAAGATCCCCTTCGGTATTGCCCAGATTGGCAAGGCCTTCCGCAACGAGGTGGTGGCGCGCCAGTTCATCTTCCGCATGCGCGAATTCGAGCAGATGGAGATGGAGTTCTTCCTGCGTCCGGGCACCGAGATGGAGTGGTTCGCCAAATGGAAGGAGAATCGTATGAAATGGCATGTGAATCTGGGAATGGGCGCGGAGAACTACCGCTTCCACGACCACGAGAAACTGGCCCACTACGCCAATGCAGCCACCGATATCGAGTTCCGTTTCCCCTTCGGTTTCAAGGAGTTGGAAGGCATTCACTCCCGCACCGACTTCGACCTGGGTAACCACCAGCAGCTGTCGGGCCGCAAGCTCCAGTACTTCGATCCCGAGACGGGCGAAAGCTACGTGCCCTATTGCGTGGAGACCTCGATCGGCGTAGACCGCATGTTCCTGGCGGTGCTGTCCCATTCCTACAAGGAGGAACAGCTTGAGAACGGTGAAACCCGCGTGGTGCTGTGCCTGCCCGCCCCGCTCGCTCCGGTGAAAGCCGCCGTGCTGCCGCTGGTGAAGAAGGACGGCCTGCCCGAACTCGCCCAGGAAGTGATGGACCTGCTGAAATACGACTTCAACTGCCAGTACGAGGAGAAAGACTCCATTGGCAAGCGCTACCGCCGGCAGGATGCCATCGGCACCCCGTTCTGCATCACGGTCGATCACGACTCGCTGCAGGACCGCTGCGTCACCGTGCGCGACCGCGACACGATGACCCAGGAGCGCGTCCCCATTACGGAACTGCGCGCCCTCATCGACAGCAAGGTGAACCTCAACAACCTGCTGCGCAAGCTCTAGCGGCTAGAATTCCAGTTCTGCCTGGATGGGATAGTGGTCGGAAACGTATTTCCGGCCACTATATTCTTTTGTAACGGTCTCGAAGCGAAGGCAGCTGCGGAAACCGGAGAAGAAGATATAGTCGATGATGGGCTCCTGGCCTCGCTGGCCCCAGCCGTGGAAGGTGCCGTGGCGGTCGCCCTGCTGCGCCACATCGCGCGCATTCTGCATCACCTTGTTGAAATCGACGATGGTCTCGCTGTCGTGATGGAGGTTGAAGTCGCCCGTGAGCACAAGGGGCCAGCCCTTGGGGTTCATGGCGGCGATCTTCTCGCGCACGAGCCGGAGGCCCTTCACGCGCGCCACTTTGCCTTTGTGGTCAAGATGCGTGTTCACCATGAAGAACTTGCGTCCGCTCCGGCGGTCTTTGAACAGGGCCCAGGTGGCCGTGCGGCGGCAACGGGCGTCCCAGCCCCGGGAGGGGATGTCCGGCGTCTCCGAGAGCCACCAGGTCCCCCATTTGATGAGCTTCAGGTCCTTCTTCCGGTAGAAGATACCCATCTGTTCTCCTTTTGACACTCCGTCTTCGCGGCCTACGCCGATATACTTATAGTCGGGCTGCCGCTCCAGGAAGTAGGCTGCCTGGAAATCGTAGGCTTCCTGAACGCCGAAAAGGTCGGGCTTCCGGTCACCGATCATTTCGGCCGCGGCGTCACGCCGGAACTCCCAGGAATTGGGGCCGTCTTTGGCGACGCCCAGGCGGACATTGAAGGAAAGCACGCTGAGACGTGCCGGATCTTTGCAAGCAGCATCGGAAAGCGTCAGACAAAGGAGAGAGAGCAGGAAAAACGCGAATTTTTTCATGAGACGAAAGGTTATCGGCACAAATTTATGTAATTTTGCGCAAACTCGACAGAGATGGAGAACAGAAGCTTTTCCAGCCTGGGGAAGATCCGGGCCATCGACGCACTCTACGAAGGCTGCGGCTTCCCGCGCGGGGAGCGCCTCTCCTTTCCCGCCGATGACTGCACGGTGCACACGGCACAGGCCCTGCTGCTGGAGGGGATCGACTTCAACCTGGAGTATTTCCCGCTCAAGCATCTGGGCTACAAAAGCGCCATTGTGGTGACGGGGATGCTCTATGCGCAGCGCGCCGTCCCCCAGTCCCTGGGCGTTCGCCTCGGCATCTCTTCCAAACTCGATTTCGAGCAGATCCGCGAACTCTGGACGGGGCTGGTGACGGCGGCTAAAGAGCATGGTTTCACCCAGGTGGACCTCGACCTGGCCCCCTCGCTCAACGGCCTGGCCATCAGTCTGTGCGCCACCGGTTACCGCGGCCGTCTGGCCGAACGGCTCGACCCCAAGCCACGCAGCAAAGACCTGGTCTGCGTAAGCGGGGCGCTGGGCGCGGCCTACCTGGGGCAGCAGGCGCTGGAGCGGAAAATGAAGGAGTTGGAGCCCTATCGGATGATTGTGGGCTCGTACCTCAAGCCCGAACTCGAGGCCGGGATTCCGGAACGCCTCGGACCGGGTCACGTGGCCCCCTCTGCGGGCTATTTCGTGTTCCGGGGCCTTTCCGACGCGCTCAAGCGTCTTTGCCGTGAGACCGGGCTCGGCGTCAAAGTCTATGCGGAAAAGATTCCCTTCGAGGGCAATTCCTTCGAACTCGGGAAGAAACTCAACATCGATCCCGTGTCGGCCGCCTTCAACGGTGGAGACGACTGCCGGCTCCTGTTCACCATCCCCATCCTGCAGTTGGAGGAGTTCCGCAAAGAATTCCCCACCTTCGACGTGATCGGCCATCTGGCCCAGCCCGAGGTGGGCGCGACCCTGGTTCTGCCCACCGGAGCCGAACTGCCCGTAACGGCCCAGGGCTGGCCTGAGGAAGAGCCCCAAACATCAGACAATTAATTCTTTAATGTATATGAAAAAGATTCTTGTTTCTCTGGCCGCGCTGGTGCTGGTTGCATCGGTAGGCCGCGCCCAGAGCTTCCTGGACGCCCTTAAGAATGTGGCCGGCTCGGCCGGCGCCTCCGCCGTGACCGACCTGCTGGGCGACGCCCTTGGCTCGCTTACTACCGTCAGCCTCCCCGGCACCTGGGTCTACAAAGGCGTAGCGACCGACTTCTCAAGCTCTGATGCCCTCACCAACCTGGCCGCAAAGGCCGCCGCCTCTTCCGTGGAATCCAAGGCCGACGAGGCCCTCGCCAAGGTGGGCATCAAGGCGGGCGTGGCCAAGTTCACCTTCTCTTCCGATTACCGTTTCACCATCACCACGGCGAACGGAAAGACCATCAGCGGAACCTGGACCCAGGAGGGCTCGGGCGTGACGCTCAAGTTCGGTAAAGTCTACAGCTTCCTGCAGATGGACGGCGTGGTGAAGGGCAATGCCAGCGGCTGCGAGATTGTGTTCGAGTCGAGCAAATACCTCACCTTCGTGCAGAAGGTGCTTGCCGTGGTGGGCAAGATTACCGGCAACAGCACCATCAGCGCCATCACCTCGCTGACCAGCAAGGTGGACGGACTCCGTCTCGGATTCAAGCTGGCGAAATAGATCAGGCGCCGCCCTTTTGGGCGACCGTGTAGATAATGCCCAGTTGCTCCAGGCCGTTCAGCAGATCGGAACTCACGGCAACTGGGTTTTTCTTTGACTCCATCTCGATCCGATAGCCTGTGCCGCGGTCGTAGACCAGCATGTAGAGCCGGGTCGGACCCTTGTGTGCCGCGAGAAGTTTGGTGAGACGTTTGCGGAACTTCTCGTCGAAACGGGCGAAGTCGAGCTGGAGCGTGAGGCGCTCCACCCGCTCGGCGCTCACGTTTCCGAGCAGGGACACCGCTTTGATGCGGTAAGTGTAGCCAGGCCTCTTCCCGGCGGCGATGTCCTCCGCTTTGGGGCGGAAGCGCGGGGCGATCTCGCCGTCGAGGAAAATGAGGGCGTGGAGTTGCAGATAGGGCATGAAGGCCTCGTAATCCTTACCGAACAGCCCTAGTTCGTAGCTGCCGCTATAGTCTTCGAGCGTGATGCGCGCTCCCTGCGTGCCGCCGCGCGTGACCAGGGTTTTGACTTCAGTGACAATGCCGGCGATGCTGGTCTTCTCGCTCTTCCCCTCCTTCTCGGCCAGGTCGATGTGCTCCTGAAGGTCTGAGATCTTACAGGAGGCGAGATGCTTGATTTCGAAGGAGTAGCGGTCGAGCGGATGGGCCGACAGGTACATGCCCACGTATTCCTTTTCCTGCTGCAGGAGGAAGAGCGTGTCTTCCTCGCCCACGAACACGGGCGGCTGGGGCCGCTGCGGTTTGAGTTCCTCCACTTCACCGAAGAGGGAGGCAGAAGAGTCGAAACTGTCGCGCCCGAAACGCTCGGCGTAGGCCGCGAGCTCATCGAGGAAACTTTTCCCCGAGGCGTCGAGAGCCAGATACTGGCTGCGTTTGAAGCCGAAGGAGTCGAACGCGCCGGAAAGCACCAGGATTTCTAGCGCCTTGCGGTTCACTTTGCCGTTCATGCGTTCCACGAAGTCGAAGACGTCGGCGAAAAGGCCGTTCTTCCCGCGCTCATCAAGGATGGCGGCCACCACGTTGTCGCCGAAGCCCTTGAGTCCGCCCAGGCCGAAGCGGATGTCGCCGTCGCGGTTCACCGAGAACTGGGCGTCCGACTCGTTCACGTCGGGGCTCAGCACGCGGATGCCACCCTTCTTGCAGTCGGCCATGATCTCCTTCATCTCGTCCATGTTGGACGACTGCTGCGTGAGGTTGGATGCCTGGAACTCAGAGGGATAGTGGGCCTTTACCCAGGCGGTCTGATAGCTCACCCAGGCGTAGCAGGCGGCGTGCGACTTGTTGAAGGCGTATTTGGCGAAGGCTTCCCAATCGGACCAGATCTTGTGCAGGGTCTCCCCAGGCAACCCGCGCTCCTGGGCGCCCGTCATGAAGGCGTCCTTGAGCGAGTCGAGCACGTCTTTCTGCTTCTTGCCCATGGCCTTGCGGAGTTTGTCCGCCTTGCCCTTGGAAAAGCCCGCCAGTTCCTGCGAGAGCTGCATCACCTGCTCCTGATAGACGGTGACACCATAGGTTTCCTTGAGCAGGGGCTCCATGGCGGGCAGGTCGAAGTGGATCTTGGACGGGTCGTTCTTGCCGGCCACGAAATCGGGAATGTAGTTCATGGGGCCCGGCCGGTAGAGGGCGTTCATGGCGATGAGGTCCTCGAAACGTTCGGGATGCAGTTTGATGAGCCATTCCTTCATGCCGGCCGATTCAAACTGGAAGATACTCTTGGTGTCGCCCCGTGAATAGAGCTCGTATACGGCCGGATCGTCGATGGGGATCTGCTCGATGTCGATTTCCTTGCCGAAACGCTTCTTCACCAGCTCGAGCGCCCGCTTGATGATGGAAAGGGTCTTGAGCCCCAGGAAGTCCATCTTAAGCATGCCCACGTCCTCGATGAGCTTACCCTCGTACTGGCTCACCCACACTTCCTGCCCCGTGGCTTTGTCCACGCCGGTGGTGATGGGGATGTAGTCGGTGAGGTTGCCGCGTCCGATGATCATGGCGCAGGCGTGGATGCCGGTCTGGCGGATGCTGCCCTCAAGTTGGAGCGCGTACTCGAGCACCTCGCGCACGAGCGGCTCCCCATGCTCGTACTCCTCGCGCAGCTCCTTGATGAGTTTGATGCTGTTGGCGAGCGTGGGCTTGTACTCCACTTCCTCCCCGTTCTCCTTGACGACGATGGGTTTGTCGGGGATGAGCTTGGTGAGGCGGTTCGATTCCGGCAGGGGCAGGTCGCTGATGCGCGCCACGTCCTTCACGGCCAGTTTGGCCGCCATGGTGCCAAAGGTGATCACATGCGAGATGTGGTCGATCCCGTAGCGCTCCTGCACGTACTGGATGACCCGGTAGCGGCCTTCGTCGTCGAAGTCCACGTCGATATCGGGCATGGAGATGCGTTCGGGATTCAGGAAACGCTCGAACAGCAGGCCGTAGCGGAGCGGGTCCAGATTGGTGATTCCCAGGCAGTAGGCCACCACGGAACCGGCGGCTGAGCCGCGGCCGGGCCCCACGGACACCCCGTTCCGGCGTCCCCAGTTGATGAAATCCTGCACAATGAGGAAGTAGTCGGGGAAGCCCATCCGGGAGATGGTCTTGAGTTCGAAGTCGATCCGTCCCTGCAGCTCTTCGCTCAGCGTCTTGCCGTAACGGCGGTGCGCGCCGTCGAAGGTGAGGTGGCAGAGATAGGCCACCGACTGGCAGAACTCCTCGCCCCGCTCCTTGCCGTCCTTGTCACAGCGGCCCTCGTCAATCACCGACTTGTACTTTTCCAGCTCGGCGTCGATGCCGGAGAGGAAGGAGGGGTCGATCTGGAACTTGGGGAGCACGTGCTCGCGGTTGATTTCGTAGCGCTCCACCTTGTCGAGGACCTCGAGCGTGTTGCTGAGGGCCTCCGGATGCCCCGGGAACAGGGCCGCCATCTCCTCCTCGCTCTTGAGGAACTCCTGCTGGGTGTAGCGCAGGCGCTTCTCGTCTGTGACGCGGACGCCGGTGTTGATGCAGATGAGACGGTCGTGCGCCTCTCCGTCCTCGCGGCGGACGAAATGCACGTCGTTGGTGGCCACCACCTTTACCCCGTGTCTGACCCCGAGTTCGAAGATGCGGGCCGTGTATTCTTTCTGGCGTTCGTAGAGCTCGGGTGACATGCCCGGGACCTCGGTCCTGTGGAGCATGACCTCCAGGTAGTAGTCGTCTCCGAAGACGCGCTTATGCCACTCGATGGCCCGGTCCACGCCGTCTTCGTCGCGGGCGAGGATGAGGCGGGGAATTTCGCCCGCCAGGCAGGCGGAGCAGCAGATGAGCCCCTCGTGGTAGCGCTCCACGATTTCGTGCGTGACGCGCGGCTTGCCGTAGTACATGCCCTCGATGTGCCCGGTAGACACGATCTTGATGAGGTTCTGGTAGCCCGTGTAGTTCTTGGCGAGCAGGATGAGGTGGTAGTAGGCCTTGTGGTCGTTGTCCTTGAGGCGGTGGTCGTAGTGCCGCGTCACGTAGATCTCGCAACCCAGGATGGGCTTCACGCCCGGGTGTTTCTTAGCTACGTCCGAGAACTCCTTCACCCCGTACATGTTGCCGTGGTCGGTGATGGCGAGCCCGGGCATGCCGAGCTCCTCGGCGCGCTGGAACAGCTTGTTGATGTCCGAAAGGCCGTCGAGGATCGAGTACTGGGTATGGACGTGCAGATGTACGAACGACATAACACTACAAATATAACAAAAGAGACCGACCCGACGGCCGGCCTCTTTCAAAAGTTTTCAACAATCCGCTTATTTCTTTGCAGCCTCTTTTTTCGCTGCCTGCTTGCGGGTGGCATCGAACATGACCGGGGTGCCGATCATGATGGAAGCATAGGTTCCGATGATGATACCCAGGATGAGCGCGACCGACAGGCCCCTGATGGACTCGCCGCCGAAGAAGGCGATGGCCACCATCGGGAGGAGGGTCGACACGGAGGTGTTGACCGTACGGGTGAGCGTGGCGTTGAGCGACTTGTTCACCGTCTCCTTGAAGTCGTCGTTGGGGTGCAGCATCCGGTTCTCACGGATTCGGTCGAAGATCACCACGTTGTCGTTGATGGCGTAACCGATGATGGTGAGGATGGCTGCGATGAAGGTCTGGTCAACGTCGAGGTTGAAGGGCAGGATGCCCGTGAACAGCGAGAAGAAGCCGATCACGATGATGGCCGTGTGCGCCAGCGAAACCACGCCGCCCAGGCCCCAGGTCCAGCCGCGGAAGCGGAAGGCGATGTAGGCGAAGATGACGAGCAGCGCCAGGATCACCGAGATGATGGCGTTGCGCTTGATATCGCTCGCGATGGAGGCGCCCACCTTGTCGGAACTGATGATACCGTTGGGGTTGTCGAGCGTGGAAACGAAGTCGGAGAGCGACGGGTTGCTCACATAGAAGCCCTTTAGGGCCTCGTAGAGCATGCCCTCGATCTCGGTGTCCACAGAAGAGGACTCGTCCTTCACCTTGTAGGAGGTGGTGATCTTCATCTGGCTGTCTCCACCGAACTGCTTCACTTCCACGGAAGCGCCGCGGGCGCTTTCGTCTGCTGCGGCTGCGGCGTCAAAGACGCGGTTGGTCGCCTCGCGGACGGCCTCTGCGGTGACGGGCTGGTCGAAGCGGACCACATAGGTGCGGCCGCCGGTGAAGTCGACGCCATAGGTGAAGCCCTTGAAGAAGATGGAACCGAGGGCGATCACGATGAGCGCGCCGGAGATCATGTAGGACCACTTGCGGGCGCCGATGAAGTTGATCTTCGTGTTCTTGAGGAAGTTCGCGGTGAGCTTGTTCTCGAAAGTGATGTTGCGGCCCCGGGCCAGACGCGCCTCGAAGATGAGGCGGGTGATGAAGATGGAGGTGAGGACCGAGGTGATGATACCGATGATGAGCGTGGTGGCAAAGCCCTTCACGGGGCCGGAGCCGAAGAAGAACAGCACCAGACCGGTGAGGAGCGTCGTGACCTGACCGTCGATGATGGCGGAGTAGGCGTTGCGGTAACCGTCGGCGATGGCCTTGCCCAGACCCTTGCCGGCCTTGAGCTCTTCCTTCACGCGCTCATAGATAATCACGTTGGCGTCGACCGCCATACCCAGGGTTAGCACCAGACCGGCGATACCCGGCAGGGTGAGCACGGCACCGAAAGCGGCCAGCGTGCCGAAGAGGAAGAGTACGTTGGTCAGCAGGGCCGCGTCGGCCACCAGACCGGCGCCGCGGTAGAAAAGCACCATATACACAAGCACCAGGAGGAAGGCGATGATGAACGAAATCATACCGTCCTTGATGGACTTGGCACCCAGCGACGGGCCCACGACCTGCTCCTGCACGATGGTGGCGGGGGCGGGCAGTTTACCCGATTTGAGCACGTTGGTAAGGTCGGTCGCCTCTTCCACGTCGAAGTTGCCCGAAATCTCGGAGTTGCCGCCGGTGATCTCTCCGTTCACGGTGGGATAGGAATAGACGGTACCGTCGAGCACGATGGCGATTTGCTTGCCGATGTTGTCCTTGGTGAGATGGGCCCAGATATTGGCGCCCTCGGCGTTCATGGTCATGGAGACGCTGGGGTGTCCGCCGCGCTGGTTGTCGTACGACACGCGGGCGTCGGTGACCACGCTTCCGTCGAGCGGAGCCTTGCCGTCACGCGAAGAAGCCTTGATGGCCACCAGTTCGTAGATGTTGTCGCTCTGCATGTAGGAAGCCGGCTTTACCGACCACATGGGACGGAATTCGGCGGGGAAGAGCTCGGCCACCTGCGGGAGGGCAAGCATGCGGTTCACCTTGGCGGTGTCGCCCACGGTCGCGAAACCGATGCAGGCGTTGCCGCGGGCCTCAGAGGGCTGCAGCACGGCGAAGAGCGGGTTGTTCTTCTTGTACTGGGCGAGCTCGTCGACCCCTTCGTTCTTGCTGATTTCCTGGGCCACGAGGTCCTGTCCCTCGGCGGCGGGAGCGGGGGCCGCGGCCTCTTCAGCCTCGGCGAGCGAGGCGAGCACCTGGTTCGCTTCCACGAGGAAGGGATAGATCTCCTGGTTGTCGTAGGTGGTCCAGAACTCCAGCGACGCGGTGCCCTGGAGGAGTTTGCGCACGCGTTCCGGCTCCTTCACGCCCGGCAGTTCCACGAGGATGCGGCCGGTGTTGCCCAGTTTCTGGATGGAGGGCTGGGTTACGCCGAAACGGTCGATACGGTTGCGCAGCACGTTGAACGAGTTGGCCACGGCGCTCTCGGCTTCTCCCTTGATGACGGAGACCACCTCGTCGTCGGACGACTCGGGTTTGATGCGGTCACGCATCTCATAGGTGCCGAAGATCTGCGAAAGGCGCTGTCCGCCCGAAGTCTCCTTCCAGGCGTCGGCAAACAGCGAGATGAAGTCGGACTGGGAGCCCACGACGCGCTCCTTGGCGAGGGCGATGGCGCGCTGGAACTCGGGCGACTGGGCGTTCTGGCCCGCGAGGGCCTTCACCAGGTCTTCGAGCTGCACCTGCAGCATCACGTTCATGCCGCCCTTGAGGTCGAGGCCGAGGTTGATCTCCTTGGCCTTCACGTCTTTGTAGGTATAGCGGAAATAGACCTTCTCGGCCGAGATGGAATCGGTATACCAACGCTTCTCAGCCTTCTTCACGGAATCGAGATAGTAGGCCTGCTCATCGGCCGGAACCCTGTTGAACGCAGGGGTCTGCTGCACGGCAACGGCCGACTTCTCCGCATAGGCAGCCGCCTTCTTTTCCTGAAGGGCGCTGACCAGCGTAAAAGAGAGCTGCCAGATGCAGGCGATGGCGAGTAGCAGGGCCACCAGTTTGATTGCTCCTTTGCTTTGCATAATGTTTATTCGTTCTTTTTGAGTTACAATTCAGCAAAATAGTCAGCAAAAATACGATTTTTTTCGGAGAAAGAAACGGAATACGCGCTTATTTCTTAATTTTGCAAGTCCTACGGGGCTGAATTATGCGCACCTGTTTCGCTAAAAAGCTGTTTGCGGCCCTGCCCGCCCTGCTTTGTGCCTGTTTCCTGCAGGCCCAGGGCCCCCTTCCCTTGTCGGAATCGGAACTGCTCTGCATTCAGGGCGAAGACCGTCAGCAGACCTACGATTTCAGGGGTGCGGTGGAGAGCTACCGCGAGGCCCTGCGCCTCTGCCGCGACTCGCTCCGCCGCATCTCCATTCAGGAGCAACTCGCGCGCAGTCTCAACGGGGTGCAGATGATGCAGTTCTGCTCCAAACCCAAGGTGGTGGCCCGCGAACGCTTCAGCCTGCAGGACTTCTTCCTCTACTATCCGCTCCCCGACCGTTCCTGGCATCCCGTTCCCAATGCGCTCGACACCCTGGGCGGCGACTGGACTTCGCCGGCCACCTACATGCCCGAGGGGTCGCGCAGTGTGGTTTTCTCGGCGGTGGACACCCTGGGCGTGCGCAATCTCTACGAGACCCATTTCGCCGACACGGCCTGGACCGCCCCCGCCCTGCTGCCCATCAGTTCGGGCGAGCATGAAATCTACCCCCTGGTGCAGGGAGACCGCCTTTTCTTCTCGTCACAGGGCCTCTACGGCATGGGCGGATACGACCTTTATGTTTCGCGCCGCGACCCGTCTACGGGCGATTGGGGGACTCCCGAGAACCTGGGCTTCCCCTATTCCTCGCCCGCCGACGACTTCCTCTTCCTCAATACGGACGACGGCCGCTACAGCATCTTCGCCTCCAATCGCGACTGCCCGGCCGACAGTGTGTGCATCTACGTGCTGGAATATGAACCCATGCCGGTGCGCAGCGCCGTGGTCGATACGGCCGAGCTCCGTCGGCTCTGTCTGCTCGACCCGGAGGCGGACCGCAAGGTGGTGAACAACAAGGCCGTGCTGGCCGACGCGCCCAAGGAAGACCCGCATACGGCCCGCTACCGCGCCCAGATGACGACGGTGCGTCAGCTGCGCGATTCCATCGCCCGGCACAATGCGCATCTGGAGAGCCTGCGTGCCCGCTATGCGAGCTCATCGGAGCAGAACCGGGCCTCGCTTTCCGCCGAGATCCTTGCCGGCGAGGCGCAGATCCCCGCCATGCAGACGCGGCTCGACAGCGCCAACCGGGCCCTGCAGGCCATTGAGATGGATTTCCTGCTGCATGGCGTCATCATCGACCCCCGCAAGGTGGAGGCCGAATCGGACCAGGAGGTGGTGGGGGCCGACAAGGCCTACACCTTTACCCGCAAGCATCCCGGCGGGGAACTGATTCTTTCTACGGATTTATAAGCGGCCGCTCTCTTCCACGAGGGCGCGCACTTCTGCTGCGAAGGAAGCCTCCGCATTGAGGTCTTCCAGGCTCAGGTGCATGCGCCAGCACCAGTGATTGTGGGGGTCCGCAGGGTCGTTGATGCGCTCGGCGGCGGCATCAGCCCGGCGCAGTTTGCCGCTCAGGGACAGCCAGTCCTGCAGGGGCAGGATGGCGAGCATGGACGGGGCGAGGAGGTGTTCCCGCACGATGCGGCGGCAGTCTTCCGGGCTGAGGTCGCCCCCGTCGCGCCGGCGCAGCGGATCCATGTCGTGGCTCGAGGTGGTGCAGACGCTCAGCACCGGCCAGGGCCGGCCTTTTTCCATACGCTGCATCTCGAGCGAGAGAATCTTCTCGCGCTCCATCACTTCCGGCACGCAGTCGGGCACCATCCCCAGGTCTTCTCCGCAGGCGAGCATCCCCGTGCAGGAAAGCAGGGTCGGGAGTTTGCGCAGGGCGTTGCGGCGCCAGAACTCGTTGTGCCGGTGGAAGAAAAAGTCAGTGTAGAGCGCATCGAAACCCGCTTTCTGCCCCGTCGAGAGGGCGGAAGTGTCGGGGCTGATGAGGGGGTGCAGGAAGCCCGGCCGGTGCGGATCTTCCAGGAAGAGCCCTGCTTCGGGAAGGCCCATTGCGGCGATCTCTTCCCTGCTGTAGGGCAGGGCCGGATTGAAATGGCCCGCCCGTCCGCTCTTTTCCGGACGCGGAATCTCCCAGATGCGGAAGAAGCCCAGGATGTGATCGATCCGGTAGGCGTCGAAATAGACGGCCATCTTCTCCAGGCGCCGGCGCCACCAGCGGTAGCCGTCGCGCTCCATAGCCTCCCAGTTGTAGGTGGGGAACCCCCAGTTCTGGCCGTCCCGGCTGAAGAAATCGGGCGGAGCCCCCGCCTGGCTGTCGAGGTTGAAGAGTTCGGGGAACGAAGCCGCGTCCACGCTGTCGGCCCCAACCCCGATGGGCAAGTCTCCTTTCAGGTAGACGCCTTTGTCGTGGGCATGGCGCACGGCCTTCCGGAACTGGATGTCCAGATGGTACTGTTCCCAGCGGTAGAAGTCGGGGTCGTCGCCGTCTCTTTCAGCGCAGAAAAGGGCGTACGGCTCGAGCCATTCCTCGTTTTTCTGCAGGAAGGCGCGACAGGCGGGCTGGGCCAGGTCGCGCACCCCGTTCTGCTCGAAGGCCCGGTGCAGCAGCCGGCGTTTGGCCGCCGCCACCCGTGGATAGTCGAGGGCGGGCAGGGCCTCCAGTTCGGCCTTCAGCCTCTTGTAGACCGCATCCTGGCGCACGCCCGCAGCGGGCAGGTGCATGTAGATGGGATGGAGGGCGAAAGAGGAGACGGGGCTGTAGGGATAGGAGTCGTCCCAGCCGCCCTGGCGGGAGGTATCGTTTATGGGAAGCAGTTGGATGACCTGCTGGCCTGTACGTGCGGCCCAGTCGGCAAGCGGAATGAGATCGAGGAACTCGCCCACGCCGAAACTTTGCGCGCTGCGCAGCGAAAACACGGGGACGGCGGTTCCTGCGCAGCGGAAGCCCGGGCGGTCGAAAACCGGGGCGGAATGCCGCCGCGGGAAGGGACAGCCTGCAACAGGACAGTCGATCCACGCGTCCAGGTAACGGGGTTCCCTTTCCCTGGAGGGTTTCCGGTGATGCCGGTCCCACTCGGTGCGCGTCACCAGGCCGTCCTCAATCACCAGATAGCCGTAGTCGGCAAGCAGGCTGTCGGGGCAGTCGGCGATGGTCACGCTCCACGCGCCGCCCTCGCTCCAGTGCATGGGGTAGCGCACGCCATCCGACTCCAGCGTCAGGCTCTCTCCCCAGCGCGTCCGATATTGAATGCTGAAATAGGCGGTTTTTAACAATTTTTTCTATCTTTGACGGTTCAAAGGTATAATTTTTCTCACGGATTATGAAAAGAGGAATCTGTTTTTTGTTGCTCGGAGCGCTTTCCTTCGGCCTTGTTTCCTGCGGTGGATCTGCTACCAAGGAAGGTGGGGAGGAACTCATCCTGAAGATATCGATCAATAACAAGCCCCTTAATAAAAATGAGTATGAGGCCACGGGCTGGGCTGGCGACATCAACTTCACAGTTACCCATAACAAACCCATAGAATGCAGCCTGCGTGACGGACAGTGGCTTCACATCGCGAAGCAGGAAGCCAATGCTGACAAGGGAGAAACCACAGTCACGCTCCACCTCGATACCAACGACGGACAGGCCACCCGCGAGGACGTCCTGAAAGTGGTGTCCGGCGGAAAGGCCATCTCGGCCAGCGTGAAGCAGTTGGCGATCGGGGAGATTGTTTCCGACAAGGAAGTGACCCTCTCCGGTATGGAACCCTTCACGCTAACCGTCCAGCAACAGAAGAAAGCCTGGACGGCGTCCATCATCGGCGGTGACTGGCTGGAAGTGACGCCTGATTCGGGCTCCGGCATGCTCGAAGCGCCCGTCGTCTTCAAGGCCAGAGGCCTCAACATCGGCAGCGAAAGCCGCAGTTGTGTGGTGCGAATCACCATGGCCGAACGGGTTGTCGACGTGGCGGTGACCCAGCCTTCCGACCTGCTCTCCGGCGCCTTCCAGGAGAAGGTGTATGGCCTCTACAACGTGGACGGGGCCGGCGGCAACGTGACCTATGACCGTTATGCGCACCAGATCAACACGCTGTCCGGGAGCGTGCGCAAGTTCCGTCTGCTCGATCCCTCGGGTGCGCGTTTCCTGGAGCTTTCCGAACTTCCGTCCGTCTGGACGGCGGGCAGCCGGGTCGATGTCCAGGTTTCCCAGAACTTGACCTCCAAACTGAAGTCGCTCTTCACTGCCACCGTCACCGTGGTGAAGGAGGAAGACGGTTTCGTGTGGCTGCTTACCGACAACAAGGTGGGCGCCGTCATCAAAAAAGTTGAGTAGCGTATGAAAAAAGCGATATTGATTCTGAGTGCCCTGCTGCTCGGCGCAGCCGCACTCCGTGCCGTTCCGGCTTATCCCTATCCCGTGAAGTTGACCCAGCCCGACGGGAGCACGATCACCGTGCAGCTTCATGGTGACGAATTCTACCATTGGGCCACTTCCGACGGCTATGTGGTGGAACAAGACAAGGACGGGTTCTACCGCCGTGTGAACCTGGTGCAGCGCCGCAGCGCCGCGCCGTCCGCGGCCGCCATCCGTGAGGCCCATGCCGAACGCGCCCGCCGCGCCGCGCTCCTCGGGAAGCGTGCCGCAGACATGCGCAAGGGAGACAACCGTTTCCTCGTGATCCTGGTGGAATTCTCCGACCTTACCTTCTCCGTGAACGAGCCTCAGCAGGCATTCTGGAACCTCCTCAACCAGGAAGGCTACTCGGCCAACGGCGGGACGGGTTCCGTGCGCGACTATTATATGGAAAACTCCACCAACCAGTTCCGCCCCACCTACGACGTGATCGGACCGGTGAAGGTGAGCAAGGGTTTTGCGGCCTACGGCGAGGACATCAAGGACAGCCAGGGCAACCGCATCAGCGACAAGGCGGCGCGCGAGGCGTTCAAGGAAGCCTGCGACCTGGCCAACACCCAGGGTCTGGTGAACTTCGCCAACTACGATATCGACGGGGACGGCTACGTAGACAACATTTTCTTCTACTATGCCGGTCACAACCAGGCCGAGCATGGCGGCGACGACACCATCTGGCCGCATGCCTCCGGCTTCAGTTCAGGCAGTTACAACGGTATCCGCCTGGGATCCTACGCCTGTACCTCGGAGTACAGGGGGGCTTCAGGCAATGCCATGTGCGGCATCGGCACCTTCTGCCACGAGTTCGGCCATGTGCTGGGTCTTCCCGACTTTTATGACACCGACTATTCGGAGAACGGCCAGGCCGAAGACGTGTATAACTTCTCGCTCATGTCGAACGGCCCCTACAACAACAGCGGCCGCACTCCGCCCTACCTCGGCGCCATGGAGCGTCTGATGCTGGGCTGGGGCCCGGAACCCACGCTGTGGAACACGCCTGGCAGCAAGACCCTCAAGGCCGTGACCGAAAACGTCTCGGCCTATACGCCCACCTCTGTTGAGGACGAGTTCTTCCTTTATGAGGTGCGTACCGGCGAGGGTTGGGACAAGTACATCGACACCACCATGCCTGCTACGGGCCTGCTGGTATATCATGTAGATCAGTCTGAAAACCTTGTGACCAGCGGTTATACGGCCCGTTACCTCTGGGAACATACCAACAGCATCAACGCCTACTCGAACCATCCCTGCTACTACCTCGTTTCGTCGGTGCCGAACCCCGGTTCCTATTATCAGTTCCCCTTTGGCGGCAATTCTGGCAAAACGGAGTTCTCCGACCTGTCGAAGCCGGCTTCGGTCGACTGGAGCAAGATAGCGACCGGCTACAACCTCACCGACATCGCTTATGCGAACAAGCAGGTGACGCTTACGCTCACCATCGACAAGAGCCGCAAGGTGGTCGGGACGGTGACTGACACCAAGGGTAACCCCGTAGCGGGCGCTTCGGTGACCGTCACTGACGACGCCGAAATCCAGTCAATCATGGGCCTTCGTTCGCAGCGGCACATCAGCCAGCGCGCCAAAAAGGAGGGGACGACCGATGCCAGCGGTAACTACACCATCACCATCGATGAAGGGGCCACCGAAAACCTCACGCTTACCATTTCCAAGAGCGGGTATCGCGTCTACACCACCACGTTCGTCCTCAAATCGGGCGGCGTGCGCAAGGACGTGGTGCTGCGCGATATTGCCGAGGCGGACAAGGTGACCATCAAGAAATACAACGCCCCGTCGGGCTACGGCCTTGGTTTCTGGAGCACGTCCGATCCGGCCAGCGCCTGCGCCGCCGTGGGCTATACGGCCGAAGAGTTGGCGCCTTACGTGGGCATGAAGATTTCCCAGATCAACTTCCTGGTTTACTTCGAGGCGGTCGAAGTGCTCGAGGCGCTGGTTGAGGTTGACGGCGAGCGGGTATGCACCCAGCAGGTAAAGAATCCGAAATACGACGGCAAGATCATGGAGGTTCCTCTCGATAACCCAGTGACGATCGAGGAAGGGAAGAACATCATCTTCGGCTATGCCTTCAAGAACCTCACCGACGTGGATCAGACCGGAGCACCCCGCACGCCCTATCCCTTTGCCATCGACGATCAGGAGAATGGTGTCTCGAATGCTGGTCTGGTGTACAATGGCTACTCCACCACGGGTATCAAGTGGGCCACTGCGCAGGACGGCAATGGCCGAACCTTTAACTTCATCATCGGAGCCGTCCTGGAAGACTCCAGCTCCAGTTTCTACAATTCCGGTTTCCGGGTGATCGACAACCCAAAGCCCGCCGGTTATGCCGTGGGCGACACCTTCCAGTTCGCGCTCATGCCCTCGACCGATCCCGCTCCGGCCAGCGTCAGCTGGAAGTTCGACGGAACCGACCAGAACGACGCGAGCATCGTGCTCACGGCGGGCGACCACACCGTGGAAGCCACGCTGGTGCACGCGGATGGCTCGGTGGAGCGCATCACGCAGGTGATCAAGGTCCAGTAGACCTATCCCAGCTTATAATACATGGAGAGGATGCCGGCGAACCATTTCGCCGGCAGAATCTTTTTCAGCAGCACCGAAAGCTTCTGAACCGGGGATGCGATGATGTAGCTGTGGGCCGGATGGCGCTTGCGCACAATACGCGCGATCTTCCCGGCCAGGTATTCGGGCTTGAGCCCGGTGGTCTCATCGTGCTCGATGCTCGCGAGCGAAGCGGCGTACATGGGGTAAGCCGCGTGCACCTCGGGTCCGTCGGCGCTCTTGCGCTGGGCGGTGAAGGCCGTGGAGAAGTCGCCCGGCTCGATTACCACCACCTTCACGCCGAAGCTCCGGAGTTCCAGGCGGAGCGCCTCGCAGTAGCCCTCGATGGCGAATTTGCTCGCCGAGTAGAGCCCCTGGAAAGGCAGACCCATGAGTCCTCCGATGGAGCTGAAACAGACGATGGTGCCACTGCGGCGCTGCCGCATGGCGGGCACCACCTGGTGCAGGAAGCGCACCATGCCCATCCAGTTCACGTCCATCTGGCGTTTGGCATCCTCGAGGCTGCTGAATTCCAGCGGCCCGCCGATGCCCATGCCCGCGTTGTTGATGAACACGTCGATCCGGCCCTCGGCGTCGAGCACGGCCTGCACGGCCGCCGCCACGGAGGCGTCGTCGGTGACTTCCGCCCGCAGGTAGTGTACGCTCGGAATGGGCTCCACGTCCTTGCGGTGGGTGCCGTAGACCGTATGCCCCTCTGCGCTGAGCCGCTCGGCCATGGCCTTGCCAAAGCCGGAGGTGATACCGGTGATGAGTATGACCATTTAAGGAATGATTTCCAGTTTGCGGAAGATGCCGGTGAGCTTGTCGATGGCCTCGTCAAGCTGTTCCATGCTGTGGGTGGCCATGAGCGCGAAGCGCACGATCACCGAGTCTTCCGGAACGGCCGGCGGGATGACCGGCGTGATGAACACGCCCTCGTCGAGGGCCATCTTCACGGCCGTGAGGCACTTCTCCAGGTTGCGCACGAACAGCGGAATGATGGGCGACTGGGTGTGCCCGATATCGAAGCCGCGCGCCTTGAACTCGGCGTGGGCGTGGTGCGTGAGGTCCCAGAGAGGCTGGATGCGCTCCGGCTCGGAGAGCATAATGTCGATGGCCTTGCTCACCGCCGCCACGTTGGCCGGCGGCATGCTGGCGCTGAAGATGAGCGAGCGGGAGTTGTGCTTGAGGTAGTTCATGATGTCGTGCTCGCCGGCGATGAATCCGCCCAGCGAACCGAACGACTTGGAGAAGGTGCCCATGATGAGGTCAACCTTGTCGGTGAGGCCGAAATGGCTGGCCGTGCCGCGTCCGTGGTCGCCCACTACGCCCAGGCCGTGCGCGTCGTCCACCATGAGGGTGGCGTTGTACTTCTCGCACAGGCCCACGAGTTCGGGCAGCGGAGCGATGTCGCCCTCCATGGAGTAGACGCCGTCTACCACGATGAGTTTGGGAGCGCGCTTGGCGACGAGCCGGAGTTTGCGCTCCAGGGCCTTCATGTCGTTGTGCGCGAACTTGAACACCTTGCTGAACGAGAGGCGGCTGCCGTCGATGATGCAGGCGTGGTCGAGCGCGTCGAGGAAGATGAAGCCGTCGCGGAAGCCCAGGGCTGACACCACGCCCAGGTTCACCTGGAAGCCGGTGCTGTAGGTGATGGCTTCGGGTTTGCCCACCAGGCGGGCGAGTTTTTCCTCGAGTTCGAGATGGATGTCGAGCGTACCGTTGAGGAAACGCGAACCCGAACAGGATGTGCCGTATTTGCGGATGGCTTCGATGGCGGCTTCCTTGAGCCGCGGGTCGTCGGAAAGGCCCAGATAGGAGTTGGAGCCGAACATCAGGACGTCTTTCCCCTCCATCTTCACAACGGGGTCCTGGCCCGATTCAATGGGGCGGTAGTAGGGGTAGATGCCCATGGCCTTTACCTCATCCGCCAGTGTGTACTTGGCACACACGTTATTGATAGGACGGTTCATGCAATAGGTTTTAGTACAGTCCAGGCCACAAAGATAAGAAAAATCTGAAAAAGGTTCACTTCTCCAGGAGCAGGCCCTGATAGCCGCAGGGCACCACGAGACGCCCCTTCCAGAAGACGGCGAGGTCGGGGTTGCTTGCCACGCTCTCTTTCCAGAGCACGACGGGGTGCCGCTCATCGCTCATGTCTACGAGGCGCACTTCCCGCGCGATGCGGGCGGTGAGGGCGACCCTGCTGCCGCCGTCCCAGGCGGGGATGCCGGCAAAGTCGCCCTTGACTCCGGGCCAGCGCTCTCCGGAAAAAGCCCGTTCCGGGTCGATGAAGCGCAACTCCCCCGGGAAACTGCCAAGGAAGAGCCCGTTCCGGTAATTGGTTACCCCGTTCGTGAGGCTGGGGCGGTTGTTCCGGTCGATGGTGGACACGTACGGCGGATCCCCCATGGAGAGATCAATCCAGCGGTAGCCCTGATTGGCTACCGAGAAGGGCCAGAGGCCGTTCGAGGCCGCTTCGGAGGGAAGGTATCGGTCCCAGCCCGGGCAGCCTCCATTAAAGATGAAGTACAGCCTGAATTCCGGGAAGATGCTGTTGTCCAGTACGTAGTAGCCCGACGTGCGGTCGGTTGCCACCACGTGACGGCTGTTCGGCGTCCAAACCCAGAGACAGAGTTTCTCCCCGCCCGGACCGCGGACACGGTAGTGCGACAGTTCCTTCAGGCCTGGTGTCCCTTGGCCCAGAGCCGCTCTTCCCGACCGGGCCGGGCCGTAGACCCCCAGGCCGTCAAGGCCTTCCGCCACGTAGATCCGTCCGTCGCGCACCCGCACGTCTCCGGCAAAACCCGCTCTGTGGTAACAGGGGACCAGGCGTCCGTCGGCACCCTCTTCCAGCAGGTAGAAACCCGCCTCGCCGCAGGCCACGGCCAGGCGGTCCCCCATTACGGCCACCGAACGCACCTGCCCCCGCGCCTCAGGCCGCCAGGCGGTGAAATGACTGTCCACCGGTGTATCGTATGGGTCGCGGAAACCGGGATTCAGGGGGACGGAACCCTTGTCGATCCGCTCAGGCCTGGCCCTTTTGCAGACCGCTACGGCGAGACCCAGATTCTGCGCGGTGAAATAGACGACCCCCTTGCCCACGGCGACGGAGGTCACCGGCCGGCCCGGAGCGGGAGTCTCCAGGTATTTCTTATCGCTGGTTTTGGGGACCGGAAGGCTCTTGTCGGGCAGGATGATGCGTCCCAGGATCGCCGGCTTGCGCGGGTCGCTGCAGTCGATGGCATAGAGGCCGTTGAAGGTGTCGGCCACAAACACCGTCTTCCCGTCCCCGCTGGGCCGGGGCGTCCAGTAATCGCTCCCGCGCATGTAGAGTTTGGGAAAATCGATGCGCGAAAGCCGCTCGGGTTGCGTGGGGTCGGAGCAGTCGAAGATCTCGAGCCCGTGTCCGTTTCCGTAGTTCTCTTCGGTGCTGCGCCCGTTGTTGCGGCCGTGGTGCCCCGTGGCGGCGAAAAGCAGTTGCCCCTGCTTCCGGACGCCATCTCCGTTGCCCTGCAGCTTGCAGATGTGTGCCACATGCAGCTGCGCGCAGTCGTGTGCGTCGATCACCGTAATCTCGCCCCGTCCCCAGTCGCCCGAATAGAGCCAGCCGTCCTGGTAGCAGTTGCTCTGCGATTCGGAGGTCTTGATGAGCGTGATGTGCTGCGGATGCGCGGGGTCGGTCACATCCACGAACTCCACCCCGTTCTGCCGCAGGCTCACGAAGAGCACGTCGCCCGCAAGGTCGAGCCCGGTAGCCAGTTCCACGGGGTCGTAGCGGGTAAGGAGCGAGAGGCTGTCGGGTTGGCGCGCATCGAGCACCCATAGGCCGGTCTCCCGGCTCGCCACGTAGACGTATCCTTTCCCGCCCGTTATCTGACGGCACTTTCCCTTGATGCGGCACTCCGCCAGCAGTTTGGGGTTACGGGGCTCCCGTACGTCGAAGCGGTAGACCGTGCTTCCGGCGCCCACGAAGAGCGTCTCTCCGTCCAGGAACAGCGCATTGCCCGCCCTGTCCACGCCCGGCACCACCGTTACGGACTTGAATGCCTTACCCTTCTTGGCGATGTCCGCAAGGGGAATCTCCATAATGGCGGCGCGGGCTCCAAGGCAGAAAAAGGCGCAAAAGACAGCGAGGCAAAGGCGTGTTTTCATGGTGGTCATTTTTGCAAAAATAGGCAAAAAAAGCGAACTTTACGGTTGTAAACAGAACCACGCGCATGACACTTTCCTTATTGACGCTTCTGGTCTCCGTCGCCGTCACGGAACCGCTGCCGCTTTGGCAGGATATGCAGGTCACTTCGGTGGGGGCCGAGACCCGTCGGACCGAACTCATCTTCCATTCCAGCCGTGTGGAGGCCCTGCAAAAGAGCTTCCGCGAGAGCGAATATTACCGTAGCCTGAATGGGACCTGGGATTTCCGCTATTACGACGACCACCGCGAGATGGAGCGCGACCTCACCTCCGGGCAGAGGGGTTCCTGGCCGCAGTGGGACCGGATTTCCGTGCCGGGAAACTGGGAGGTGCAGGGCTGGGGTGTACCCATCTACACCAATATCGTCTACGATTTCTGCCCCGTTGATCCGCAGCCGCCCCGGCTTCCGTCCGTGGTACCGGCGGCCCTCTACCGCACCTCCTTCACGGTGCCGGAAGGCTGGCAGGGCCGCCAGGTCTACCTCAACCTCTGCGGGACCAAGAGCGGGACCTATGTCTATGTGAACGGCCGCGAGATGGGCTACCACGAAGATTCCAAATCGCTGGCGCGCTACAACATCACGGATGCGCTTCGGCCCGGCGGGAACGAACTGGTGCTCCGGATCTACCGCTACACCACGGCCTCTTTCCTGGAAGACCAGGACTTCTGGCGCATCTCCGGCGTGGAGCGCGACGTGTACCTTTCCAGCGAGAAGAGCGACTCAGGCTTCGATTTCAGCGTGGTATCGACCCTTGCGGACAACCTGAGCGACGGCATCTTCCGTCTGAGCCTGCGCAGCCGCGAACCCGTGGGCTGCGGCTACGAACTGCTCGATTCCGACGGCACCGTGCTCGCCTCGTCGCAGGCGCAGTGCAGCAGAGAGAAACAAATGCCCGAGGTCAAGATCCCCTCCGTGCGCCCCTGGAGCGCTGAAAGCCCCAATCTCTATACCCTTCTGCTGCAGGTGAATGGGGAGTACGCCCGTTTCCGGGTGGGCTTCCGCCGCACCGAGATCGTCCCCGACCGGGACGGCGCGCTTCCGGTGAAGCTGCTGCTCTTCAACGGCCGTCCCATCAAGTTCAAGGGCGTGAACATGCACGAGCACAACCCCTACACGGGGCATTACCTCACCCGCGGCGAGCTGCTGAAGGACCTGCTGCTCATGAAGGCCTGCAACATCAACGCCATCCGCACCTGCCACTACCCGCAGGGGCGCGATTTCTATGAACTCTGCGACTCGCTGGGCTTCTATGTGTACGACGAGGCCAACGTGGAGACCCACGCCATGGGTTACGAACGCAGCCGGACGCTCGGTAACAAGCCGGAGTGGTACCCCAAGCATATCGACCGCATTCTCAATATGTTCCGCAGAACGGCCAATTATCCCTGCGTCACCATCCTGTCGCTGGGCAACGAGAGCGGCAACGGGGTCAATTTCTACAATGCCTACCGGGAACTGAAGGCCCTGGAGCAGGACGGACAGAACCGTCCCGTCTGTTATGAGCGGGCCGAGAGTCCCTGGAAGGAGGGGATGCCCGGGCCCTACTATTCCGGCAGCGTGTTCCAGTACCCCGTTTATTTTGAGTGGAATACCGACATGATCGTGTCGCAGTACCCCGATACGGAGTGGCTCCGCAACATGGGAGAGCACTGCAGCGAGCGGCCCGTGTGTCCGTCGGAGTACGCCCACGCCATGGGCAATTCCTCGGGTTCGATGGACCTCCAGTGGGCGCAGATCTATGCGCACAAGCAGCTGCAGGGCGGTTTTATCTGGGACTGGGTAGACCAGGGGCTCTATGACAGGGAACGCGGCTGGTGCTACGGAGGCGACTATGGGGAAGGCGTGCCTTCCGAGGCCAATTTCCTCTGCAACGGCATCGTGAACCCCGACCGCGACCCGCATCCCGCTTACCGCGAGGTGCAGCACCTCTATCAGGAAGTCTCCGTGACGCGCTTGGAGGACGGACGTTTCCGCGTCTTCAACCGCCACTATTTCACCTCGCTGGAACCCTTCGCCTTCCGCTGGACCCTGTTGCGCGACGGCAAGCGCGTCCGCCGCGGGAAGTGCCGCCTCGCCACCGGGCCGCAGGAGGCCGATACGCTTGCCCTTCGGGTGCCGTCCATGCGGCGCAGAGGCCTCTATACGCTTGTGTTTGAGACGCTGAAACGGGGAGAGGTGGTCGCTTTCGATGAGATCCTGCTCCGGGAGGCGCCGGTTCGTCCCCTCCTTGCTGCGAAAGGCGGCGTTTCATGCACGGAAGACGAAACGCAGTTTGTCCTGAAGGCCGGATCGGTCTGCCTGACGATTGACAAAGCCAGCGGACAGGTGCGGACGTGGCGCAAAGGCGGACGCGAACTCATCGATCCGGAATTCGGCCTGCAACCCAATTTCTGGCGGGCACCCAACGACAACGATTACGGCAACGGCGAGCCCGCCCGCTGCCAGGGCTGGAAACATCCGTTCGAGGCGGCGCCGGCGTGCCGGGCCGACGCCGGGGCAGGAACGGTGCAGGTGCGTTATCCCTTGCCCTACGGCTGCTCGATGGAGGTCGACTACCGCCTGCGCGGCGACGGGGTGCTCTGCATCGCCAGTCGTTTCATCGGCAACCCGGAGGCGTCCGGCATCGAGATCCCCCGGCTCGGGTTCCGCTTCCGCGTACAGGAAGATGCCTTCCGCTATTTCGGCCGCGGACCGGTCGAGAATTACTGCGACCGCAATAGCAGCGCCCTGCTGGGCGTCTGGAACTCAAGCGCCCGGGCGGAGTACTATCCCTATGTGCGGCCTCAGGAAACGGGGCACCACACGGGGGTTCGCTGGCTGGAAGTGGGGCGGCGCCTGAGCATCGTGGGCGGAGATCCGTTCGAATTCAACGTGCTGCGCCAAAGCGTCGAAGACCTCGACAGCGAGGAAGCGGCGAACCGTCCCTATCAGTGGCTCAACTTCTCTCCGGACGAGGATCACTCCGAGGAGCTGGCCCGCAACGTCCTGCGCCGTCAGACCCACCTGTGCGACGTGCCGGTGCGGCCGTGGACGGAAGTGTGCATCGATCACTCCATGACCGGGGTGGGCGGCTATGACAGCTGGGGCGATCGTCCCGAGAAGACGCGCACCCTCTGGGCTGCGGCCGATTATGCCTGGGACCTGGCGCTGGTGCCCGGCCGCCGGGGCGAACGGGCGTACCGTTATAACTATTGATAAAAGTTTGCAGATACCGCAAAAGTTCCTATCTTTGCAGTCCGCGCCGGGGCAGTCCGGCCGGGTTTCGGGTTAAAACCCTTCCGGAGAGGTGGGTGAGTGGCTGAAACCAGCAGTTTGCTAAACTGCCGTACGGGTAACCGTACCACGAGTTCGAATCTCGTCCTCTCCGCAAACATCCTTGTAATCAACTGATTATAAGGATGTTTTCTTTTTAACATACAATGCTACATACAAAAACTAGAAGGTATTTCGGCGGATAAGGGAGGCGGTGCACTGCAGCTGGGAGAGGCGGCCTTCCAGCAGCA